>NZ_CP162100.1:1308977-1636222 GCF_040869035.1 Vibrio sp. NTOU-M3
TCTCGAATCATATCGATTGATTGCTAGTTAAAAAAAGAGCGCCCATTGGGCGCTCTATTGCTTCAATATCATTGAAAATCCAGCTATATCCGTCCCTCAATAAGTAACTGCAAGATGCAGGGCCAATACTTACTTTGGGCTAAGTGGAGTTATCTTAGATCTTGAACAGCAATGTGGTCCATGTCGGTGAATTCTTGGTTCTCTCCCACCATACCCCAAATGAAGGTGTAGGCTTGCGTTCCAACGCCAGAGTGAATTGACCAACTTGGAGAAATAACGGCTTGTTCATTACGTACCACTAAATGACGTGTCTGTTGTGGCTCTCCCATAAAGTGGAATACCGTACTGTCTTCTTGCATCCCGAAATAGAAATATACTTCCATTCGGCGATCATGTGTGTGACACGGCATGGTATTCCATAACGAGCCTGGTTCTAATTTTGTTAAGCCCATCAAAAGTTGGCATGTTGGCAATACGTCAGGAACAATGTATTTGTAGATGGTGCGGTGGTTACTGCTGGCTGCATCACCGAGTGTCACTGGTGCTGCTTCTTCTAGTGTGATTTTCTTGTTTGGGTAATGCGTATGTGCTGGTGCACTGTTGAAGTAAAACTTAGCGGGTTGTTTTTCATCAATACTGGAAAAGGAGACATCTTTTGCACCCATACCAATATAGAGCGCCTCTTGTGCATTCACTGAATAAGTTTCACCATCGACAGTGACCGTGCCGTCACCACCAATGTTGATCAGGCCAAGTTCACGACGCTGTAGGAAGTAGTCAACGCCAATCTTTGCACCTAGATCATGAGCTAGCTCCACCACTTTACGGGTTGGCTGTATGCCCCCAAATACAATGCGATCAATATGGCTGTACGTCATCGTGAGTTGGTCAGCGACAAAAATATCTTCAACCAAAAACTCCTTACGAAGTCCCTCTGTATCTAGTTGTTTTGCGTGTTCACTGTGAATCGCTTGGCGCACTTGCATAACTCTTCTCTCTTTTTCTTTCATTCTGCTTTAACTGCAGCATTTATAAATTGATGCAGTGATACTAGCATCGAATCGTGGCTTTTTACGAATCTGAAATGCTGTTTTATAATCATGCTCACATAATTAAAATTATCAAATCAAATAAAATGAAAAAGCGTTTCAAATATATTGCGTGATTTTTGCTCGTTAAGTATAGTTGCTGAGAACTAACGACATTGGTGTGAAGAAAATGGCTGGGAAAAGCGTAGCGGTTATCGGCGAATGCATGGTTGAGCTACAAAAAACAAGTGCCGGAATGGCAAGCGCATTTGGTGGTGATACGTTAAATACTGCCCTCTATCTATCTCGGCTATTTAGGCAGAATGTTCAAGACTATGATGTCAGCTATTTTACTGCTCTGGGTCGAGATACGTTAAGTGAAGAAATGTTGGTCGAATGGCTTTTTGAA
This sequence comes from Vibrio sp. NTOU-M3, assembly GCF_040869035.1. NCBI lineage: Bacteria > Pseudomonadati > Pseudomonadota > Gammaproteobacteria > Vibrionales > Vibrionaceae > Vibrio > Vibrio sp. NTOU-M3. Next base: position 1,310,415 of record NZ_CP162100.1, read on the forward strand.
GGAATCAACGTCGATCATGTCTGCCGCTATGAAGACAAACTCCCCGGGCTATACATGATCGAAAACCAGCCTTGTGGTGAGCGAGATTTCTATTACTGGCGTGAAGATGCAGCGGTGCGTGAGTGGTTAAGCCGAGAAGATCCTGACCAGTTATTTGAAGCTTTGAAGGCTTACGATGTGATCTATCTTAGTGGCATTACATTAGCAATTCAGACACCTGAGCAAAGCCATACTTTGATGAAACTACTCGAACGCCTTAAAGCACAAGGTTGCTTAATCGCCTTTGATACCAATTATCGACCAAGTTTGTGGATGACGACGGCACTGGCTCAACAACGTTTTAACCAACTGTATGCGCTTGCCGATATTGCATTGCTCACCTTTGACGACGAACAGATGTTATTTGGAGACGCTTCGATTGAAGAGACTCTGGCACGCCTTTCAGAATTCAGCATTGATCAATTAATAGTGAAATGCGGTGCACAAGGTTGCCTAGTTGTTCATAACGGTGCCCAGCAATGGGTTTCAACCAACGCAGTTGATGATGTGGTTGATACCACAGCAGCAGGCGATTCTTTTAACGCTGGCTATTTATACCAATGGCTTACGAGTGGTGACAGCATAAAAGCAGCGAGCGCAGGGCATCAGCTTGCAGGTACCGTTATTCAATACAAGGGTGCGATCATTGCACCTGATGATATGCCTTTAATTACTATCTAATTTCTAGGAGAAACACCATGGGTGCACAGACCCTTGAACAAAAGCTAAGCGCGTTGAAAGTCGTGCCTGTTATTGCGATTAAAGACGCACAATCTGCAGTTCCACTTGCGAAAACCTTGGTTGATCACGGCTTGCCTTGCGCTGAAGTGACCTTTCGTACCCCCGCGGCTCAGGAGTCTATTCGTTTAATGCGCGAAGCGTACCCAGAGATGTTGATTGGTGCCGGAACCGTATTATCAACCGAGCAAGTGGATCAAGCGATAGAAGCGGGTGTCGATTTTATTGTGAGCCCGGGTTTGAACCCAATTACAGTGAAATATGCGCAGCAACGTGGTGTTGCGATTGTCCCTGGTGTAAATAATCCGAGCTTGGTTGAACAAGCAATGGCGCTTGGTTTAAAGACACTCAAATTTTTCCCAGCCAGCGCATCGGGTGGCAGTGCTATGTTGAAGGCGCTAAATGCTGTGTATCCAGTGCAATTTATGCCGACAGGCGGGATTTCTGCCGACAATATCGATGAGTACTTGTCGATACCAAGTGTACTGGCGTGTGGCGGTACGTGGATGGTGCCAAACTCGTTGATTGACGCAAAAGACTGGGCAGCTATTGGTGCGCTTGTTGATGAAGTCGTCGCGGAACTAGCTGAGTAGTAACAAGGATAATCATGGTAATGCACGCATTTAGACGTATTAAATTAGTGCAGCTTTTTCCTTTTTTAAGTTGGCTACCCAAACTCACGTCGCAAAGTCTTCGCGCCGACTTCTGGGCCGGTCTCACGGGGGCGATCATTGTGCTGCCACAAGGTGTGGCTTACGCGATGATCGCCGGGCTACCGCCAGAGTACGGCCTGTACACGGCGATTGTTCCCGCGATTCTTGCGGCGTTGTTTGGGTCATCCAACCATTTGATCTCCGGTCCAACCGCAGCGTTATCCGTTATTGTGTTTACGACCGTGAGCCAGTTTGCTGAAGTCGGTACACCGCTTTATATACAGCTTTGCTTTACGTTAACTCTGTGTGCGGGATTAGTTCAACTGCTGTTTGGGTTGCTCAGGTTCGGCAGCGTCGTCAACTTTGTCTCTCACTCCGTGGTTTTGGGTTTTACTGCTGGTGCTGCGGTGGTGATAGCCGTCAGTCAGCTCAAGCATGTCCTTGGTCTTGATTATGCTTCAGGACAAACTGCGATTGAAAATATTGGCTTATTGGTGATGCACCTAAAACAAACCAATACTGATGAGCTGATAGTGGGCGTGTTTACCATGCTGATTTGTGTTTTGGTTAAACAGCTTGCCCCAAGAGCGCCAAATATGTTGCTGGCGATGCTAGCCGCCATGGGGATGGCGTATTTCATGAACGCGCTAGGTTTCGAGGTAGCGTTAGTGGGGCAAGTGGACAGCAGCTATCTCAAACTCTCTTCACCTTTCCAAGGGATGAGCCATTTTGAACCTATGCTCGGTGGTATTTTTGCGGTCGCGATGTTGGGTTTGGTGGAAGCCGTGTCGATCAGTCGCTCGGTCGCTCTGAAATCTCGGCAAGCGCTTGATAGCAATCAGGAGTTTATTGGGCAGGGGATCTCCAATCTCGTTGGCTCGTTTTTCTCGTGTTATGTCTCGTCTGGCTCTTTCACTCGCAGTGGTGTGAACTACAGCAGTGGGGCGAAGACTCCCCTTGCTGCTGTGTTTGCCGGGCTTATCTTGTTATTAGTGATGGTAAATTTTGTTCAATACGCGGCTTATATTCCGATTTCCGGTATGGGTGGATTATTGCTCGTTGTTGCTTGGAATCTGATTGATATACCACACATTAAAACGCTGGTAGAGCACGACAAAAAAGAGACATTTGTGCTGGCGGTTACTTGCACTGCCGCACTGTTTATGCACCTTGAATGGGCGATCTACATTGGTGTGGCGACTTCGTTATTTTTCTATCTTCGCCGCACGTCTAGGCCTGTTGTTGAAGTGTTGGATAAGCAAGAGCTCAATATTGACGCTCAACAGGATCTCACGGTGGTGCGGATTAATGGCTCAATCTTTTTTGGCTGTGTTCAGTATCTGCATCAGGAGCTGCAAAGTCTCACTGCAGAGAGAGTGGTTATCCTTGGGCGCGGTATTAACTTCATCGATCATGTTGGCGTTCAAATGCTTGATGATTACGTCGCTCGAAGCGGTAGAAAGGTGTATTTCTGCCGATTTAAAAACTCCGCCAAACAATCACTGCTCAATGGTTCTGTCTACGTTAGGGAAGAAAACTTTTTTGACCGATTAACGCCATTGTTGCAACTCATTCGTAAGAGGTAAGTTGATGAATGTACTCGTGACCGGAGGGTGTGGCTATATTGGCAGCCATGCATGTGTCGCTTTGGCTAAAGCGGGGCACACCCCAATCGTACTGGATAATTTTTGTAATAGCTCGCCAAATGTCGTGGGCAGAATAGAAACTCTGACAGAGCAAAAACTCACCGTCTATCAAGGCGATATTAGAGATAGTGACATCCTTAAAACGGTTTTTGCTGAGAATGATATTGATGCGGTGATGCACTTTGCAGGGTTAAAAGCCGTTGGAGAATCTGTCCTCAATCCGTTGGCGTATTACGACAACAATGTTGTTGGCACGTTGAACTTACTTGAAGCTATGCGTGATGCGTATGTTCACAACCTGATTTTTAGCTCATCAGCAACGGTTTATGGTGATCCGCAACATGTTCCTATTAATGAGCAAGCGCCAACAGGTGGCACAACCAATCCGTATGGCACCAGTAAGTACATGGTTGAACGCTGTCTGGCCGACTTCTCGACGGCAAACCCGTACTGGAGCATCACCTTATTGCGTTATTTCAACCCGGTAGGCGCGCACCCAAGTGGCCTTATTGGTGAAGACCCAAATGGGCTGCCAAATAATCTGATGCCTTTTATTACTCAGGTCGCGATTGGCCGCAGAGATGCGTTATCGGTCTTTGGTGATGATTACCCAACGCGTGATGGTACTGGCGTGCGGGATTACATTCATGTTGAAGACTTGGTTGATGGTCACGTCGCTGCGTTGCAAAAGTGCAGCGAAATGGAAGGGTTGTTTATCTATAACTTGGGGACTGGCAATGGCACGAGCGTCATGGAGATGGTCTCTGCCATGGACAACGTGCTTGGGCGCAATCTCCCTGTGCAAATTGAGGCAAGACGTCCCGGAGACATTGCGGAATGTTTTGCGAACGCAACAAAAGCTCAGCGTGAGCTTGGGTGGCGTGCTCAATATGATCTGATGGATATGGTCAGACACAGTTGGAACTGGCAACAGAAAAACCCGAATGGCTACCAATCTTAATATCTAAAGGAAACTATGATGCAATCATTTGATGTCTCTGAGCATCCTCATCGCCGTTATAACCCGTTAATTGGGGAGTGGGTGCTGGTATCACCTCACCGAGCCAAACGCCCATGGCAAGGGCAGCAAGAGTCGCCAAGTACTGAAGTATTGCCTACCTACGATAAAGGGTGTTTTTTGTGTCCGGGAAACAGTCGAATCAGTGGCGATGTCAATCCAAACTACACCGGCACCTTCGTCTTTAAAAATGATTTTGCAGCGCTTACGGTCGATACGCCGGAATCCTCTTTAGGTGATGACCCGCTGTTTAAAATGCACAGCGCCCGAGGTGAAAGCCGAGTGATTTGTTTCTCTCCCGATCACAACCGTACGCTGCCAGAGTTAGAAAGTGAAGAGATAGGTCAAGTCATTCACACTTGGATTGAACAAACCAGAGAATTAGGTGCTGATTATCCTTGGGTTCAAGTCTTTGAGAACAAGGGTGAGACGATGGGCTGTTCTCAACCACACCCTCATGGGCAGATTTGGGCCAACAGTTTTCTCCCGACGCTGGTGGAGAAGAAAGATAACCATCAAAAGGCCTATTTTGAGCAACATGGCACCCCGTTGCTATTGGATTATGTGCAACGTGAGCTCGAAAGTGGGGAACGTGTTGTTGTTGAAACTGAGCATTGGGTTGCATTGGTACCATATTGGGCGGCATGGCCATTTGAAACCTTGCTGTTACCCAAAGCAAAGGCAGGTCGACTAACTGAACTCAGCATAGACCAGCAAACCGACTTGGCGGATGCGATTAAACAACTGACAACGCGATACGACAATTTATTCAACTGCTCATTCCCATACTCAATGGGCTGGCATGGCGCGCCGTTTATTCAAGGTGAGCCGAACCAATACTGGCAGGTGCATGCCTGTTTTTATCCACCATTACTTCGTAGTGCTTCGGTTCGTAAGTTTATGGTGGGTTATGAAATGTTGGCAGAAAGCCAACGCGATCTGACACCGGAACAAGCGGCAGAACGTCTACGCCAAGTGAGTGATACTCATTATAAGCGTGTGCAGAGATAGTCTGAACAAGCTCACAGAATATTAAGCCAAATTTTTTTTGTCTTTGATATTTAGTAAAACGGTGTTTCAATATAATAAAATTGCATTTTCTTTTTTGGTAAGTGCAGTAAAGCAAAAGGTAAACTAAATGGTATTAGATGCTTTTAATCTAGAGGGTAAAGTTGCATTGGTAACTGGGTGTAATACCGGGCTAGGGCAAGGCATGGCAGTCGCACTGGCGCAAGCTGGCTGCGATATTGTTGGCGTGAATTACTCAGATGCGGAAGATACACCACAACAAGTTGAAGCGGTTGGACGTAAATTCCATGCGATTACCGCCAATCTGAGTGATCAGTCAGTCATTACCTCAGTGGTCGATCAAGCTGTTAGCCTCGCAGGGCGTGTCGACATATTGGTAAACAACGCAGGTATTATCCGCCGTAATGATGCGATCGATTTCAGTGAGAAAGACTGGGACGACGTAATGGATCTCAATGCCAAAACCGTCTTCTTCATGAGCCAAGCTGTTGCTCGTCAATTCCGCTCGCAACAATCGGGTGGCAAAATCATCAATATTGCGTCTATGTTGTCATTCCAAGGTGGAATTCGTGTGCCTTCTTATACGGCTTCGAAAAGTGCCGTCATGGGTCTGACACGGTTAATGGCTAATGAGTGGGCAGCAGAAGGTATCAACGTCAATGCAATAGCACCCGGATACATGGCAACGAACAACACACAAGCGCTCCGCGCCGACGAAGAACGCAATCAGGCTATTTTGGAACGCATTCCTGCTAATCGTTGGGGGCTACCAAGCGACTTAGCTGGACCTGTGGTCTTTTTAGCGTCTCCGGCATCGGATTATGTCAACGGTTATACGGTGGCGGTTGATGGTGGTTGGCTCGCTCGATAGTTGCTATCAGGCTGCGTTGCAGCCTTTTTTTGAACTTAAATTTAAAAATGAAAAGGTGTTTTATAAATTGTGACCGAGCTATGCGTTTATTAATAATGATAACGATAGACTATAGGTAATACATAAATCATCCCTTTTCTTTACCCAGTAAAGATGTTGAGAGTTAATATGAGCGAATCTATAACACTGCGTCCGTTACCTGCCGTACTCGACGAGCAAAGAGTGCTGAATCACTTATCAACGGTGGTCGAGTCTGTCAAAAGAAACATCCCTAAGATTGGTGAACGTAATCCGAAAATTGGCACAGAAAACAACCAGTGGCAATACTGTGATCAATTTGATTGGGTGTCTTCATTCTGGACCGGTGAATTGTGGTTATGCTACCAAATGACCGCAGAGCAGCAGTTTAAAAACAGCGCTAAGCTGCGCAAGCGTTATTTTGCCGATATGTTGCTAGATCCGTTCTGGCTTGATCATGACCTTGGTTTTCAATACAGCTTAAGCTGTGTGGCTGATTATCGTTTGACCGGCGATGAGGAGTCTAAAATGATGGCGATTCGCGCGGCCGATCATCTGATTCATCGTTTTCGCAAGATCGGTGGTTACATCGTTGCGTGGAATGATACCCATCCATTAGGGCCGGAAATCACACAAGGTAAATCGATTATCGATTCACTGCAAAATACAGCCTTGTTGTTCTGGGCGTCCGAGGTGACAGGGTCACCTGTATATGCGCAAGCAGCAAGAACCCACAGTGAGACGTTAGCAAAACACATTGTTCGTGAAGACTATTCGACTTACCACTCTTTCAACTTTGATCCGGTAACCCAACAGCCAATCAAAGGGGAAACCTTCCAAGGTTATGCAGACGAATCTTGTTGGGCTCGCGGTCAATCTTGGGCGGTACATGGCTTTGCTCAAACGTATCTATACACAGGGGACGAGCAGTTCCTAACGCTTGCTAAAAAACTGGCTCAATACGCTGTTGAGCAGATCTCTGATGATGGTGTGCCAGTGTGGGATTATTCGTTACCTGCCAACGAAATCCAATACAAAGACAGTTCAGCAGGCGCGATCACTGCAGCAGGTTTATTATTGATTTCTCAGTGTATTACCGATGCAGAAGAAGCTAAGCAATACCGTGATTGGGGCCTATATTTGCTCCAAGGCTTAATCGACACCTGTGATGTAACCCATGATGAAAAAGCGCTGGGCTTATTGGCTCATGGTGCATCTTTCGTGAAGGTAGGATTGTGCGACAACATGCTGCCTTATGGTGATTACTACTACCTTGAAGCACTCATGCGTGCGAATGGTTACCAGAAGTTCTTCTGGTAATTCTAACTCTTATTTCTTCGGGGGAGCCTTCCCCCGATTGACCCAACATTTTGGAGCTTATCATGACCAAGGTTGCCTCTCGAAAAGGTCATATGACCCTGCCTGTCGAAGTCGGTCAGGAAGACGTGGTATTGGATCTTTATCAACGCTGGCAAGCAGACGCCCTGCGAGACAGTGATGGAACCAGCATGCCAGACTCACTCGCTAAACAAGACAGTGATATCTATTCTGTAATGTGTTTAGTTCGTGCTGATCAAGATTACGCCAATCAACATCCAGAATACTTGCACCGTAAGTATCTGATGTCTTTCCCTGTTACAGCGATGGATGAAACCGTAACGATCCAGCCGCTGGATGGTTACAGTAAAGACAAGTATGAGTTAGACGATGACAGCGATCCTAAGCAGTGGTGGGAAGTGCGTGATCGCACCGCTGGCAAAGTCGTACCGGTTGAACACTGGTCCTTTGACGCTGAAAAGCAGCGTGTCGACATCATTCAAGCTACTCCATACCATGAATACACCATCACCTTTATGGCGCGTCAGGTGTGGGACAGTGTGTCGATGTACAACGCCTTGACCAATGACTGGGATGGACCACGCATCAAAAGCCTTGACCCATACCATCCGGAATGCCGTCAGCACCTACTTAACCATTTCCAACATTGGCTTGAGACGCACCCAGATACTACGGTGGTTCGTTTTACCACCTTCGCTTTCTTGTTCGTGATCGATACGGGTGAGCTGAACCAAGATATTTACCGTGACTGGACAGGTTATGGTGAAACCGTAAGTCCACGAGCATTGCAAGATTTTGAAAAACGTTTTGGCTATGCATTGTCACCAGAAGATTTTGTCGATGCGGGTTATTACAACGGCACCTATAAAGTGCCATCTCAGCAATACCGAGATTGGATGACGTTTGTGCAGGATTTTGTGGTTGAATTTGCTGCTGAGCTGGTCGCAATGGCGCACAAAGCTGGTAAGCGCACAGCGATGTTCCAAGGCGATCACTGGATTGGTACAGAACCTTTCCTAGCAAGCTACCAGAAGATCGGTATCGATATTAATGTGGGTGCGGTGGAAGATGGGGTTGCTCTGCGTCGTTTAACCGATTCGGGTGGCGATCAGATCCGCGAAGCACGTTTTTACCCTTACTTCTTCCCAGATGTTTTCTGTGAAGGGAATGATCCGGTCGTAGAGTCGATGTCCAACTGGACTAAGATCCGTCGAGCGATGTTGCAAAAACCATTGGATCGCATTGGTTATGGTGGCTATCTCTCATTGGCAAACAAGTTCCCTCACTTTATTGACCACGTCACGGATATTTCAAAGCAATTTGGCGAATACCTAGACAATACACAGCGGAGTGAGTCTGCAAAAATTACAGGGAAAGTGGCGGTATTAAGTGCATGGGGAGAAGCGCGCAGCTGGTTGCAAAATCAGGCTCGTGATCAACGTTTCTATGTGCCACCACGTCCGGATGTGATGGAGCTGGTGGGTAATAACCTGTTGGAGTGTTTGTCTGGATTACCGTTTGAGGTGGAATTCATCAGCTTTGAAGACATTGCTGAGCACGGTATTGACCCTGAGATCAAGGTCATCATCAACAGTGGTGACGCCAATTCAGCTTGGAGTGGGGGTGAGTGTTGGGATAGTACTGACATCATCGTTAAGCTCAGAGAATTTGTGGCTAAAGGTGGCGGCTTATTGGGTGTATCTGACCCATCAGCATTTCAGAAAAATGGCCGCTATTTCCAATTGGGTGATGTGTTTGGCTTGGAGAAAGAAACCTCATTGACCATGGGTCGTGTTGCCATGCCATTGCAAATTTCTTCCGAGCATTACCTCAGCCAGTTCGTTTCTGGGACAGAAGACTTTGGTAACCCAAGTTACGTTTACCCGCAGGCTCAAGATCTAACGGTAATTGCGGCTCAGGGACAGCATCTGGCATTAACGGCTAGAGACTATGGACAAGGCCGTGCAGTGTACTTAGGCAACTTGCCGTTTAGTATGGAAAATGCCCGTCTTCTACAGCACATCCTATTGTGGCTTGGTCAGCAGGAGCAACAGACACATTCATGGCTATCTGAAAACCCAGCAGTGGATGTGGCGTTCTATCCTCAAACGCAAAAAGCGACGGCGGTGAACTTTAGTGAGTTACCGCAAGAGGTGACCATAACCAATACCACAGGGGAGAAAGTAAGCCTATCACTAGCGCCATATCAATGGCTCTGGTTGGATGCTTAACTTTATCTATTAAAGGCGCGAAAGCGCCTTTTTTAAGGAACTTATAGAATGATTTCGCAGCACTTGACGCAAATTCAATCTGCTGTTGTCGATGAAGTCTCATTGCAACAAATCACGTTGATTCCAAGAGATCAATGGCATCAGAATGTCCAGCAATGGCAACGAGAATTTTCTCGTTCTTTCGGCTGGCGTGATATTCCGCTATCCGAAGCAGAACAAGATGGACAAGTGATTCACTGCTATTTGCAGCGAGTCCTGACATTGGCGTGTGAATACCACAGCTCACAATCACCATTGGCCGCAGAATACGCACTTCAAGCCTTAGACTATTGGTATGAAGTCAATCCACAGAACTGGAACTGGTGGTGGAACCAAATTGGCAGGCAACGTCTGCTTGGCCCAATTGCATTGATGCTAGCCCCCATTTTACCGGACGATCTCAAAGCTCAAATGAAAGCAGACTTGCCAGATGAGGCGACGATGACGGGGGCAAATAAAGCGGATTTGGCGCACGGCATGGCCTTTGGTGCGTTGTTGACCGGCAATGAAGCCACCTTTGAAGCGGCAATGAATGCCATTTGTGAAACCATTGAGGTGACAGAAGGAGAAGGCATTCAGGCTGATTACTCCTATCAGCAACATGGGCCACAGTTACAAAATGGGGGCTATGGCGAGTCATTTATTAATGTTGCTTTGCCTTGGGCGTATGTGACAAGCAATACCCCGTTTAGTTTTCCACTTAAGCTACAACGATTACTCGGCGAGTATTATTTACGTGGTACGGTGTGGATGACGCGTAATGGCTATTGGGATTACAACGTGTGTGGCCGAGCGATTGCAAAGCCAGATCTAGAAAAGCCGTTTGGCCGCCAAATATTATGTGCGCAAGCCAGAATGCTACGCGCCTTATTTCCCCAGTATTCCTATTTTCTTGAGAGTTATATTGGGCACCTCAACGGAGAAACCTATCCCTTTGCGGGCTTTAAGCACTTTTGGTGTTCTGATTACGCTGTTTCAGCCAACAGTAAATATGCGGTAACGGTGAAAGGCAACTCGCAACGTACCAACCCAATCGAAACAGGTAATCAGGAAAACTTACTTGGTTTTTGGCTTGGCTTTGGCAGCATGAATATTGGTGCCACGGGATTGGAATATCGTGACATTTTCCCATATTGGGATTGGCGTCGCGTGCCTGGAGTCACTAATCCTCAAGTCGCGATGCCCGCTCATGAGTGGGGTCGGGTCGAACAACAAACGCATTGGACGGGTGGCGTGTCAAATGGTCGTTGGGGCATTTTTACATTTGAGCTTGATGTGCAAGAGACCCAAGGGCTGAAATCTTGGTTTTTCTTTGATGACATGGTCATTGCATTGGGTGCAGGGATTTGTTCTAGCCATGAAGAAGAGATTCGAACCACCATCAACCAATGCCACTTTGAACAAACGTTATGGCGTGATGGTGTATCTGATGCAGGGGCAATTAAAGGCGATGCTCGTGACTGGGTTCATCATGGAAAAATCGGTTATGTGCTGCACGGCGGCGTAGCGCAACTCAAATGTGAAGAGCGTGGGTCTAACTGGTATCGTATTAATCACCATTTAAGTGAAGAACCCGTCAGTGGCGAGGTGTTTGAGTTGACCATTTCTCATGGAATAAAACCCAATAACGCCAGTTACCAATACACGATATTGCCGGGAGCGACCGCCAGCGATACACAAGCGTACGCTAACGCACCTCAAGCAAACATCATTGCTAATCAGCGTGATGTTCAGGCGGTGCAACACCATGAGCGGATCGGGTGCGTCTTTTATCGTCCGACCTCGCTGGATTTGGGCAATGGTCTTGAAATCACCGTGGACGAACCCTGTGTACTTGCCTGTGAAGCAGAACCTCATGGTTACAGTGTGTCCGTTGCGACACCGGGCCGCGCAACCGTGGTTGAGATTATCTTCAGTCAAGAAGGGCATCAATACCCACTTACCGTCGAAACGCACGCAGGCAATGGTCGACTGGGCGAAAGTGGTTTTTACTCTATTTACACCAACAATATCGATCATGGAGAGTTAAGGAGAGAACATGACCTTTGCAATGGATAACCAACAGACATGGGAGCAAGTTGAGCCGGGTATTGAGCGGAGTATGGTGAACTGGAATGATGACATCATGGCGGTCAAAGTTCGTTTTACCAAAGGGGCGGTAGGAGTGCCTCATAGTCATGTTGCTCATGATCAGCTGAGTTATGTTTTAGCCGGTAGCTTTGAAGTCATCTTAGGCGAAGAAACGCGTACCTTAAGCGTAGGAGACTCCTTCCTTGCGCAGAAAAATTGTCAGCATGGCGTTGTTGCGTTAGAAGATGGAGCCATCTTACTGGACGTTTTTACGCCAATGAGAGCCGATTTTGTTTATTCGGCGAACAATTAGGAATATCAAACAGCAAGCTGTGAGGTTTGCCTAAAGCTCATGGTGTCGGATGTGTTGCGTATACCTGACACCATGAGTGCTTATCAGATAGATTTAACTTTTGTATTTGTAGGGTTTTTATAACCATCTAGTTTCTTAGCATAAAGAAAAATATCGCCAAGACTGGGCTTGAAATCATATTTTTACAAAACTGAAATGCAATTTCATTTTATTGATCGTAGTGTAATGAGTGTGTTTTAAGCAAAACACATCGCTGTACCCCTAAAACACCTTACGAGAGAAAAATAAGATGAAATTTAAAATCACTCCAAAAAGTTGGGTGCTCCCAGCACTATTAATATGTCAGCCAGCACTGGCCACAGAGCTTACGACATTATCGCAACGTGTTGCGCCGGATTTTGCTGAATCCATGTCAAATAAGTTAACCAGCAAAGGTGAAAACATAGACCAACTTGCAGCGCAATATGTGGCTTCACAGCAAGCCAATGGCAGTTGGGCGGACATTGACTACAGTCTGATCCCAACACAAGAAGCGCCAGTTCGCGCTCACTTAGACCGTATCCATATCCTTTCTTCCGCTGCATTTCTTAATAACGATGTGAATGCTGCTCAAGCCGCTATTTCAGCCCTTTATTATTGGTACTCTGCGGATCGAACCAATAAAAACTGGTGGTGGAATGAAATAGGCAAGCAGCTACGCTTAGGTCCCTCTGCGTTAATGTTGGGTGATCAACTGCCAACGGATTTGAACCGATTGATTGCGGCAGACATGCCATCAGAGCCTTATAAAACGGGTGCGAACAGAACGGACTTATCAAAAGGCGTCATATTTGGTGGTTTATTGAATCAGGATGCTTTGCAAGTCGAAAGAGGTTTGAATGGCATTGAAGAAACCATCGTGGTGACTGAAGACGAAGGTGTTCAGTCGGATTACTCTTTCCAGCAGCATGGCCCGCAATTGTATATTGGTGGCTATGGTGAAGTGTTCTTTGGCGCAGCCTCCTATTGGGCGTACCAAGTGCGTGATCTACAGTGGAAGTTTGCCGCGGACAAGATCGATGTACTGGTGAACTACTTTCTTGAAGGTGTTCGCTGGGCCAATAGCCATGGCACCCTTGATTACAACAGTCGAGGTCGTGGTATCAGTCGAGTCAGCACCATAGACCCGACTACCTTAATCAAGCAAAGTGATTACATTGCGGCACTAAAACCGACTCGCCAATCAGAAGCGCTCGCCTTTAAACAACACTTGCAAGGTATGAATTCAGGCCTTCAAGGTTACAAACAATTTTGGCGCTCTGACTATGCAGCGAAGGTGGGCGCAGACCACTTTATCGGCATTAAAATGAACTCCAACCGTATTGAGCCAACCGAAGCGGGGAATGGTGAAAACTTGCTGGGCAACTGGCTTGGTTTTGGTAGCACTTTCATTATGCAACGTGGAGATGAATACCATAACCTCTTCCCAGTTTGGAACTGGGGTTTAGTACCGGGTGTCACGTCTCCTCAGTTTGCTACCAAGCCAGCGGATTGGGGTCGCATTGAAATGCAAACCTCGTTTGTTGGTGGCGTTTCGGACGGGCAGTATGGTGTTTCAGTGATGGACATGGACGCCTATTCGACTCAAGCGAAAAAGGCATGGTTTAGCTTTAAAGATGAATTGGTTGCCCTTGGGGCAGGGATTAAATCTACCCGCTCGGAGTATGTGAACACGACCGTTAACCAAACGCGTTTAAATGGCCCGGTTACTGTGGATGGGCAAGTGTATCAAAAAGGCAACCGTCAACTGGTGGGGTCATCATGGGTACATCATGACGGTGTCGGTTATGTATTCCCTACATCTTGGTATGGTCATATGGAAAATGACACCAAGCAAGGTAATTGGCGTAGCATTAACAAGGGGCAGCCAGATGAGGTAGTCTCAGATGATGTGTTTATGTTGCGAATAGGGCACAGCTGGCAACCGACTAACGCATCCTATCAGTACATTGTGTTACCGGAAAAAAGTGCCAGTGATACTCAAGCTTACGCGGCTAACCGACCAGTGACAGTCTTAAGTAATACCAGTTTGTTACAAGCGGTCACGCATACATCGCTTAACATCACGGGCATTGTATTCCACAAAGCAGGAAGCCTTGTGCTGAGTAGTGGTAAAGAAATTACTGTGGATAAACCAAGTGTCGTTCTTGTTAATGAATCCAAACCTGAGCCAGAAATTACTCTTTCGACACCGGGGTTAGGAACCTTGGTTAAGGTGACGTTAACCGATAACGGTCAAACTCAAACTACAACGGTAGCAACATCTGCTGAAAAACGCTGGTTAGGTAAAAGTGTGCCTGTGGATTTCTCATCACCAGCTTTACCTTCGCAGAAGCAAACCATCACAACCAAGTTTGATGCGTTTGTTCGCGACGGAAAGTACGTCGGGCAAAGTTATGGCAATAATAGCTATTTGGTCGTGAAAAAAGACGGTGTGGGTTACAGCCGCAAAACAGTGTTGCAGTTTGATCTTGCTGGATTAGATGTGACCAGTACATCCAAAGCGACATTGCGCTTGCATGTGCGCAACGTGAACACGGACCCAAGTCGTGATATTACTGTCTCTCGTCTGTCGAATACTGATTGGCAGGAGAGTAATATTTCTTGGAACACCTTACCTGCTGTAAATAAAACGGGCGCAACTGTGACAGTTACACCGAACCAAATAGGCTCATGGTTAGAAGTCGATGTGAGCGAGCTCATTACCACAGGTAGTCTTGGCTTAGTGTTAGAAAATAAAGGTTCAGCAAGCAGTAAATCTGATGTGAGTTTCTCGAGTCGCGAAAGTGGCAATGGACCTCAGCTTATCATCACACCATAAAAATAAAGCCCAGCAGAAATGCTGGGCCTTTTTGTATTCAGGTGTTTTAACGTGTTTGCTTGCTGGTAATGACATCTTGCAGTTTTTCATGCAGTTCAACCACTTTCTCTGGCATCTCTTTGGCTAAGTTAACCACTTGGCCCACGTCATCGTGCAGATCAAACAACTGAGGTTTTGGTATGTTGCCTTTTTCGTTGCCCGTATATTGGCAGACAAAGTCATCATCATGCGGTGGAATGTAAGCAAAACGCTGATCGCGAAAAACCTTTTTGTATTGCATGCCTTCCAACACCATGCTATCGCGGCCATGGGCATCTTTTCCTGTGAGCGCATCGAGCAATGGCAGGCTGTCTGGCGCTTCATCTTCACCAAGTGAATAACCGGTAAGCTGAGCAAAACAGTGGTACAAATCGACATGGTTAAACAGAGCGTTGCTTTCTCCTGAGCCAGCACCATTTGGCCAGCGAACAATAAATGGAACTCGCGTGCCTCCTTCAAATAAGCTGTATTTACCGCCGCGGAGTGGCCCCGCCATTTGATGTTCACCATTCTGCTCTACAGCCAGATCCTTGTAGCCATCATTCAGTACAGGGCCATTATCACTTGAGAAAATAACGATGGTATCGTCTGAAAGGTTAAGCTCATCAAGCTTGTCGAGTACTTGGCCAATGCACCAATCCATTTCCACAATCACATCACCACGAACACCATGCGGGGTAACGCCACGAAAACGTGGGTTAGGGATGCGCGGAACATGAGGTTGATGCAAAGCGTAATAGAGGAAGAATGGCTTGTCTTGGTTTTGTTCGATGAAATCGATGGCTTTGTTGGAAAAGACTTCGCCCATGGTCTCATCATCCCAAATGGCAGCTTGCCCACCACGCATATGGCCAATGCGGCTAACGCCATTGATAATGGTGCCATCGTGACCGTGATCGTACATGACATCAAGCAACTCAGGATTGTGCCTACCGGTAGGGACGCCCTCAAAAGCTTGGTCCCAATCATAGGTGACGTCAATTGGGTCATTCGGGTCTAAGTTTTCCACATGACGATTGTCGATATACACGCACGGGACGCGATCGTTTGTCGCCGCCATGATAAAGGAATCATCAAAACCAACATCGTTCGGCGTACCATGAATTTCTTGGTTGAAATCCAAATCGCCGTTGCCCAATCCCAAATGCCATTTGCCGACAATCGCTGTGCGGTAGCCAACTTTTTGGAACATTTTAGGCATGGTTTCATCATGGATACCGATGATCTGTGGCGCATCTCCGGGTAATACAGCTGCATCTGGGTTCCGCCATGGATAAGACCCCGTCAATAAACTATAGCGAGAAGGGGTGCAGGTTGCTGCGGTGGCATAACCTTGGTGGAATTTGATGCCTTCCTCCGCCAGCTTGTCTAGATTTGGTGTTGGGATGTCATTGGCGCCATAACAACTTAAATCGCCAAAGCCCAAGTCATCGGCGTACATAATAATGACATTGGGGTGTTTATTCTCACTCATTGATTATCCTTTATTGCTAAACAGGTCATAGGGGAGTAGGTGCCCAAGCACTTGTTGGCTCGCCCATGGGTCTTCAGTTCGAACTAATTCTTCTGCCAAGGCTCTGAGCAAACGACGCACCGCAGGTGAGTCCGGCTGAAAAGGCAGATTATTCATTTGGTAGGGATCTTGCTGATCATCAAATAATAAGCTTCGGCTTAAATGGTAGTTACCATCAATTTCGAGAGCCAAAGTATGGCTGGCCGTTTTTATGCCACGGCTAATTGGGAAGTAGTTAATTACCCTGCCATCTTGGTCGGTGGGACCATCCACATTGCGTAGATACAAGGCGCAGTTAGGAAAACTAGTGAAATTCACCGGATCTAACAATGCGCTGGACAAATCTCTGCCATCGATATCATCAGGCCATGTCCCTTGTAATCCCATTGTTGCTAACAGGGTTGGCATAATGTCTGCGCTGCTAAGAAAAGCAGGATGATGTTTGCTTTCTTTTTGTTGTGCCGTTTTAAGCAAAAATGGGACGGAAAAGGCTTCGTTATAAATGCAGTTTTTGGCATCTTCCAAAGCGTGACTGCATAAGGTTTCACCATGATCACTAGTAAACACAATGACAGTGTTATCCCATTCTCCGATTTCTTTTAATGCATCAACAATGCGGCCGAATTCTTTATCGACCCCCGTGACATTTGCAAAGTAGTAGGCGGCACTGTTTGCTTTGTCCATGCGCGCATCGGCATTGTCTCGCACCAATAGCTGCTCGGCATCACGGTGTTGGTAGTGTTGCCAGTCTTCCTCTCGGCAATCTTGCAAGCTGGAATATGGGCTGTGCGGCGGGTTCATGGAAACAAATAGGGCAAAAGGTTTGTTGCTGTCGCGCTGATTTTGCTGATTCTGGAGGTAACTGATCGCTTTATCCGCTTCATGCTCCGCCGACCATTTTCTTGGTTCGTAACGGTTTCCTAAAGTGTCGTAGTAATGAGGGTTACAATGTTGGTCAAATGTACCGTAGCCATACCAATAGTGAATACCGTGCCTTCTTTGTGGCTCGGTGTAGGAGTCCCATGCCGGACGGTTTGGGTCGACATAACGCCCAGGATTGATTGGATCATTAGCCGTGGGCAAATCTAAATGCCATTTACCGATATAACCGACATCATACCCAGCTTGGGCCAGTGCATCGGTAAAGCAGAATGCCGTTTGTGGCAACTCAGATTGAACCCGTTGGGAGTTACAGTTTAAAGGAACGCCACTTTTAGCTGGGAATTGTCCGGTCATTAAACTTCCACGATGGGGACTGCACACAGGGCAGTTACTAACGGCATTTGGTAGTAAGGTGGCATGTTGAGCAAAAGCATCAAGATTTGGCGTGATAACAGGGTCACCTTTGCCCGCTAATAAGGTTTGGTGCTGTGCCTGTTGCCAGATCCCCAAAGACATTAAGCGAAATTGATCCGGAAATACGTACAACAAGTTGGGTTTCTTTTTCATTCAACGGAGCGCTCGTAATACAAATAATTTGAATGCCATTATATTGAAATGGCATTTCAAAAATGTGCTTTGTGTCAAGGTGTTTGAAAAAATGAAAAGCTGTTTTATTTAAATTGTATAAAATTGAAATCGAACTATTAAGCCGGAACTAAGCGATGCAATCACTGATCATTCCAACCGCAAAGGTCAAAGCGAAAAGGCCTTTTCATATACTTGCTAAGCCTGTGGGGCCTTTGTGTAATCTCGATTGTGAATACTGCTTTTATCTGGATAAATCGGAGTATTACCCAGAAACAAAGCGGTTTGATATGTCGTTGGAAACTCTAGAAGCTCACGTAAAAAACTACATTGAGAGTCAGCCGGCAGGATGTCGAGAAGTGACCTTTGGCTGGCAAGGGGGAGAACCGACTATGCGTGGTATTGATTTTTATCGTCACGCGGTTGCGTTGCAGAATAAGTACCGACGTTCAGGCATGGCGATAGTCAATACAATCCAAACCAACGGCGTGCTATTAAATGAAGAGTGGGCACAGTTTCTCAAGCAACATCGGTTTTTGGTGGGCATCAGTATTGATGGTGATGAAGAGCTGCATGATCATTACCGTAAGACACGTCGAGGGCTCGGCTCCTATCAACAGGTCATTCGAGGTTTACGTGTATTGCAAAAATACCAAGTAGAAACCAACATTCTGACGGTTATCCAAAACCATAATGGTGATTTTGGTAAGCGGGTATATCAGCATTTGAAAGCGCTAGGTGCGCAGTTTATTCAGTTTATCCCGATTGTTGAACCCGTTAAGGGAGAAGGGGTATCGAGCCGAAGTGTTTCACCTAAGCAGTTTGGCCAATTTATGATCGATGTGTTTGATGAGTGGCGCAAACACGATATTGGTCAGGTTTTTGTCAGTCATTTTGACAACGCGTTGGGTATGCATCTTGGCATGCCATCGTCGATTTGCGTTCATGCGCCCCAGTGCGGTGATAACTTAGTGATGGAACACAATGGTGATGTATACAGCTGCGATCACTTTGTTTATCCGGAGTTTAAAGTCGGCAATCTTACCCAGCAAGAGTATCCAGACTTAATTGAAACAAAGGTTCAGCAGCAATTTTCGAACCGCAAGCCTATTGGAACCCAGCACCACTGTTTAGGGTGCAGCCAACGCTCACTGTGTCATGGTGCTTGTCCGGCGCAGCGGATCGATTCAAATGGTGAGCTTTCTTTAACGGCTAAACATTATTTGTGTGAAGGATATTATGAGTTCTTTGCTTACTTGCGCCCATACCTCGATGCCATGGGCCACTGCATCCGGCGTAATATTTCACCGGCTTTCTACCCTAAGTTTTTAAACAGGCGCTCTGATTAAGAGCGCCTGTTAATAGGGTTAAATCACCGCCATCATACGATAGAACCAAGTGCATAGTGGATCATGATATTGGCGCATTTCTTGATACATCTCAGCTAATAGCGTTTGCTTAACGTCGAGGTAATCAGGGTGGTCGATCAGGTTCTCCATTTCTTCAGGATCATGCGTGAGGTGATAAAGTTCGCTCTTTCCACTGGCGTTGAACACCAATTTGTATTCTTGATTGCGCCACATTCGCTGAGGGTATGGCGTAAAATGCCCGTTTTGTTGGGCAAGAATTCCTTTTCTTGGTTGGTACACTTGGTCTCTTAACAGCGGCAATAGTGAGTGGCCGTCAAAAGATTCGGGTGTTTTTCCTGATGCCAAGTGCGCATAGGTTGCCGTGACGTCGTGTAGATAGACGAGCTCATTGTTTGTTGAGTTAGGAGAAGGGCTTTTGGGGTCTTTAATGATTAGCGGAATGCGGTAGGTTTGATCGAACATAAACTCACCTTTTTCAATCATACGGTGTGCGCCCATGGCGTCACCGTGATCAGCTGAGACCACCATAAACATTTCGTCATAAAGGTTTTGTTGCTCTAGAAAATCGATCAATTTGCCTATCGCATCGTCAATTAGACTGATGTAACCCCAGTATTTACAGATGATTTGCTTCCATTCTTGTTCATCCAATGTCCACACGCCCCACATTTTTGCGATATTGGTGTAATGCTCGGGCTTGCCTTTCAATGGCGCATAAAAGCTTTTATCCAACGTGACCTGCTCAGGTTGATACATGGAAAAGTACGGCTCAGGGATCACACAAGGTGTGTGTGGGCCCCAAAAATTGAGCCATAACGTAAAGGGACGTTGCTGAGTAAGACACTGTTTGATGTGGCTGATCGCTTCATCAACTAAAAAGTAGGGGATAGACGCTTCAACAGGCGCACTGAGTCGCGCGTAAAACTCTTGAATTTGTAGATTAGGATTGTTGCCGAACGTGCACTCGGTTACGTGTGGGATTTCAAATCCCTTCTCATTAAGCCACTCCAAGTAACGATTGCCATTTTGGGGAACACTATCAAAGGCAAGGTTTTGATAAACGCCGCTACCGGGGTAGGCATAACCATCGAAGTTGTGACCTACAAACCCATACTCACTGGGCAATTTTTTATGTCCAATGTGCCACTTTCCAATATAGAGATGCTGATGGTCCTCGAACTCTGAAATCAAATTTGCATCTTCGACGGGGACATCACATTTCTCACCTTCTTTGTCTGAGTTACACATGACGCCGTGATGCGATGGCATTTTTCCAGTAAAAAGCGACGTTCTTGATGGTGTACAGACTGACGATGCACAAAATGCTTGATTGAAGCGCATGCCATCAGCGGCGATCTTATCCATATTGGGTGTGTTGACAATGTCGTGTCCATAACATCCAAGCATATCTGCACGCGTTTGATCCATCAGAAGTAAAGCCAGATTCATACCTTATCCTATAAAAATGAAATTGCGTTTTAATTATATTGTTTCTTTCTGTCTGAAATTGTGAGCTGGGTGCTTGTTGAATTAAAAAAATGAAACGTAGTTTTGATCTTCTTATCATAAATCTAAAAAAGCGTTTCAATAATTGATTCTTATGAGTTCTAATTCACTCATTGATGAATTTGTTGTTAAGAGAGCGGGCTTGTGGCACTGAGTTTGAAACAGCTAACAAGTAATGAGTATGGATTTGCAGATCGGCCAAACACATTGGCAATGCTGGAGCGCATAGCGGAGCTTCAGATCCCGCTATTGATGTCGGCAACTCAAGATACCCCGCGCTTTAATAGTGCCGCGCATTATCCGCAGCCTGTTGCGAAGATTGAACATGTATGCCGTTTATTGTGGGGATTAGCCCCTGCTGGTGACATCGCGGTGCAGCAACAAATTCGTGAAATGATTGTTCAGGGATGTGATCCTGAAAGCGAACACTATTGGCAAATGCCAACCCACTACGATCAAAGAGTGGTGGAAATGGCGTCTATCGCAACAGCGATAATTGATGCCCAAGTGTACTATTGGGACCCGTTAACTGATAGTGAAAAACACGCATTAGCACGCTGGTTATTGACGGTAAAAGATCTAGAGCTACCACCGAATAATTGGCGTTGGTTTCGTATTCTTATTCTGACGGCATTAGAACTGGTTGGTGCAAAGACAGAGCAACAAGTGCTGCAACGTGATCTCGCGTTTGTTGACGAGCTTTATCTTGCCGATGGTTGGTACCAAGATGGGCGTGGCGGTGTTATCGATTACTACAACCCGTTTGCTTTTCAACTTTACGGCCTGATGTATGCGCGTTGGAGAAAAGGCGAGGGAGAACTTTGCCAGCGCTTAGTAAATCGTGCAGTTGAGTTTTCCCGTAGCTACCAATACTGGTTTGCCGAAGATGGTAAGCCGCTTTGCTACGGTCGCTCACTAAATTATCGCTTTGCTGGTGCCGCATTCTGGGTTGAGCTTGCTCGCTGCGGCCATCGTGATGTAGATATCGCACTTGCACGAACTTGTTGGCAGCAAACCATGCAGTGGTGGGCTAAGCAACCCATTTGGGACAGCAATGCGCAATTACTGCCGGGTTACGCTTATCCCAATTTGCTTACGAGTGAATTCTATACCAGTTACGCATCACCAATGTTGGCGTTGAAAGCGTTCAATGCATTAGCTCTAAGTGAAGATCATCCATTCTGGCAAGCTCAATTGAAGCCATTATCGGACAGCATGACTCCAATGGCGATTGGCCAACATCACCAATTGGTTCGACGCGGTGGCAGTTATTTGATCACCAATGGTGCTAGCGCGAATGAATTACGAAATTGTGAAGACAAGTACGGCAAATTTGCTTACAGCTCAGATCATGGGCTTTGTGTAGAAAGCTGTCGCTGGATTGACCAAGGTTGGGCAGGAGACAACATTTTTGCCTTCCGCCATCCAGAAACTCAACAATGGTTTAGCCGTACCAAGAATACCGATAGCTACACTTTTGACGGTGCCCTGGTTTCCATTTGGCAGCCTTTTAATGGTTGCGAAGTGAAAACAACCCAAAGATTCACCAAGGACACGGAAGTCCGACTTCATCAAATAAAAGCTGATCAAGCATTGGATTTTGTGATGACGGGCTATGCAGTGAATTGTTGGAATGCTTGGTTTAGCCACCAACAACCAAGGGCTGCGAGAGTGGAGTCTGACGAATTATTTAGTGAACTGATAATGCTAGAAGGAAAAGCGGATACGTGCGTTTTTCCTTGTGCACCGAACACCAATTTAATGCATCCCCATGCAAGTGTTCCCGCTGTAACTGGGCGCGTTGTCGCCGGTGAAACGGTATTGCTGGTGGAAGTGCATGCTGGAAAACTTCCGGCTAATTAACCAAATTTAACCCTAAATCTCATGAATCACATCAGGGAGTGACTGATGAACAATAACAAAAACTTACCTCTACTAGGCAAGGTAGCGCTTGCGGTGGCCGCATCGGTATCTTTTTCCGCATGGGCAAATACGTACAGTGAAGCGCCTGCTTTGAAACAGCAAGTAGAAGCAGGACAGTTGCCTCCTGTGGCTGAGCGTTTGCCTGAAAACCCGCTAGTTGTTGAGCCATTTGAGTCTGTTGGCCAATATGGTGGTACGCTGAATCTTGTGGGTAAAGTGGTCGATAATGGTCACCGCATCCGTACGATCGCGTATGACAACCTATTCAATTTTGATGTTCACTACTCTAAGGTTGTACCGAACTTAGCCACTGGCTTTACGGCAAATGCTGAAAATACGGAATTCACCATTAACTTACGTAAAGGCGTTAAATGGTCTGACGGTGCACCGTTTACGGCAGAAGATATTGCTTATTACATCAATGACGTGATTGGCGACCCGGGCCATGCCGGTAACCGCCCGTTAGCACTGCCAACGCACGAAGCGGCGAAAGCGGAAGTGATTGATAAGCATACAGTAAAAATTACGCTGGCGAAGCCAAATGGCTTGTTTATTCGCAGCTTAGCAACGGTGGATAGTGAAAGCTTTACCGCATTTCCGAAACACTACTGTTCTCAATTCCTTCCGAAATACAATCCGAAAGCAGAAGAAAACGCGAAAGCAGCAGGCTTTGACTCTTGGCGTCAGTATTCTTCAACACGTTGTGAAGCGCATTACTTTATCGAGCACTACAACAATGTTGACCGCCCAGTATTGACGGCATGGAAAGTGAAAACACCACCAGGACCAAATGCCAGCTTTGCTGAGTTTGAGCGTAACCCGTATTACTGGCAAGTGGATACAAAAGGAAATCAGCTTCCTTACTTAGATAGCGTTCGCTGGCGTTACAGTGAAGACCAAGAAGAGATGGTTCTGCGTGCGGCGAATGGTGAGGCTGATTACCAGCACCGTCACATTGGTAAACCAAACTACCGTTCACTATTGATCGAAAACGAGAAGAAGAGCGGTTACACCTACGAGTTTCGTCCTAATACACGCAGTACCGAGCTGGCTATTGCACTGAACCAGACAGCAAAAGACCCGCTAAAACGTGAACTGTTTAGTAATAAAGACTTCCGTATTGCACTGTCTCATGCGATTGACCGTGAAGAAATCAGCGAAACGGTTTTCTCCGGTGCGGTAGGGCCTTATCAAGCTGCGCCATTAGAGATTTCGCCATTCTATGATGAAGAAATGGCCACACAGTACACGGAATTTGATCAAGACAAAGCAAACAAGTTGTTAGACTCACTTGGTTTAACTAAGCGTGACAAAGAAGGTTACCGACTACTGAAGAATGGTGAGCGTCTGCGTATTGAAGCAATGTCGAAAGTTAATGACAAAGGCGTATTAGCTGATTCGCTTGAGTTGGTGAAAAACCAATGGAAAGACGTGGGTATCTTCCTTGATATCCGTGTGTTGGAAATCAACCATGTTATCAACCTTCGCCTAACCAATGACTTCGACATGATCCCAATTGTTGGTGATGGTGGTGCGGGTATTATTGATGAAGCGCGTCACTATATGCCGTTTAGTCCTGAATCAACATGGGGTCTAGGTTATTACCTTTGGGCGAACGAACCGGATAATGAGTTTGCCGTTGAACCACCAGCGCATGTGAAGAAACAGCTGGATCTTTGGAAGAAAGTGGAACAGACCTCTTCGCAAGAAATGCAGTTTAAGTACATGGA
Organism: Vibrio sp. NTOU-M3; assembly: GCF_040869035.1. Lineage (NCBI taxonomy): Bacteria > Pseudomonadati > Pseudomonadota > Gammaproteobacteria > Vibrionales > Vibrionaceae > Vibrio > Vibrio sp. NTOU-M3. The sequence goes on from NZ_CP162100.1 coordinate 1,334,826, forward strand.
AGAAATCATCGATATTGCACAAGAGAATTTCTATGTGATTGGTACGGTAGAAGCGTTACCAGTGGGTGTTGTGGTCAACAATAAACTACGTAATATACCTGAAAACATGCCACAGTCATGGACATTCCCAACGCCTGGACCAATGCGAATGAGCCAGATTTGGAAGCAACAGTAAACCTTTAACCTCTAATTCAAGCCCCGCCACTTTGGCGGGGCTTTTTTTATGCCAGCTGATAGGTGACTGCTTTAAAACTATCTCTGGTAACAAGAACTTTTAATATCATCAATAAATGAATGAAACCCGATGTGTTTTCAAGATGAATAGTTTGGTCTTGATCACGCTTCAGCGCATTTATGCCGATCGTGTCATCATAAAAATGAAAAAGCGTTTTAAAAATAAACTCGCATGCGTTCTAATAAAAATGAATAGAGTAACTGAGTATTAAATCTGTTTCATTGGTGTCCCATCAAGAGCAGAAAACCACATTCAGTAACTCAAATTTTAAAGAGCGATTATTCCTAAGCAGGATTGGAATTAAGGAACAAAAATGAGCAGTTTTTTTCTGTTTATAGGTAAGCGGTTGTTGTCCATGTTGGTGACAGTTTTCGCCGTATCTATTGTGATTTTTGCGGTCATCGATTTGCCTCCGGGCGATTTCGCGTCTTCAAAAATTGCAGAATTACAATCAATGGGCCAAACCGTTGACCCACAGATGATTTTTACCTTGCGTGAGATGTATGGTTTGGATAAACCACTTCTAGAGCGCTACTTTGACTGGATGCTAGGCTTGATGACTGGCGATCTGGGCATCTCTTTAACCAACAACCAACCCGTATGGGACACCATTGAGCCACGTATTTGGCCAACGGTCGCGTTAGCGGGTGCGGTGTTCTTATTCCAGTTCCTCGTGGCAATTCCAATTGGTATGTACTCGGCACTACGTCAATATTCGTGGGGTGATTACATCGCAACCATCTTTGGTTTCATTGGCATGGCAACCCCTAACTTCGTTATTGCAATCCTAGCGCTACTTATCGGTTACTACAGTTTTGACACTATGGTGTCCGGCCTTTATTCCGAAGAGTTTCTGGACCAGCCAATGTCATGGGCAAAGTTCATGGATGCTGCTTCTCGTAGTTGGATTTACATTTTGGTTGTGGGCACGGCTGGTATGGCAGGGATCATTCGTATTATGCGTGCCAACTTGCTTGATGAGCTTAAAAAGCCGTATGTGAAAACAGCTCGAGCAAAAGGGCAGACTGAAGCTAAGTTGATCATGAAGTATCCGGTTCGAATCGCTATCTTGCCGATTGTTTCAACCATCGGTTGGATGCTCCCAGCACTGCTTGGTGCAGATATTATCGTGAGTCAGGTTATGAACATTCCAACACTTGGGCCACTGATGCTGTCTGCTTTGCGAGCTCAAGATATGTATGTCGCAGGCGATGTTCTGCTGATTATGTCGATTCTTACCATTATCGGTACCTTGATTTCAGACCTGCTGCTCTACTGGGTTGACCCACGAGTTCGAGTAGGCGTAGCGAAGGAGTTTTAAGTCATGACCGCTTCAACATTAAATGTATTTGATCGGCTGTTTAGTCGTAAGAAAAAGCAACTGGATCTAACAACGGCAACCCAGTGGCAATTAATTGGCCTCAAGCTACGTCAGCATAAACTTGCTTGGTACAGCATGTGGTTCTTAGTATGGATTTACTTCATTGCCATTTTCGCTGAGTTTTTTGCACCATTCGATCCAAGTGATAACTGGCGTCGTTATACCTATGCTCCACCGCAAGCGGTGAGTTTATTTGAATCCACCGAAGAGGGTTGGCGCTGGGCTCCACATCTTGATTTTTACAAGAGTAAAACGGATCCACGCACGTTAAAGCGTCACTATACGCTTGATGAAAGCAAGAAAGTTTACTTCTCATTTTTTGGTAAGACAGAAACGTACGAGTTACTTGGTTTTATCCCAATGAATCGTAAATTTATTACGCCAGATAACCCGAAACAGCCATTCTTTGTTCTTGGTTCGGATCGAATGGGTCGTGACATGTTATCTCGTCTTATTTACGGCGCACGTATCTCACTGTCTGTGGGTCTTATGGGGGTATTTACCACCTTTGTGTTAGGGATTGTGATTGGTGGTATTTCTGGTTACTTCGGTGGCGCTGTTGATAACTTCATTCAGCGTAGTATCGAGTTCATGAAGTCTATCCCGACATTGCCATTGTGGATGGCGCTCTCGGCATCACTGCCTGCGGAGTGGAGTTCTCTAACAAAATATTTCCTGATCACTATTATTCTTGGCCTTGTTTCATGGCCGGACATGGCAAGGGTAGTGCGAAGCCGCTTTATGTCATTGCGCAGCGAAGAATATGTGGCTGCAGCATGGCTTGATGGCAATAGTCCGTTTGAAATTATCCGTCGTTACATGGTGCCTAACTTCCTGAGCCACATTATTGCGGTTGTAACGCTTGCGATTCCAGCCATGATTCTGGGCGAAACGGCACTGAGTTTCTTAGGCTTGGGCTTGCAAGCGCCAATGGTAAGTTGGGGTGTCTTACTGCAAGAAGCACAGAACATTCGAGCTTTGGCTGAAGCTTCTTGGTTACTTATCCCAGCCGTGGCTGTCGTTGTAGTGATTCTGGCAATGAACTTTGTTGGCGACGGTCTGCGAGATGCTTGTGACCCATACCATGATCAGGGAGCAAAATAATGAACAATAAAATTCTACAAGTTAAAGACCTGAATGTGAGCTTCCCGACCAGTACGGAGCATTTCCACGCGGTAAAAGGGGTGAGTTTTGATCTTTTCCGTGGTGAAACCCTCTCTGTCATTGGTGAGTCAGGGTCAGGTAAGTCGGTAACGTCTTCAGCGATCATGCAGCTTCTTGAGAAACCGGGCCGCATTGATTCAGGCGAGATCCTATATCAAGATGAAACAGGACAAATTGTCGATATTGCGCAAATTGACCCGCGTAGTCAGGAAATGCGTTCAATCCGTTGCTTTAACATTTCACTGGTTTCTCAGGAGCCAATGGCGGCTTTGAGCCCAGTGCATACGGTTGGAGACCAAATTAAAGAAGTACTGTGTTTGGTGGATCCTGACATCACTAAGGATGGCGCTCATCAGCGTGCTGTGGAGTTATTGCATCAGGTACAGATGCCAGAGCCAGAAAGTTTAATCAATAAATATTCGTTTGAACTTTCGGGAGGCCAGCGTCAACGAGTTGTGATTGCCATGGCGATCGCTTCCAATCCCGATATTCTAATTGCTGACGAGCCAACAACAGCACTCGATGTGACAACTCAAGCTGAGATTTTAGATCTGTTTGCTGCGTTGCAACGTCAATGCGGAATGGCGATTCTGTTTATTACCCATGACTTAGGTGTGGTTGCACAAATCTCTGATCGCGTTGCTGTGATGGAGAAGGGCGTGCTGGTGGAATGTGGCGATGTACGTCAGATATTTGAAGCACCTAAACATCCATACACACGTAAGCTTATGGAAGCGACGCGTGCGTTAGAAAAACCATCAAAAGTGAAAGTGCCATTTGAGTTGGAAAAACAAGGTGCAGTGCGTCCAATTCTTAACTTACAAGGCGTTACTAAGGTTTTTGAAAAACCGGCAAAAATGTTCCAGAAAAAGCAGTTTATGACGGCTGTAGATAACGCCAATCTTGTGCTGTACCCAGGGGAATCTTTGGGTATTGTGGGCGAGTCGGGTTCAGGTAAAAGTACACTGGGTCGTGCGATTCTAGGTATGTCTCCTGCGTCAGAAGGCTCGATCCAATATATGGACAAGCAATCTGGTATTGAGTTGGAGCTTTCTGATTACAAACGTCAAAAACGCGATCCGCTGTTTGCTGATTTACGTTTGATATTTCAAGACCCGTGGTCATCACTCAACCCACGAATGACGGTGTTTGATATTATCGAAGAGCCACTCACCAAACTTCGTACTGAAATGAGTGCCAAAGAGCGCGAAGATCGCGTGCGTAATATCATGAAGTGGGTTGGATTGCCGCCTGAGTTTTCAAGTCGTTATCCTCACGCCTTCTCGGGAGGACAACGCCAGCGTATCGTTATTGCACGTGCTTTGGTCACCATTCCTAAGGTAGTGATTGCGGACGAAGCGACAGCAGCGCTGGATGTATCGTTACGCTCTCAGGTGTTGGATTTGTTGATTGAGTTCCAAAACACTTATGGAACATCCTTTATTTTGATCACACATGACATTGCAACTGTGAAGTACTTCTGTGACCGAGTGTTAGTGCTTCAGCATGGTCATATTGTTGAACAAGGTGATGTGGAACAGGTTATCTATCAGCCTCAGCAAGAGTACACCAAAGAGTTGATCTCAGCCGTACCGGTAGCGGAATTGCCCCCGGAGGACGCAATAAAAAAGATTGCATAGCGCCATAATATTTGGGGCGAATGACAACACAAGCCTCCTATTTAATAGGAGGCTTATTTTATTCAATAAAAATGTGACGATGTATTTGAGAATAAATCTCATATATTTCCGGTAATTATCATTTCTAGTTCTTTAGTTTTAGTATTTGTTAATGCTTGCAAATTAAACAGAATAGCGTCTAAAGTATTCTTATTTTTAATCGAAAATTAATAGCGTATTAAGTATCTTACAATCGAATGGCGTGCTGATTGTGAAAGTCAAACAGTAAATTCCTTTTCTCTCAAAGTTTTAAATATTCAACTGGTTGTAATCACACCACTCACTATTTATGAGATGGCGAACGAAAAAAATGAATATTACCTCTTTTTTTTTGTAGAACATTATTTTAAATTGTATGAAATATATGCTGACAGAAATTTCGGGCACGGTTTGGAATAATAAGCGCATAATATTTTTTTATGTGCTTTAGTCGAGTCAAACACAACAACACCAAACCGTGCTGCAATATGATATAGGTAAATAATAATGACTAACGGGAAACAACCTGAATCCGTCTCTTCTGTACTTAAAACATTTGGAATCTTACAAGCCCTTAGTACTCAAAAAGACATTGGTATTAGTGAACTGGCTCAGCGCCTGATGATGTCAAAGAGTACGGTTTATCGCTTTTTGCAGACCATGAAAACTCTAGGCTACGTTGCTCAGGAAGGGGAAAGTGAAAACTACTCCTTAACACTGAAGCTATTTGAACTAGGTTCTACTGCCTTAGAGTACGTTGATTTGGTTGACCTTGCTGACATCGAAATGCGCCGTATTTCTGATCTAACAATGGAAGCATTGCACTTAGGCGCGCTGGATGGCGACCACATCATTTATATCCACAAAATTGACTCCAAGTACAACTTACGCATGCAGTCGCGTGTAGGCCGTCGTAACCCGCTTTATTCAACTGCGATTGGTAAAGTGTTGCTGGCTGAGCGTGAAGAAGAGGAAGTAAAACGTATTCTTGAAGATGTGGAGTTTACTAAATCAACAGAGCGTACGCATGAGACGGTAGCGTCACTTATCGATGAGTTAGTCACTGTTCGTGAAGCGGGCTATGGTGAAGATAACGAAGAGCAAGAAGTTGGTCTGAGATGCTTAGCAGTACCGGTTTATGATCGCTTTAATAACGTGGTGGCGGGTATGAGTGTGTCTCTGCCGACCATTCGCTTTACAGAAGAGAAGAAAACAGAGTACATTGCGGAACTGCACGCGGCGGCGGCAAGAATCTCAGCCAAGCTGGGTTGCAAGGCATACCCACACGGTTAATGATTCACGATCGAATGAACATAAAAACCTGCTGATATCAGCAGGTTTTTTTATGACTGCGCATCATGGATAGTAGATATTGAGCAGTATTCACTTTATCTCTAACTGATACAAAAAAGCCCGGCTGATGAAGCCGGGCAAAAATGACAGTATCTAAGATGGCAAGATTATTTTAGCTTAACACTGTATGAAATAAGCAGTTTCAGGTCGTTACGGTCGGCTTTATGAACAATGTCATCACCACGGAACTTACCGCGATAGGCGCGAATGTTTAGACCTTCTAGAGAACCGTCAAGGAATTTGTAGCCAACGTTCCAGTCAAAAGAACGCATGGTACCGTTGTACTCCTTTTCAGTTTTGCTTGAGCGTACGTTAGTACCGTAGTTACCACCAATACCAGCCGTTAGCTCAGGTAGATCCCAATCAGCAAAGTTATAGTTCAACGCAAGTTTAACCGCGCGTGTACCATCAGTGTTGTAATCATCTAGCTGAGATGTTGTTTGCTGGAAGTTACGGTTGTCGGAGTTTGCCCATGGCGTTAAGCGGAAGTTGTAGTTGAGCTCTTGGCCGTCAGTATCCGTGCTGCTTACGCCTGCAATCCATGTAAAGCCGCCATGTTTCACTTTTGCACCTAGCGCTAAGTAGCTTTGCGCTTTTGCATCTGTAACGTCGGTAAGAGCGGTTTCTTCAGCCACTGAGCCGTGGTAGAAGGCAGAAAGATCAAGCTTTGCTGCGCCTAGATCAAAGTTGTACTTACCAAGCGCTTGCCAGTTTTGGCGGTAGTCTTTACCAATGCCGTAACCTAGGTCCACTTGACCGTTATCAAACTTGTAGATTGCACCCACAGTTTGGATATGATCGATGATCGTGTTTGTTGTATCAACGCCTGACTTTTGGTTTTGGTGCCATTTTGTTGTCATTGGTAGGAATTCTTTGCGCCAGTCATTTTTAAACTGATCTGCAATCGCATAACCGACAACTAGGTCACCAAAGTGAGCTTTTGCTTCAAGGCCACGATACGCATGTGGGTTTAGACCCCAGCTAGAGCGAATGGTACCAATGTTAATGCGCGTGTAACCACCGCGAAGTGCCAGGCCGATGTCGTCATCACCGAATTTCGCTTTTAGAGCAGCAACAGAAAGGGCTGCGTAAGATTTCTCACACCCTTTGCCATCGTAAGCTGGGTTGTTTTCACATGAGTGGTCGTAGTACAGGATTTCAGACATACCAGTGGTATTACCCAGCTGAATATTAGTATTTGCCCAAATATCTAAACCAACGGTGTCTTTGAAGTAGCCTGATTTATAATCCCATGCGAGTTGTAGCGTTTGGTTTTCAATGTTTGGTTCCCAAACACCGTCAGCGTTTTTCTGTTCACGATCTCGAATGTATAAGAAAGAGTGTAGGTTGGATGTTGAACTGTCATAAAACGCTTGCTTTGCTTCAGTTGCAAGATCAACTGCGGCCGCACTTTCATTTAATACATCATTAGGATCGGCATTGTTTGCCATCACAGAGCCTGATGCTAACGCAGCCAATACAGAAGCGCTAATCAGGGACAGATTGGTTCTATGTTTCATATCCATGCATTCCATTTATTGTTAGTAAGGGTGTAATTGATTTGCCGTTCTAATAATATGGATTTATTTTATAATTTAAATAGAAACGACGTTTTAAAAATACAAAACCAGATCTTCATCATAATTAAAAAGATATTGTGATTTGTGTTTATGCAGATGGTTTTATAGCTGGTTTCACGATTGGTTTAGAAGGGAAGAATAAAAAAGCGCCTTGATTTCTAAGGCGCTTTTTATTGTTTGAATGATTAAGCTTCGGAGTGTTGAAGTAAAGGTGAGCTGGGAGCTCTTAGACGTTGCACTAACATAATGAGTAAGAGGATACCTGTTGCTGCCAAACCAACACCAATGCCACCCCAAATACCTGCTAGCTCATGACGCTCCATGAACCACCACGCTGCGGGGAGGCCAAAACCCCAATAACCAATGGCAGTGATCACGGTTGGGCCAATCACAATCTTCATACCACGCAGCAGATTAATCGCGAGTAGCTGCCAAGCATCGACGATAAAAGATAATGCGACCACCCATAACACAGATTCAAGTAATACAGAGGTACTTGCATCTAAGCCAAAAAATAGTGCGATGTACTCTGGCCACAACATAAAAGCGCCAGCAAGTACGATACTAATACCGCTAACTAGCGTAAAACTGCGCATCGCCGTTCGTTTGATCCCTGCCATATCATTGGCCCCAAAATCTTGCCCGACTAATATTGCTGCTGCCTGAGAGAAGCCAAAGTTAATGTTCCAGGTAAAGCTAAGGCATTGTAAGAGTATTTGGTGTAGAGCTAATGCGGTGATGCTGATGGCTCCAGCCATCAAAGTTCCACCATAAATCAGTCCGTGTTCCAACAATGCAGCCAATGCAATGGGAAAGCCCATTGCAAGTAATGGGTTCATGAGTGACAACGAGTACTCATCAAGCTGTAACCATGGTGCAAACTTTTGATATTCAGGACGGCGGAAGATCCATATACCATAACCGATTGTCACCAGTAGCGTAGCCAGAGCAGTGCCAGCCCCAAGGCCTGTTAACCCAAATCCCATGTTGAAGGCTAAAACGTAGCTTAAAGGTACGTTAAGAAAGATGGTTATCGCAGACATGATCATGATTGATCTTACATCGCCCAACACGCTGGTTAATCCGCGCAAGACCAACATGAGCAGAGCAGGGAGCATGGTCCATTTCAACGCATCGACATATTGCATGGCAAGTGTGATGACTTCGTCAGGCTGATGGGCCAGTTTGAGTAACTGAGGTGCAAATTCAAACCCGAATGTGAGAACCACTGTCAGCGCTACAGAAAGTAATATGGCTCCTTTTACTGCCAACCGTATTTGCTGGTTGCCGTATTCAGGACGTGACAACCGTTGCCCGTAAGCAATCGCAATTAAGTTTGCAACACAACCAACAGTGCTTCCTGCGATGATGAAGACAAAAGAGTAAATCGAGGCGCCTAAACCACCAGCAGCAAGATCTGCGACACTAAGGCGAGACATCATCCACACATCGGTGAGAACAAGTGCCATAGCGATTAACTGTGACATGATCAGTGGAAATGCCAGTGATAAGATTTTCTTCATAGCAGCCTCATAAGAATTATTCGGCAACGTTAAGGGGTATTGCTCTGGTGTTCAATTGACTTTTATGCCAATCTGGCATTCCTTAAACTCATGTGAATTAAATGATGGCACCTTACTCAAATCTTCCTTACTCTCACAATGCGTTGAAAGTGTTTGAAGCAGTTGCACGCAAGATGAGCTTTACCTTCGCCGCTGATGAACTCAATGTTACGCAAAGTGCCGTTAGCCGTCAGGTAAAGCAGTTGGAGGATGAGCTCAAGACATCTCTAGTGGTACGAAAACATCGGGCTATTGAGCTGACAGAGGAAGGATTAGCTCTTTTCCATGCGCTACAAAAAAATTATCAGTCACTCGATGCTCTCATTGAATCTTGGCGTGGTCCTAAGAGCAAAAGAATAGTGATTAAGGCTGCGTTGAGTTATGCCACTCGAGCGTTATTACCCAAAGTTCATTTGTTGAATGAACGTTACCCAGACTATGAAATTGCCATTGTGCCTACGTTTGATGAAGAAGAAAGTGTCAACAGCCCCGATTACGATTTGCTGATTTTTACCACTCGGTTAAAGGAACGCTATAAAAACAAGCCTGACATTACCTTTATGCGTGAAGAGTACATGGCACCCGTTGGGGCAGAGAAGCTCTTAGGGAATGATACTTCATTAGAGGCCATTCTGAATAAACCCAGAGTTCATTCTTCGCTTGATCACCATGATTGGAATGTATGGCTTAAAACCGCAAAACATTCTTCTACTAAAGCAAACCGAAATACCAGTTTTTACAGCTTAGAATTAGCCCTGAGTGCGTGTTTGTCAGGGCAAGGAGTGACTGTGACGGACTTATTATTGATCTTACCCGAGCTGAAGCGAGAGTATTTACAATGCCCAAAAGCGGTAGAAATACAACACAGTGACTGGCGTTACTACTGTCATGCACGTACTCAAAGTGATGTCATCGAAGATATTCGATTGTGGTTGGAAGAGCAGACAAAACAAGAGTTAGCGGTATTGAAGCAACTCGCCAATCAAAATGGTTGGCGAGGCGTAATAGATGTTTAACTAAGCCAATTATTGCTTCATTTTTTAACGATTATGGTGCAGCACGCAATACAAAACGCTGGCGGTATTGTGTCTTACTCGCCGAGGTTTGTAGGTAGCTGTGGTGAAGCATTAAAATCGATTGAACAATCCGGCTGCCAATGCCCAGTGACCCACTTGGAGCATCCTGCCAAACTGGGTTGGTCAGTTCGAATTCGATGTTGTCTTTGTCTTTCAAACTGACCCTTAACGTAACAATCGACTCCGTTGGGCTATGCCGCAGTGCGTTTTCAAGTAAGTTGTGTAGTGCACGTTCAAGCAACATGCGATCGCCTATGGTGATCAACCCAGTATCTATTTTTGTATCTAGTGTGAGGTTTCTGCGGCGAAACTGGCCTTCAAACGTTTCTTGAACATCGTGCAATACATGGCAAAGATCAACTCTTTCATAACGATATGACAGAGATTTTGTTGGTCGTTTTGCCGATTGGAGCAGCTGATTTAAATGTGCAGAGAGCTTTTCACTGTTTCTGTAAGCCACTTCGATCAGCGGATCGGGCGTATCTTGCTGTAGCCGCCACGTTTCAAGGTAACCAAGAATACTAGAAAGCGGTGTTTTTAGATCATGGCTCAGTTGCAACAAGGATTCTGTTTGTTGATTGCTTTGGTATTCTGCCTGCAGAAACTGTTGTTGGATGTGTTTTGCCATCAGGTGATATTGATGAGCGATGGGTACCAGCTCCGGTACCTGCCGTGTGAAATCGGGTGATAGGCGAAAGTCTTGATCCGCTTGCTGCTGCAATTTACGTGTTACGCGTTCTATTGGACGTAATAAGTTACGTTGTACTAACCAATAAACCGTGCCCGCAAAGCCAATGATTGAGACCAAAAACAGTATGATGAGTGCAACATACGGCGTATCAACTTCCGCTTGTAAAATGGCGTTGTGCTTGCTGCTGCCAATGACAACATACAAATAACCAATCACAGAACCGAACTCTTCGATAGCAGCGACGGAAAAGACTTTTTGTTCACCGGGATTGCGGGGGTCGTCTCCCAGTATCGGGAAAGGGTCATCTAATAGGAAACGTCGAATAGGAATCAGATCTACGCTTGGACTCAGGACGGCATCTTCAGGGGCAGCGTGAGTGGTGATTTTACCTTGAGCATCCAAAAAATAGATCTCAAAGTCTGGGCCAATCAACATCAGAGTGTGGAAGATAGACTTTAAGGCGTCAGGGTTGTAGTTAGTGCCAATCATTAACGTATTATCGTCACGCATATGAATGGCAAGTTCTTTGTGTAGGCTCTGCTGAGCGCGCTGCTCAATGGTTTCTTTTTGCCAGTTATAAGTCATGGCGATCAACACCGATGATAGGCAAAACCATAAGCAGGTAAAAACAAATAAACGTGTCTTAAAACTCATCTTTTTATGCTGGCTGGAACTTGTAGCCAACGCCCCATACGGTTTGAATATAATGATGCTCAATCGTTGAGCTTTTTAGCTTGTTTCTCAGCCGATTCACTGTGCTACACACAGTATGGTGATAGCCTGAGTGGTCTGTTTGCCAAACATGGCTTAATAGTTCATCTTTGCTATAAACTCGACCGGGCCGTTTCGCCATGAAATGGAGCAAGGCAAATTCGTTGGCGGTAAGGTGAACGGATTGGTTGTCTAACGCTACATGATGATGTGTTGGGTCAATACTGAGTGTTCCAAACAACAGTTGCGAGTCGGAAGTTGGCTTGGTTTTAGCCAGATCACGACTTTGGATGCGCCTTAACACGTTACGCACTCGGGCCTGAAATTCTAAAACGCTAAAGGGTTTGGTGATGTAATCATCCACGCCAGCCTCCAGTCCATCCACTTTATCGATTTCACTGTCTCGTGCTGTCAGCATTAAAACCGGTGTCCAGTCATTCCTATCTCTTAAGTAATGGCAGATGTCGATACCGTCGCCATCTGGTAAGCCTCTATCAAGCACAAGTAAATCGAACTTTTCCTGTTCGTAACTGGCAATTGCATGCTTGAGGTGTTCTTTACGCGTCACCGTGTGACCCTGAAACTTTAAATGCAACTGCATCAATTCGGCTAAATCGTCGTCATCTTCAACTAACAATATGTGGGCGGCAGTCAATGCGTTGGTTTGCTGCATGAATCTATTCCTTTTGAGGATGCATCAACCAATCGACCGGACATAAAGCCAGTTTCTTTCACTCCTCTTTGAGAATAGAGAAGCAAGGGTATTAAGAAAAAAGTAGATCACCAACCTCAATATCACGGACAGATAAAGAGCGAGAGGGCCTGGCCAGTGATCTACAAACTTAAAGCTTAATTGTTACGCGTTATTGTGATGACAGCGCCTGGGTTAAGAAAACGGTGGTTTGCAGAAAGAGCAGAACCAATTAATCCGTCATCCTGACTCACGACGCCGGGATGGAAAGTGACGGCATCGTCATCATTACGTGCAGCGTTAAAACCTTCACCTCCGCCAGCTGGACCGGGGATGGTTGCCGCAGACTCGTCGTTACCTTCTGTACCTGCATCCCAAACGTTCATGGTCATTTGGTAGCTTTCTCCAACTGAAAGACTTTTGATATCAAAAGCATTTTTAGCAACAAAAGCATCATTCGTATTGACCAGCATAGATGCAACAGACAAGTAGCCCCCACGATGTGGATTAACCTTGATGGTCACAGAGTCTGTACCACCGGGGATAATCACGCCATTACCAGAGGCGCTACGATGAACGTTTCGGCTACTCGAAGAAAGCGCCAGAAGCTCTGCATTGCTACCACCTTCGGCAAGGTATTCCAATTCGGTGGAAGCACTTTCTCCGACGGTAAAGAGTGAAAACTGGTTGTTATGAGATAGCACAGCCAAAGGAGAAAGAGGCTGATTGGCCATAACATTCTTCACAGTGACAGTGTAATTTTGACTTTTGTTATTACTTGTATCCGGGCAGCCTGCGAGCAAGCCAACAGCACCGGCAATGAAAAGGAGTTTGCCTTTCATAGTGCCTCCTTAATTGACGACAATAGTCACAGTAGCGACAGGGTTTAACCAGCGATGAGCACTATTATCAAGATCGCTAAGTCCACCATTTGCATCTGCATCCCCTAAGTTTCCTGGGTGAATATGAACGGTGTTATTTGTGATTGAGGTTTCAACCCCTGAGCCACCTGAACCGAAGGTGATAAATGGTGGATTTGGCATACTTGACGCAAGTTCGTCATTCGCTTCTGTGCCTGCATCGTAACTGTTGAGTGTGAGTGTATATGTGCCCGGTGCTGAAGGGATTTTCCAGCTATCTAAGCCCACGAAACCATCGTTGGTTGGCAACAACATGGCAGAAAGAGAAAGGTATTGGTGACTTCCTGTATCAATTGAAAACTGCGTTTGAGCTGCTGGATTCAAAATACCACTAGCTGGGTTTTCTACGAGAGTTGCCCCCGCATTGCCTAACAATGTTGCAAGCCCAGAAATATCACCGCCTTCTGCCATTGCCTGCAATTCTGGTGTTGCTGCTACTCCGGTGCGGAACATTTGAGTACCAGAGTCATGAGCTGCGGCAATGATCGGCGTAAAGTAGATCCCTTTGGTGGCGTTGGTTAAAGTGATATCTAACTGAGCAGCAAAAGTAGGTGAGCAAACAGTAGCGAGAGCTGCAGTTATCAATCCGAGTTGAGTCTTTTTCTTGATCATGATGTCTTCCTTTATCTTCAGGCTTGTTGTTCTGACGGGTTAATCATGACAAGCAGAAATGACAGCCATCTCATGAAAATCTCATAAATTTCTCACAAATTTTCCATTATTCATTTCCTTGTGATTCACTGTGATATTGCGCATTTTGTTATTTATATTTCTGTATTTTTTATAAATTATAGTGTGATCTATGGTTAGTTAATTGTTTTTCAAGGGATATACACTGCATGACTAAATAGATAAAAAGAAAGACTGAGTAAGCAAATACACCAACTTTCCCGAATAGCTATGCAAACCACCTTATGGAGATCAACGAATGAAAACATGGTCCGTGACAATTGTTTCAGCGGCTGTCGCTGCACTGATTAGTGGTAGCGCTGTTGCGTGTACCGGCATTATTGTTGGTAAAGGAGCGACCGCTGATGGCAGTATCATGATTGCTCGTAATGAGGACTTTGGAATCAACAACTGGAATAAGTACTTAGCTTTCAGGCCTGCACAAAAAAATGAGCCGGGCAATTGGACGCTGGGTAATGGGTTGGTGGTGCCAATGCCTGCCGAATTTTATGCTTACTCAGCAATCCCTGATTGGGACGCGAATACGGTAGATAGTGCAGGTAAGTATTATGAAGAGCGTGGGATTAACGAGTTTAATGTCGCAATCTCAGCGACGACCAGCGCGGAAGTGAATGATAAAGCCCAAAAGGCAGATCCTTTGGTCAAAAAAGGTGTGATCGAAGCGGTCATTCCTTCACTTATTTTGCCACAAGTCAAAACGGCGAAGCAGGGGGTAGAGTTGCTTGGTCGTTACATTGAAGAATTTGGTGCAGGAGAGGGAAACAGCTTATACATTGCTGATCCTAACGAAGCATGGTTGATGGAAATAGGTTCTGGGCATCATTGGATTGCGGTAAAAGTACCTGATGATAGCTATGCAATGATTGCCAATGGTCTTCGTGTTCATGGCGTTGATCTTGGTAGTGCGGATGTGCTGCATTCACCGAAAATCGTGGACTTTGTTAAGCAGAATAAACTGTTAGATGCTGTAGACCCTGCTTCATTCAATTTTGCAAAAGCATTCGGTGTTGTTGGAGATGTCTACAATATTGATCGTGAATGGTTAGGACAAAAGATGCTTTCGGCTAGCCACAAGCAAGCATCCCGCCAAGAGCAGTATCCACTGTTCTTAAAACCGGATGAGAAAGTGACCGTCAATGATGTCGCAGAACTACTTAGTGCAACATACAAAGGAACGGAGCTCGAAAAAGAGGGCCAACGCCCAATTCGTGTCGAACGTCAATTGGAATCGCATATTATCCAACTGCGACCAGAAATGCCGCGTGAACTGCAAGGGTTGATCTGGCAAAGTTTTGGCGTGCTTCCTGAATCGGTGCTCATTCCACTGTATAACTCGTTAGATACTTATCCTACCGCCTATACGGTTGGCTCCGATACTTACACGGACGACTCTGCTTATTGGCAATTCCGCAGCCTAACGTCATTAGCGGCAGCAGATCCCGATAAGTATCTACCAATGTTAAAAGCAACGTGGGATAAAGAGGAAAGCAAGTTGTACCAGCAAGTGAGTAACTTAGATATGACACTAAAATCGTTGTATCAAAAAGACAAGCAAGCTGCGCTTGAGATGGCGGCAGATTATTCCTACGGTCAGCTTCAACGTACCTTAACCATGGCAACAGAGATCCGCTATAAAATGATGACAGACTTAACTAAGAGTACGGAGAAAAAGTACTCAAAAGAAGAGTTTGAAAAAATTATGAACCTATAGGTTTACATAATCATCACTAACGTGACTTATAAAAGAGTGCTGCGGCACTCTTTTTTGTACGAGTATGTTGTTGTGGGAAAGGTGGTGTGTGCGACGTATTACACGATATTAATGCTGTTTCGGGTTTCCTTCGCTTGGTAAAGTGCCTGATCCGCTTGGATATAGGCGGTTTCTGAGTCGATATCTTCCAATGCATTAACAACCTTAATACCAATTGATAAGGTGACATATTCAGAAATAGTAGAACCCTGATGGTTTTCTTTTAGTTGAGCGACAGATTCCATAATTCGTTCTGCAATTACTTCAACTTGGGTTTTTCCTGTATAGGGCAATATCACAGCAAATTCTTCACCACCGATTCGCGCCACAAAATCCCCTTTTCGAGTGCAATGAGTGGTGAGAATATCTGCAATTTTCACGATAACTCGATCTCCAGCAGGATGGCCATAGAGGTCGTTATATTGCTTAAAGAAATCAATATCCAAGATCATCAATGCGATTGGTTGTGTTTTATTTTTACATTCATTGATGGATTGATTTAATGTGCTAGTAAATAGGTTTCGATTGTTGAGCTTGGTTAACGGATCGGTCTTAGCCATGGTTTGCACTTGTTTTACGTATCCTTGAAGCAACACCAATGCTTCTTCCATGTCACCCAGCTCATCTCGATATTGTCGCTCAACATGAAGGCTGGTATTTCCGTAAGAGAGCTCGATGATATTGGTTCGAATATTGGTGACGCGTGCAACAACATGTCTTTGAATAAAGAAATAGGCAATTGAGAGGCTGAGAATGATGCCGAAAATAGCGATACCCCAGAGCACTCGCTTTTTGTGCTCAAGTTTACGTTCTGCAACTTCAGCTTCCTTAGCAAGTACGTCTTGCAAATAAACGCGAATTTGTTCTCCAGTGATCAGAAGATCATCCGCGGTTGTTGCTTGCTGAGAAATGAGCGTTTCTATAACTTTCTCAGTTCGAATGTATGCTAACTGATTGTTGAAAACGGAGATAGCGCCAGAATAAAGTGCTTTTGCATCAGACAACCATTCCCTCGAAGTTTTCCGAATCTCTTTATTTTCTAATTGAGATACATGCTCTTCAATGCTGTTGCTCAACTGGAAGACTTCACGCTTAAGTCTGTTCAGTTCTTTCACGTTTTCTGATGTTGAGGCTTGCACCATTAACTCTGATAAAAGAAAGGCTCTTGTGTATACATTGAGGAATGTCTTAACACTTTCGATGGTACTCTCTGCCTCAATATGGCGATGAGAGTGCGTGGTTGCGAATGCGTGCCCGTCTAAAGAGATGCTTTTTTCGAGATCTTGATTGAGCTCCAAAAGCTTGGGTAGAAGTTTACTTTTTGTTGTCTCAAGAAGCGCCAGTACTCTTGGTATCACCCTTTGCTTATGACTGTTTATTTGTGCTCGAGCGATGAACAGTTGGGCAAGGTGATCGGTATGGATAATGTATTGGCGAATACGGTCATTCACACTTTCAAGCTCATCTCGACGTTGTGCTAAAAGAGGAGAGGCGAGCAGTTGAGTGTTCAGTTCACGAATTTGCTGCCAAGAATATTTAAGACGCTGAATATGAACCGGGGTATTGATACTTCTCTGCTCAGACTTTAGGGCAAAAAGCTCTGATTTAAGGTTGGCGCTGCTGGATTGAAGTCGGCTAACCTGTTCTTTCAGTGGTACAAACTGAATCGCAGCGCGTTGATACGAATCGCTCAATTGTTGTGCGGTGTTGTTAGCAACCATAACGGTCAGTAATGTCAATATACCTATAACGCTAATGGACAGGTACAGTTGCTTTTTGATTGAGCGATATTCGTAGTCCTTCACTCCGCCAACATTGCCTCTTCGCCGTACAGGTTCTGTAATGTTGTGATCTGAGTTGTCAATGCTTGGAGTGTAGCATCAATATTATTGCCACTTGCTATGCTATAAGCGGCTTCCATTAGCTTAGGGTAGATAGAACCCATAGCGGTACTGGTAAAGTGCCCATATCGGTTTATTTGATCTTTCCAGCTCTGATCAGACAACTCACTGGACGCGAGAGCCTGCCATTGAGGTGAGTTTTTATCTAAACTATCCATGAGATAACGGACAACGTCCAATCGGCAAGGGTTACCACCGCCTTTTGCATAAGCTAACTGGCTTTCGAAGCTACTGACATAACGCAGCAGCCAGTAGGCTGCTTCTGGGTTTTTACTGTCGTAACTTACGGCAAAAGAATAAGCACCATGATATGGCTTGCCCCCCGCAACTGTAGAAATACCCAATTCTGCCTCAGGTAAATTTTGATTAACTTTTCCTGAAATCGCCCAAATATTATTGTAAGCGAATGGACTCATCGCCACTTTACCTTGGTTTAAAGCTTGTGCTGCTTCAAAAAAAGCGAAATTTTCATCGGCAGGGATCGCGTATTGCATTAGGTCAACGTAGTAGCTTGCGGCTGCTTTGGCTTGCTCGGATTGTGAACGGGCATGGAAACCTTGAATATCGTTTCCCTTATATTCAGGAACAAACCACTTTCCGCCCATGCCCCATAAAATTGACGACAACTCATCATTGATATGAGGCTTATTCCCAGACATTAACGCTACGCCATAGAAATCATGCTGCAATGTTTTTCCTGCAAGTTGAGTACCTTTAGGGCGGGTAAAAAACTCAGCGGTATCTCTTAATTGTTGAAAGGTTTGCGGTGGGATCAGTTCGTAGCCATATTTCTTCTTAAAGTCTGCTTTCTCTTGTGGGTGTTCAAATAGGTCACGACGAAAATGGTTACCCATAACATAAGAATTATAAGGCAAGCTGTGAATTTCATTCTTATAAGACAGAATACTTTGTAATGCTGGGTAGTAATTGTTTGTCAGGGTTGAAAGGTATTTTTCGGCCTGTGAGTCATAGTTTTGCACAAGCTCACGAATAGGTACGGTATAACCGTTGGATGCCCACTCTTTTGCCCAGCCAGCTTCGATAGTGACAACGTCAAATAAGCCTTGCCCATTTTGCATTGAGCTGGTTTGTAATTGATACATTTCCCCTAATGATACTGAGCGGACGTCAACGGGTACCCCTGTCGCTTTCGTAAAATCAGCGACGATATTGTCATTGAGATAATCGGTCCAAAACCCTTTTTCTGCGACTAAAGTTATTGGTGTTTTATTACTGATGCTTGGTAACGGTACTGTTGGTTTTAAATCAACCAAAGTTTGACCAATAACGGAAAAAGAGAGTAAAGGTAAAGTCCATGTAAAACGCTTTGGCATAATTTATAAACTCCCTTTATAAATGCTTATAGTTTATTAAATGCTGTAATGTATTCTAAGTGGCTGAATATCGCAATGTTTGTTGTGTTAAATATAGCGTCTTATCCGTAAAATTTCTGTGGTAATTTATGGCTTTTTTAACCTTTTGGTTAAACTAAAGTTTATTTTTCTTATTTCTTATGTAGAGAATAGATCTCTTTGTGAGTGGTTGAGTAACTTGAGGTAATTAATAATCTTGCACGTATAAATAAAAGGAATGATTTGAGGGCGGGGTATTTGATGAGATCCTATTGAGTTTTAAAGAAAAGCAGAAGGAAACCTTCTGCTTTTCTCGTTTATAAATAGCGATTTCTCAGATGGTTTCGAAAATGCTGTGCATTCAATGTTTCACCTGTTGCCTGTTCCACCAGCTCATCAGTGGTGAATACACTGCCTTTGCTCCATATATTATCGGATAACCAAGTAAATATAGGGGTTAAATCACCAGAGTGAATCGCACCATCTACATCAACCGTTTGCTTCATCGCGCCCATAAATTGAGCCGCGTACATTGCGCCTAACGTGTAGCTTGGGAAGTAACCAAATGCGCCATCCGTCCAGTGAATATCCTGCATACAACCATTCTTGAAATTACCTTGAGTCGATAAGCCAAGGTATTGCTGCATTTTTGTATCCCATAGCTCAGGGACATCGGTGTGCTTGATTTTTCCATTAATCAAATCACGCTCTATCTCGTAGCGTAAAATAACGTGAGCAGGATAGGTGAGTTCATCGGCATCAACGCGAATGAAGTCTTTTTGGACACGTGTGTAGAGCTTCTGAAAGTTATCTTGGGAGAACAGCTTTGGTTCATGACCAACAAAATGTTGCCCTGCCAAACGAGATAAATGTGTAATAAAAGCATCACTACGACCAACTTGCATTTCAAAGAACAATGATTGTGATTCATGAATACCCATTGAGCGCGCTTCTCCGGCAGGTGTGCCTGCAAGAGATTTAGGTAAGCCTTGTTCATAACGAGCATGGCCCGTTTCATGGACAATCCCCATCAATGATTGAACAAACTCATTTTCGTCGTAGCGGGTTGTAATACGCACATCCGTTGGAACTCCACCACAGAAAGGGTGAACACTTTCGTCTAAACGGCCGTGGTTGAAGTCAAACTGGAGTAGTTTCATTACGTCCAGACCTAGGTTTTTTTGTTCTTGTGTGGCAAATAACCCAGAAGGTGCAAGATAAGTTTCAGATTTCTGCTTTTCGAGGACAGTATCGATGAGATCCGGTAGCCAGCTTTTTACATCATCAAACAACAAATCTAAGGACGTTGAGTTTGTGCCTGGCTCATAGATGTCGAGCATTGCATCGTAGGGTGTCAAACCCGTTGCATCTGCTCGGATTTGAGCTTCTTCTTGGGAGAGCTTAACCACTTCAGCCCAGTTCTTTTCGAAACCCTGCCAATCATTTTCAGCACGTTGAGTACGCCAAGCGTGTTCACATTTAGAGCCTGCTAATGATTTTGCTTGTACGAGCTCTTCAGGTAATACGTTAGCTTGCTGCCACTGACGTTTTAGTTCACGCAGTGATGCTTTATCTTGAGTGGATAACGACTCACTTTCTGCTTGTTCAAACCAATCAGCAAGTTGAGGTTGTGTTAATAGGTTATGAATGTGAACAGAAAGCTCAGCCATAGCCTCTGATCGCGCTTGGTTACCACCAGCAGGCATTACCGCCGCCTGATCCCAGCCACAAATGGCAGCAAGGTGATTGAAGTGAGAAATTTTTTGAGAATGTTGTACTAGTTTTTTGAATGCACTCATGGGGTTGCCATCCGTGACGTCGAGAAAAGAGTAGAAAGTCTATCAATTAAGTGTTCTGTGCCCAAGTCATGAGAATGATTTTTGTTGGCATTTTTTTGATATGACGTTACTTTGGCTTTGTCATTGATGTTTTACACAGGGAATGTATGTTCATTGCAAACTTTGAGGCCTTTCTTATTGCGATTACCATTCTAACGCTTACTCCGGGCTTAGATACGGCGCTGGTGATACGAAATACTTCACGAGGGGGCATTGCGGATGGCTGGGTAACCAGTTTGGGTATTTGCTGCGGTTTGTTTGTTCATGCTACGTTTTCTGCAATTGGTATTTCAGCAATATTGGCGCAATCGGCGGAATTATTCTCGTTAGTAAAAATGGTTGGGGCAGGGTATTTGATCTGGCTTGGTTTAGTGAGTTTAAAAGTTGTCTTCCAACAACATCACTCTCATGCTGTCGATCGTGAGGAGAGTTTGTCACTCAATAAACGGCGGGCATTTCGTGAAGGGTTCTTATCTAATGTCCTTAACCCCAAAACAGCAGTGTTTTACTTAGCTTTTCTTCCACAATTTATCGACTCTCAAAATTCTCCAATTAGTCAGTCGTTTTTAATGGCAGGCATTCACTTTGTGATCGCAATGGTGTGGCAATGTGGGCTTTCTGGTGCAATAAACTATACAAAAACACTTTTAAACAATACAAATTTCATCAAATGGATGGAAGGGACGACCGGAATCGTACTGGTGTTGCTAGGAGTTAAGCTTCTTACAGAAAAATAAATCGCCTTAACATGTAAGAAAATGTTTTTTGATTTGTATGTATAGTGTGCTAATTAAAACTTTGGTTTAATGTTTTGATTGGTACTTATAAATTGGTTTTTTGCTAATCAATGTTTACTTTTAGAAAGTATTAATTAAATTAATAACAGTATAAATTAAACCTGTTTTCCTATTATTAATTCAGTGAGTAAACTTATGAAGTCATATTTATTTTTATGATTTTAATACGCTGTAATTGCTTAGGAAATAACAATGTCTAAATTAGCAAATAATATAATAATCTCTTTTTTATGGCTGCTACCTGCTACCGTTTTTGCTCAAGATCTTATTAGTCAACGTCAGGGTGACTCACTCGTTGCTGCTTTAAGTAAAGATTATTATGAAACCAACCAACATTGCGGCGGGCGAGGAAGGCCAGCATTTTTATGTTCAGGGATCACTTTTCGAGGTGGTGTACCGGGGGATTATTATATATGGAACCCAAGTCCAAACTCAGAAAGAAGCGGGGGTGTTTCCTTTTCTTATTTGAGAACGGATTCTAAATACCGTCGACTCGCTTATAATTATAAAAGTGGTTATACCGTATACCAAGTATTTGGTGGGCCAAGAGACAAGGTTGATCTCGACTATCTATGTTTCTATCCGGTTGATGCAGCAACCAACCAACGTGAAGATTCGGGGTGTGGGAAAAACAGGCCATATCCGGAAACGAGCCTATCTTGTGATGAGCAGGGCGTATTTACCGCTGAGCAGTGGTATGCCCAAACCTATAATTTACAAGGGGTGAATAAAAGACAAACTCAATGTGGTTTCAACGTAAAAGAGGGAGTTCGAAATACGGCATCCAATTTTTATGAAGGTATCAGAGCAATGCACTTACTAGGGAATGAGAGCTTTGCACTTCAAAATGAAATCCGAATCAAAACATGGCCGCAAGGCATTGGTAGCAGCCTTCCTATTCAGAGTTTCTTTTATACACGCCGTTCTGGAGATGCAGGGCGTCTAGAAGCTCAGTCATATCAAAAGGATTTTTATGAGGTCACTGGTATTGCTATTCCTGTTATTAAAATTAGCTTGCCTCAAACAATCGACCAAGACGCTAAATTTGAATTCAGCATGAATGATCAAGCGATCAATAATCTATAAGCTCTTTTGAGAAAAAATATACATTCTTTAGTACGAAATAAGAACATTTTAATTCTCTAAATTAGTTTTATTAAATTTTTCATGTAATTTAAATTCTATATGGTGGCTCAAGTAATCAACCAGTTATCAATGACGCTAAAGAGGCCGATTGTATACTGGTGAGGGAAGGAACAAGTATTTCCAAAGCTCAATTTTATTTGATACCAATAAAGATAAAGCCAGAGTATGACTCTGGCTTTATTTCTTTTCTGGCTCTTGCTTTACGCTTTTACTGTCTTCATATTTTTAGCTAATGACGCAGGTGAGAAAAAGCGTCTAGTTTCTTCTACGACAACGTGACGCAATGCAATTAGACCAATCAGGTTTGGAATCGCCATTAACCCATTGACGATATCAGCAATTATCCAAATCATATCTAAGTGGAGGAATGCACCTGACGCAACTAGGCAAAGGAAAATAACTTTGTAGGGTAGGACTGCTTTTGTTCCCAGTAAGAACACGACACAGCGTTCGCCATAGTAGTTCCAGCCTAAAATCGTCGTGAAAGCAAAGAACATTAAACCGATAGAAACCAGCATAGGCCCGAAGGTTTGTGAGTTTAACCCAGTGGCAAAAGCATGAGTTGTCATTGCTGCGCCAGCGAAATCACTTTGCCATGCACCAGTCAGGATTAACGCTAAACCAGTCATTGTGCATATGATAATGGTATCGAAAAAGGTACCTGTCATCGAAATCAGCCCTTGCTTTACACAAGAGTCAGTTTTTGCTGCCGCTGCCGCCATAGGGGCACTGCCCAGTCCGGATTCATTAGAGAACACGCCACGAGCAATGCCTGATTGGATAGCAAGCATAATACTGGCGCCCAAGAAACCACCAGTTGCTGCGGTTGATGTAAAAGCAGAAACCAATACCAGTTCAATTGCACTCAACAGTTGGTCGGCATTCATGATGATAACGCTCATACACGCAACGACGTAGATCACAGCCATTACTGGAACAACTTTGCCTGCTACCTTAGCGATTGATTGAATACCACCAAGTGTTACAAATGCAACTAATATGGTTAAGACCACAGCCGAGATTTCGCGAGAAACGCCAAATGAGATCTCTGAGGCATCTAAAATAGCATTCACTTGAGGGAATGTTCCGATACCGAAGCAGGCTACACCAAGCGCAAATACTGCAAACATAACGGCCAAAGCTTTAGATCCTACACCGTATTGAAGGTAGTACATCGGCCCGCCAACCATTTGTCCTTTATCATCTACTTTTCGATATTTTACGGCTAATAGGCATTCAGCGTATTTCGTTGCCATACCAAAAAGGGCAGCAAGCCACATCCAGAATAAGGCACCTGGTCCTCCAAGTTTGATGGCTGTAGCAACACCAACAATGTTTCCGGTTCCGATGGTGGCAGAAAGCGCGGTACAAAGTGCAGCAAAACTAGAAACGTCACCCTGTTTTTGGGTGTCATCTTTGCTGAATACCATTTTCAATGCTGTTGGAAGGTGACGAAATTGAAGTAATCCAAGTCGAAACGTGAAATAAACACCAGTACCCACAAGCAGAATAAGCAGTGGCGGGCCCCAGACAAAATTGTCGATAGTTTTTAAAATTGATTGAAGGTTATCCATGATTTCCCCTTAAGTAATAACGCTTTTTAAGGAGAAGAGGGAAAGGGTGCGGATCAACGATCGCACAAAGCCAAGGTGATGAGACCAAATAGCTGGGTTAGTACTTTCCACTCCTCTGTCCTTTTGCCTGAGAGTTTCACTCTGCTTGCGCAAAGCTTGCTCCTTCGGCGACCGATTTAACGATTCTCTCCAGAGGTTCCTCCAACTACAGTCCTCGCTTTTCCCTTTTGGGTCTGGATAACCAGAATAAAGCACCTGAAAGATTTACTTCTTCGGCGGGTTAATCTGACCAATTGTTAATAATTGGTTAATAACCACTCTCCTGCAGTCTTCATCGGAACAATTATCTAAAATTGATAATTTGCAGCGGCGATACTAACGAAATCGAATAACCTTGTCATCAGTAAAAGTCGCGTTTGCTCAATAAATCAACACAGACTCATTAAAACAACTTACTTCTGACCAAGGCTTTCAATTTAATGGTATAACTATAAAGAGGAACTTCGATGGCTTAAGCTATTATTTGTGCTTAAGTTTATGGAGAAAGACAAAGGAGTGGGTATGACCAGGTTAATCGCCATTGCTGTATTAATTGCGCTTGCGTTTGTGCTTATACGGTATCGCACCAGTGAAAAGCTACAAAAATGGGTGGTGATTACTCTATTATCTGGTTTTCTTGTGTACACCGTATCCCTAATGGTAACGGAATTAGTACGCTGACTGAAAATGTTGGGAGTGTTAGGTGAATAAGCAAACCGATATGGAAGATGATGTTGTCGTTATCGAGCAGCGTGATAAAAAAACATACCTTTATATTGCGATAGCGGGTGCTTTAGGGTTAGCGCTTGGTGGTTTGGTTGGTTCTTCTGTCACTGCTTCTCAATGGCAAAAGACTTATCAAGGTTTAGAGTCCCAATATCAGGAGCTGCTGGAAAACAAGCAAATCTTGGTGCAACAAGTAGAAGAAAAAGCGGCGAAAGTCGATAGTGAAATTGAACGAAAGTTTCAAGAAGCGATTGAAACGGCTAACGAGAAGCACCAAAACGAACTGTCTAAGCTCCAGCAACAGGTCGAAGAGCTAGAAAAGGTAAATTTATCTTTAGAAGCAAGCCTTGAAGAACAGAAAAAGCAATTAGCAAGCGCCACAACGACTAATAGTAAGCTGAACAGGCAAGCAGATATGCAAGCGACGATGTTTGAGCGTTCCCGAGAGTTGTTTCAAAAAGAGCTTAAGGTTAAACAAGAACTGGAATCATTGCAGAAAGAGCAAGAATCACTTCTACCTAAAATTAAAGCGTTGAAAAAAGAGTGTGATGTTTACCTAGAGGGAACCTCTTGGGATGCAAAATCAGATTCATGTGACAAACTTGATGAAACAAACTCTAGATTGAGCCAAGTTGAGCAGATGATTCGAGTTCATCAAATGGACTTAGAACAGATAAAGGCTCTTTCTGAACAGCTAGGGTTATAGCGTTAAATATTATTCAGTATAAAAAGCCTCACGATAGTGAGGCTTTTTTAATGTGCATTAACTCTCATAAATAGGCTTATACTTATTAATTTATAAAAACATTTTATCTATAACTTATACTTGTTCTGAATGATAGGTTTGTTAATATCTATTTAATGGTATGTCGTATTGTTGGGGTGTGCATGAGGAAAAAGACAGGTGGAGATAACGTTCTATCAAGTGTACGCTCTTTGCTTTATTTAGGCTTTCTAATTGCAGTCTTACTGATTACTTACACTCTAATTACAGAACACGTACTTGTTCGCTGGATCTACATTTTATTCCCCATCAGTATGCTTGTGGCTCTTTTTACTAAACAGCATAAGTTGAAAGCTTTTTCAGCATGCTTTTCAATGGTTGTTATCTTAGTTGGCGGCTACATTGAGCCGTTAGAGCTGGATGCAATAGAAGAGAGTTTTATTTTTCTTCCTCTGTGCTACATCATCATCTTTCCCGGATCGTTTTGGCCAATTATGTCTTGCTTTTTACTCGTGGCTAGCTATTGGTATGAACTACCTAGTGAAGATTTTGGTGAGTTTATTGAAGACGCTATTGAGATTGTTGCAATCACGGTGTTCGCAACCACAATGAGTTTTTTTCAACAAAAATCCTATCGCCAAGCAAAACTTTATAGAAAATCAGCGTTTACTGATCACCTAACCCAAATCCCCAATCGAAAGGCCTTTTATTCTGATTTAGAAGAGATAGATACTGACGGCGATAATGATTATTCGGTGATCCAAATTGGCTTAAATGAGTTCAAGAATGTGAATGATAGCTTAGGGTACAGCAACGGAGATTCATTACTTATATTGTTCACAAGAAAATTGCAGAGCCTGCTTGATGGACGAGGAAAACTATACCGACTTGCGGGAGATGAATTTATCATTCTTCTAGAATCTTCTCATGACATCAGGGTTAAAACTGATCGTATCTTAGCATCTATACGAGAGCAGTATGATGGCATGTTTGATGTTGAAAATACCTCTCATACCTTAACATTTAGTAGTGGCATTGCGGTGTTGAGTGATGCTTCAGGAAACAAAGGGCTATGGGGAAAAAATGCTGATATTGCCCTATACAAGGCAAAAACGTTTGGCTCAAATACGGTGCAATGGTATGACGATGAACTGCTCAACGAAACTATACGTCAGCATCAGATAGAAATAGAGTTGAAAGACGCGATCAATAGCAATCAGTTTGTATTAGCGTACCAGCCCAAGGTTTGTGTAATTCAGAACAAGATCTTAGGTGCGGAAGCTTTGATTCGCTGGACTCATCCATTTTTGGGAGTGATCAGTCCGATGGAGTTTATTGCGATTGCAGAAAAAACAGCGCAGATTATTCCGATTGGTCGTTGGGTGATTAAGACGGCGTGTCAGCAGGCTCATCAGTGGCATAAAGAAGGTCACGATGTATGTATTTCTGTAAATGTTTCAACTGTTCAGTTTCTTCATGATGATATATACCAATATGTCAAAACGGTTATTTCTGAGATCCAATTACCTCCTCACTTGTTGCAGATTGAGATTACAGAATCCACTTTAATGCAGAGGAAGACACTAGTCGCTGAGACATGTCAGAAGTTGCGAGAACTGGGTGTTACTATAGCCATTGATGATTTTGGTGTTGCCTATTCATCACTAAACTATTTAAAGCGATTACCCATTGATGTACTAAAAATTGATAAGTCTTTTATTGATGATTGCGTTATAAAGAAAACCGATCGAATGTTAGTGAGAACGATCATTCAAATGGGGCGGAATTTAGAGAAACAAGTTGTCGCTGAAGGGGTGGAAACGCACGAGCAGCTGGAAATTCTAAGGTTAGAAGGATGTAATGAATTCCAAGGATATCTGTTTTCCAAACCAGTTTCTGCCAAGGAGTTTGCTGGTTTTTTAAGTAAGCTCAAGCAGTAAATATTAAGCATCAGAGACTTCATTCATTTTACTTTTACTCAGTCTATAGATGGTGCTGAGGTTAACAGCGATCATCGTTACTTCAAGCAGCACGCCTCCGATAGAACCTAAAACGAGGTTGTTTGCTAACCAAAAGCAAGCGCCAATAAGAAATGCAATGCGCATTTTTATTCCATCAAGCCGAAACAGGGCGTAAGTACCGATGCTTGTTCCTATAATCGCTAACATATCTGTCCATCTTGTTGCCATATAGAGCCCCATCGTTACGCCAAATACTATGAATAATCCCGCGATATACAGTGAGTTAGTTTTTATAGAAGTGAATGTTCTTAGACCAGACAGAAAAGAGCTCAATGCTGCAACCGGAGCACCTAGCAGTATATAATGCACCATATGGTTGATGTTGAGTGTTAGCATCATAATCTTTAATGTACGATCCGTTTTTTGATAAAACGTACAAACGCCCAAAATGAAGCTTAGCAGGCCAACCAACTGTGCAAGATCTAGTGAAATCATAATAATTATTGATTTTTAAGAAGAGCAAGCATCATATATCATTTAATTTTAAAATTGAAATATCGTTTTAATTATAGGGTGAATGAATGTTTCCAAAGAGAGCTTCCTTTGAGTGATAAGCAGAGTAGATTTTCAACATCATCCTTGACTATATCGTTACCTTCGCTCGTTCATCGAATTGGAGGGGCGCATGTGAAAGTAGTAAAGGTATTGGCCTCAGAAAGTGGTTGTGAGCTGAAACGCATCCGCCGCTCAAGAAACTGGCAAGTGACAGGAAACATTGAATTGATTCAGGAATGGGTTAGTAAGGTGAAAGCTGAGCACCTTGATACATGCCAATTTTTAATCACTAAGGTGGATGATGCTTTACGTCAAGCAAAAGCGAATGATGAACCCATAGAAGAACAGTTGATTGCCCTGATACAAACAACACCGAATATGACGCTCTTCGAATTAATGGATCAGACAAGTTGCACGCTTGCCCAAGCGAGAAAAGCTCGATTTATTGCAGAATGTTAGCAAAATAAAAATGGGATGAGATCTCTTAAATTGCTCAACATAATGGATTAGCTTTGATATTGGACTTCAATATTGGGAATGAAGATTCAAGGTGTAATTTAAAGTGTTTTTCACGTTGTACTATGGCTGCAATTTGCTAGAGTGCAGTACTTAAACATTATACAAACTCAACTATAAAAAATGCCTTTCTTTTTTCGCACGCTAACCAAAGCTATTTTGCTGTTTCCTATTGTTACGATAATATCTTCATGTTCTCAGTTTGAAGATGAACTCACGAAGTATCCCTACATTTCTGCCAATTATATTACTCAAGAAAATATGGGAGAGTTAAGTGGTATCGCACTATCGAAGCGTAATCCGGGTGTCATTTGGGTTGGTAATGACAATGGCAACACCGCTGAGTTGTTTGCTATCAATGCAAAAGGTGAGCGCATAGTCACACTTGAACAGATAAATGGTGCTCATGATGATTGGGAAGACCTAGCGATTTTTGAGCACGATGGTAAATCATACATCATGATTGCAGATGTGGGCGATAACGGTAGTCAACGACCCCTAAGCTTTTTTAGTATTATTGAAGAACCCGATTTATCTGAAGTTGAGTTAGGAGGGCGAATCACAGTCAAACCTGCTTGGGTGTCCTCGTTCTCTTTTGAAGATAGGCCTCGTGATTGTGAAGCGGTTGCTATCGATAGCGTAAATAACAAAATCTTATTATTGAGTAAGCGAACAGAGTCTCAAATACTTTACGAACTGCCGTTAACGTTTGAACGTAGTTGGCGGATGGTGGCTAAACGTCTTGGTGAAATCACGCCACTTCCAGAGCCAGAAAAGCAATCTTATCGTTTGATTGATTTGGCGAACTATACCAATAAACCGACCAGTATGGATATTTCTGAAGATGGGCTTTCTGCTGTGGTTCTAACCTATGGTGATGCGTTTATTTTTAAAAAAGATACGCCAGAACAAGACTGGTTAAGTACGCTGAACTCACAGCCTGAACGCATTCCGTTACCCGTGCTTAAACAAGGAGAGGCGATAGCCTTTGGTGAAAAAGCTGAGCATGTATTCATAACAAGTGAAAAGCTGCCGGCTCCCTTACTTAATGTTAATTTAAGGCAAATGAGAGAGGAATAACCCATCAACTCTTAGCCAAAGTGATTAAGCCACCTTATAGAGGTGGCTTTTGCTTAACTAAGGACTTGATTGAGTGCGGTTACCAAGCGTTTTACTGCTTGTTTTAGCTGTTGTGGTGAGGCATTGGTGAAGTTAAGCCTAAGTGCTGATGAGGCATCGTTTTCTTTAGGATAAAAAACAGGGCTTGGCACGACTGCGATGCCATTTTCAAGCATGGTTTGAGCGAGGGAAAATGTGTCACACGGTGGTAATGACAGCCAAACAAACATCCCACCATTGATGGGTTGCAGATGACAACCGTCTGGTAATTTTTCACGGAGTTCTGAATACAATACCTGATAACGCGTTTTATAGAGCGTGCAGATATCTTGCATATGTTGATGGAAGCTTTCGTGAGTTAAGAGCCCTAAAAGTAACGCCTGCATTGGAATACTTGAGTGTAAATCAGCCCCTTGTTTTATTTTAATTAAAGGAGCTAAGTAATCTTTCTTACCTGATACCGTACCAATGCGGAGTCCGGGCGAGGCTATTTTGGAAAATGAACGCAGCACAATAGAGTGTTGAGGACAAAAATCTGAGACTAATGGCAATGCGTCGCCCACAAAGCGTAACTCACGGTAGGGGGCATCTTCAATCAGCGCAACATTATATTGTTGGCAGAGCGAGGCAACTTGTTGACGAGTCTCAAGAGACCAGCAAACACCGGTTGGATTGTGAAAATCTGGCACCGCATAGAACATCTTTGGAGTATGTTGCTCGAAACATGCCTGTAATTGTTCGATATTTGGGCCTGCTTCTGTTTGTTCTACAGTGAGAATGTCAGCCTGAACTAAACCAAACACCTGCATTGCACCAAGATAACTCGGTGCTTCCATTACAACCTTATCGCCTGGGTTTATGTAAGCACGGGCGATAAGATCGAGTCCTTGCTGTGAGCCAGTAGTGACCATGACGTCATGATCTTGGGTTAACTGAAAGCGCAGGCGCAAGTGCTGTAGTAACGGTGCGTAACCTTGTGTTCCCCCATATTGGAAAACTTCAGGTAATTCAGAAAGCGACGCTAAAGTTGGCTTCATTAACTCAATAGGAAATGTTTGCGCATCAGGTAACCCACCAGCAAGAGAGATAACATTTGGATCACTTGCAGCAGCAAGAATTTCTCGAATGTATGAAGATTTAATTTGTTGTAATGATTTGGCTATTTCCATGTTGTGCTCAGGCGTGATTGATTGGGTAGGAGATTCTTCTGAAACTGCCTTTTTGTCGCTTTATAGTACAAAGGGTTGTCAAAAATTGTTTGTCCATTTATGCTTTTAAATATGTCCGTTTATGTGATTGAAGTGGATGAGTCAACAGCATATATCTAGAATTAATGATGTTCTTTATCGAATTCACCAAGACATCAGTCAAGAGTTGTCAGCCAGTGAGTTGGCAAGCGTTGCTGCATACTCTGAGCAGCATTTCCATCGAGTGTTCAAGAAAGTAGTCGGTGAATCCATTCACCAGTATATTCGAAGAACTCGAATGGAATATGCGGCCAATCAACTGATGTTTGATACGCGATCACCCGTATTGGAAATAGCAAACAAATGTGGCTTTAGCTCTCTCTCGTCATTTAGCCGAGCCTTCAAAGCAACGTTTAGCATGTCGCCGGGTGAGTGGCGAAAGCATGATCTACAAGTTTCCCACAAACCGTATTTAAATGATCCTGAAGTGGCACAAGGGTACCTTCGGGTTGCGGAGCGGGAATTGCCTTCCCCAAAAATCATTGAAGTTCCGCCGCGTTTTGCCGCGTATGTCCGACATACGGGATACAATCACTCAATTCGAAATGCGTGGCAAACCCTTAAAGCGTGGGCAAATGCAGAGGGGAGAGATTGGTCGATACAATATGGGTTACACCACTCTAATCCCGCTTGGGTTGAGTTAGAACGCTGTCGTTATGTCGCCTGTATTGAAATTGACAACCCACTTAAAGTTAGGAGCATGGTTAACCAGCTGACTATTCCCGGTGGGCTCCATGCCGTTTTCCGCCTAACAGGAGTATATGGTGAGCTGCTACCTCAGATCAGCCAGATATTAGAACGTTGGCTTCCTAATTCTGGCTTTAAGCAACAGCCTACACCTGCGTACGTGCGTTATATCGACAATCACTTTATCAACGAATCTGAGCAATTTGAGCTCGACTTCTATTTGCCGATAAGCTTCTTCTAAGGTGACCTTTTTAAAAGGTTCGCCAATACTGGCGAAGCGACCAACAGCCAAATAATACAGAGCCATATGGTAAAAGCATGTGAAAGCAGAATGAATGCAGCTGAATCCGTTGGACTGGTAATCACTGGAGGAATTGCGATTAGCGCGGCAAGCCCTAGGAATGATATCAACACACGAGGCCAGTGAATATGCAATTCTTCCTCGGTAATACTCGGTGAAAATTGGCTAAGAATCAGTGAACTGAGTATGCCAAGAACCGCAAACCATAAGTAAGTATAAAAAGGTTGAATCATTTCGTAGACACCGTACAAGCACACGAACAACATAAAAAGCCACAGCCTGCGAGACTCAATAATAGGCTCGTTGTGATGATTATTCATATTAAATAGCAGTGTAGAAATGACCGTGGCTAAACCACCTAATATTGAACCAGCGACGACATCTGCGGGGTAGTGAATACCAAGCCATACCAGCGCAAGGCTTGCAAATATGACCACAACAAGCCAACTCATGACCGCGGCAATTTTACTGCAACGCCCATTGTGATTTAACCAGCTTAGCAACATACCAACCATTGCCGAGGAAATTGCCAGCTTAGTACTTGGGAAGCCATAGCCAACAGCGACGGCATTTTGTAATGAAGGCACCACATAAAAAGGTCTTGGTACTTCAAATAAAAGGGTGAGTAGATTGGCAGAATAGGAGCTAAGGACCAGCGCAAACGTCATGGTTGCACTGTATTTTAGTGGCAGAGTGACAAAAACGATGGCGAGCGTGATAAAGACAATAACAGTGTCACTAAGCCAAACAGATATGTGCAATACAGACTTAATTAAGGCAAAGTTTTGCGCGAGAGATTGTAGCTCTGAGATCCAAGAGAGCTGAGTTTGAATGAGAGAGTTTGGCTCAACCGTTTGGTTTTGTTGTTGAGTGAAGTTTGACGTTGGCGTTTGTTTTAACCACTGAATGAGCAAATCGACGTCATCAGGGTATTGGTACGCAGAAAGTACTTTTACTGTTAGTGGGAGCAGAAAAACCTGCCGGATCTCTTTAGCGTAATGTGGTGCGTTAAATACCGGAACGACATTCCCATAATAGTATTGACTGAGGTTGGGGTAGAAATATGAGTGTTGAGTCTCGGTCTGGCAGGCATAGATAACTCGGTAGTCGTTAATCGCAAGTTGGTTGCCAACATTTACCTTCAGCCCTGTTTCTTCGAACGTTTCGCGCTCAGCCGCTCTACGATAGTCTTCACCGTTTTGAATGAAGCCGCCGGGTAGGGACAGTGTATCGGAAAGATAATTTTGGACAAATAGCACTTGTCCAGAATCATCTCTGATCACGCATGCGGCTCCTTTTGGATGATAGGAAGAGGCATCGGAAGTCTCTGCATGTAACGTAGAAGTTTGGATTAAAGCGATAATACTGAGTAATAAAATTAGGTATTTCACAACATAATGCCCTCAGTTTGGTATTGGAAATCAATACATAAGCAAGTGTTCTCTACCAATAAAGCTTAGCAACAGACAAAAATCACACCAAACTTTTGCTTGAAGTTAAAAAATTGAGCTGTATCACCGATATATCCGGTAAGTGTGAAATACACTGATACAGAGCTATAACAAGAAGGAGGTGGTGATGAACGTCATGAATGTCATGATATTATCTCTGTTGTTTGTTCTAGGATGCTCAGATAGGTCGCTATATGAATCAACACAACAGTATCGAATGGAAGAATGTAAAAAAATTCCGACACAACTTGAGCGTAGGGAATGTTTGGAACAGGCGAATCGAAACTACCACCAATACCAATCGGAACGTATTCCCGTCGCAGAATGAGGGGGCTATTGTTACTAGCCGCTAACTTATTTGATATTGGACCGAGCATAAGTTCACTAAAGTGTGAACTTATGCATTTTTACTATCTTAAACGCCAATCTCTCCACCGTCATCACGACGGATCACAACGGTAGCGGCTCTTGGTCGAACTGTCGTGCCGGTTGGTGTGGCTTCTGCCGCATTATCACTGTACGGCCAGTTCCCCGGATGCTGAACGTTGATAAAGAGTGACTTGTAATCTGGGCTGATGGCAAAGCCTGTTACCTCACAGCCATTTGGCCCAACGAAGAAACGGCGAAGATCAGTTTGGTTTTCAGCATTAATGACATCGGCGTTACCTTCGGTATCCACCATCGTCGAAGGAACAACAGCAAGCATTTGATCATTGGTGTAGTTGGTCACTTCTGAAGCGCCGTTGTCAGTTTGAATCCACAAAATCCCCCGTTTATCAAAAGCTAGGCCATCTGGGCTGGCAAACTGATTGAGTTCTGTAAGCCCAGAGCGGTTTGTTTCCTCACCCCCATTTGCGGGCGAACCAAAGACAAAAATATCCCAATCAAATTCGGTGTCGGTTTCCCCTTCATCCCAACGAATCACGTGGCCAAATTTATTTTTAAGTCGAGGGTTGGCTGGATTTTCCTCAGTACGTTTTGTGTTGTTAGTGAGTGTGAGGTATACCGTGCCGGTAAATGGATCTACCGTACACCACTCAGGGCGATCCATTGGTGTAGCACCAACAAGATCCGCCGCACCTGCTGTGTTTAAAATGATATCGGCAATCGAGTCAAATGAATCGGCAAGCGTGCCACCTGAGGTTGTTGCACTTTCTAGAGTAAGTGGTAACCAGTTTCCTGAACCATCGTCATTAAATCTGGCAACATAGAGTGTGCCATTGTCCATGTATTTGTCACCAGTACTTAATCGGTTTGCTGGATTTTCATCCGCTTCGTCCCAATTTTGTTCCGACACAAACTTATAGAGATATTCAAAACGAGAGTCGTGACCCGAATAGAACACGACGGGTTTACCTGCTGTTAGTTTGCCGAAGGCACATCCTTCGTGTCGGAATCGACCAAGTGCTGTTCGCTTCTTAGCTCTTGAGTTAGCCGTATATGGGTCGATTTCTACAATATAGCCATGGCCATTGGCTTCGTTTCGGTAGTCATCGATGGCTGTTGCACCATTTGGTGTGACGTTAAAGCGGCTAAATTCGTCTAAACGTTCTTCACTGTGCCCTGCTAATGTTTCCCACAAGTAACGGGTTTTTTCATCATCGACCCCAATTCGTTGCTGATCTTCAGTTTGGGTTCCTGTGTTAACAAAATAGCCCGGCCAGTTCTCTTCGCAAGTTAGATACGTACCCCATGGCGTGTAGCCGTTACCGCAGTTATTTAGCGTACCACGAGCTTGGCTGCCATCTGGTGAAAAGCGTGTTTTAAGTGCTTCGGTATGGGCGAGTGGCCCTGCGATATCCATGACTGTTGAAGCAGTATATCGACGATTAAGTGGATCGGTATCGACTAGCTGCCACATCCCATCTTCTAAACGAATACGAACTACACTCACGCCGTGTGCGTTAATCTCTTTACGTACTTCGTCAACAACCGTTCTTGAACCCGCAGAGACGGTTGGGCCAGACGGGTGAAGCGCATTAATATCAATATACTCATGGTTGATGCAAAGCAGACCATCATTTGGATCGTTATCCAGTGGGAAAAAATGCATGCCATCATGATGCATACCTAGCGCCTGAGCTTGCTCTTCTGCGGTATTCGTACCATCGGCTTTCCACTCTACACCCTGAGAGGAAAGCGGTGTTCCCCAAGGGACCAGTACTTGCGCAGTGTAACCAGGGGGAACGCTGACAGCATCCGTTAATGAACCTGAAATAGATTCAAAGTTTAAAACCGCACTGGATTTGTTTGTGCCAGAATCGGTACCACCATTCCCTGGTACTTCAACTTGGCAACCAGAGAGGCCAAAAGTGCCAAATGCCGTCATGGCACTCATACCAAGACCGCCTTTAAGCACGTTTCGTCTAGATAGACTCGCTTCTAAAACGTCTTCAAAAGGCTTGTTATTGCTTCGGTTGTAACGTGTAGTGTCAAAGGTTTCCTTACTCATTTTTTTATCCTGCAATTGAGTTTGTTGTTGTTAGCTATGTATGTTGATGGCAAAAAATGACAGAAAAAGGAGACAAAGATGACGTTTGTGTTTCCGTTTATAAAATTTCACTCTTGAAGGAGTGGAGTGTTGCTCTTTGAAAAATGTCGAGACAATGGAATACTGAGTACGCAGCAATGATTGAAATTTCAGTTTAGATACAGTTACTTTAAGGAAGAAAATGAATCATAAACAGCAAGCCTATCTTGATAAATACCTCTCATTATTACCAAAACAAGAGCGAAGTGCGGTGCCTCAGGTAATTGCGGAATATTTTTGTGCGGATGAATATAACGCGAATGAATGTGCTCGCTTGATCAATGAGGGCATCAAACGTGCGTCATGCAGTTTAAAGCAGGGCTACACCATTGAGAATGAACCCTTTCCAGAGGTTGGTCGTTTAACTGTAGTCTTGAACTGGCAGCAAGAACCGATATGCATCGTAAAGCTGGTTGATGTCAGCATTTGTCCGTTTAACCAAGTGAGTCGAGAATTTGCTGAGGCAGAAGGGGAAGGAGATGGAACTTATGAGTGGTGGCGCGAGGCCCATATTAAGTTCTTTACCCAATACGCCGCAGAAATTGGTGGGCAGTTTGATGAAACCTCGGACTTAGTGTTAGAACGCTTTGAGAAAGTTTACCCAATCGATTAAGCAATCACTAAAAGCGCATTCAAGGTTCAGGAGTTAGCGCTCATCCTTTAATTCACCAATTGCTATCACTCATGGAGGAGTCATGCACAAGTTTGCCGTCGTTTCAGACATTCACAGTAATATCTTCGCTTTAGAAGCGGTTATTCAACACGCATTTCAACTGGGAGTTACCGATTTCGTTAACCTTGGCGATATCCTATATGGGCCAATCGCTCCGCGTAAAACGTATGAGCGCCTGCTTGAGCTGAATGCGGTCACCATTTCTGGTAATCAAGATCGGCAGATCTATCAGTCTACACAGGAAGATATTGCGGCGAGTCCAACCCTGCAATTCATTCTTGAAGACTTAGGACAAGCCCCGCTTGAATGGATGAAGGATCTTCCATTTGATTGCAATATTACAAATGAAATATACGCGTGCCATGGCTCACCAACAGACGATCTTGAATACTTACTGGAAGAGACACAAAAGGGCTTTCCGATACTGAGAAGTGATGACGAAATTTTACGCCGCTTGGCGGGAAACAAAGCGCCAATTATTCTTTGTGGCCACACGCATGTTCCTCGCTGCGTTGAACTGTCTAGTGGGCAGCTGGTGATTAACCCGGGCAGTGTTGGGCTGCAGGCTTATACTGACGATGAACCATACTTACACTCAATGGAAAACTATTCTTCAATGGCCAGCTACGCCATATTGGAACTAACTAAACAAGGAACGTGGCATGTGGCGTTTCATCGCGTTGGTTACGATGTTTCTAGCGCTGTTGCGTGTGCGATAAATAACAATCGGAAAGATTGGGCGCACTTTTTAAAAACCGGGAGAAAGTAACTGGTATCCATAAGAACAGTTGCTATGGTAGATGTGACGGTTTGACTCGCTAAATCGCCTTGTATTGCGGCAAACTAATTTTGATGTGGCCGCGTTCGTGGTTGAAGTTTCATGGTTCTTTATGGGTTTGTTTGATGCCTTAAATTAAGGATTTTGGGTGGTTTTAACTTGTTGATTTTTCGTGCGTTATATTTCTTGTTTGTTTGATGGCTGGAAGGTAGTCTGTGCTTGTTCATTTAAGGAGGACGATGTGAAGACCGACAAGCAGACCTATGAGAGAGAAGATTTTTCCCACCAAGATTTAGAAGGCGTATGTTTTATTCAATGTCGTTTTTATTGCTGTGATTTTAGCCGAGCAAACTTACGAGATGCCCAATTTATCAACTGTTCTTTTGTCAACTCAGGAAGCATCGAGGGATGTCATTTTCAATATACCGATTTACGTGACGCGAGTTTCAAGGGATGTCAGTTGTCGATGGCGAACTTTTCCGGAGCGAATTGCTTCGGTATCGAGTTTAGAGAGTGTGACTTAAAAGGCGCAAGCTTTCTTAAAGCCCAGTTTGTGAATCAAATCAGCCATCACGCATATTTTTGTTCTGCTTATATTACGTGTTGTAATCTGTCTTACACCAATTTTGAACGGCAGTGTATAGAAGGGTGTGAGCTATTTGAAAACCGTTGGATTGGGGCAAATTTACAAGGTGCCTCGTTTAAAAACTCAGATCTTAGCCGCAGTGTGTTTTCTTCAGATAGTTGGGGTGACTTTCACCTGCAAGGGTGTGACTTGAGTCATTCAGAGCTTGAAGGGTTGGACCCAAGGAAAATTGATTTAACCGGCGTAAAAATCTGTTCCTGGCAACAAGAGCAACTACTGGAACCTTTAGGGTTGATTGTATTGCCAGGATAAAAAGTAACCATCGAGGTGTATTAGACTATCTGATGTTGGATTTGCCTAATTATTGCTGTTAAACCAAGAGCTCGTGTCGGGGTAAGATGTTGC
Source organism: Vibrio sp. NTOU-M3 (assembly GCF_040869035.1). Taxonomy (NCBI): domain Bacteria; kingdom Pseudomonadati; phylum Pseudomonadota; class Gammaproteobacteria; order Vibrionales; family Vibrionaceae; genus Vibrio; species Vibrio sp. NTOU-M3. The sequence goes on from NZ_CP162100.1 coordinate 1,373,194, forward strand.
ATCAATGCCAATTGTTCAAACCAGACATTGATGTCAAATTGTCTCGCTTCTTCAATTGTCTGATCGTTATACGCAATAACCACTAGCGCGAGTAGCCCTCTGACTATGGCTGCATCACTATTTGCTGCTAGGCTGATGGTGTTTTCATTGACTTGAATGGATACCCACACCTCACTTTGGCATCCTTTAACCTTGTTGTCATTGATACAAAGTGCTTCAGGTAATTGGCAATATCGTTCCCCTAACTCTATTAAATACAAGTAACGCTCTTCCCAGTTTTTACAGCGTTGAAAGTTTTTGACCAGTTTATCGGGCGTCATGGTTTATCCTAATAATTGCTTAATGTGTTTGAGCTTATCGGCCAGTAAGTCAACGTCTTGTTGAGTGGTGTAGAGTCCGAAAGAAGCACGACACACCGCCGATGTCCCAAGTGCTCTCATTAATGGTTGAGAACAAAGATGGCCTGTTCGTATTGCAATGCCATAGCGATCAAGGAAACTGCCAACATCAAATGGATGATGGTGACCAAGGTTAAAAGAAACCATCCCGGTCCGGTGCCTTGGGTTACCATAAATGACTAATGATTCCACCTTTGAAAGGGTGTCGACGGCATAGTCAGTGATGGATTGATCATGAGATGAGATGGGTTCAAACCCTATGCCGTTGAGATAATGAATGGCCGCTTCTAGACCGAGGATGCCCGCAATATTGGGCGTGCCTGCCTCGAATCGCCAAGGCGCTTGTAGAAACGTGGTACCACCGGGCAATTGAACATCATCGATCATCGCACCGCCACCTTCCCATGGAGGCAGTGTATTTAGCCATTTGCCTCCGATATACAGAACTCCAACCCCAGTAGGGCCGTATAGCTTATGGCCAGAAAATGCGTAGAAATCACAGCCGATCTCCTGAACATCCACTTGTTGGTGGACGACGGCTTGCGCACCATCAATGAAGACAGCGATATCATGCTGGTGGGCTAACTCTGTTACGCTTTTTACGTCATTGATGCTTCCAAGAACGTTCGACACATGGGCCATAGTTAATAGTTTTGTTCGCGAGGTGAATAACGTTCGAAGCTGATCTAAGTCGAGTTCGCCATTGGTCGTCACAGGCCAAACTTTTATCTGGATGCTCAATTGGTTGGCGATGATCTGCCAAGGCACAATATTTGAGTGATGCTCCATTTCAGTGATGATGATTTCATCACCGGGTTGGCATTGGCTAAATAGAAAGCTGTGGGCAATTAAATTTATGGCCTCAGTGGTGCCCTTCGTAAAAACCAAATTCTCAGTGGCTGGGGCATTGAGAAATGCAGCAATGACAGCTCGGCTGTGTTCCATCATTGTGGTGGCATTGGCACTAAGAGCATGTACTCCGCGATGAACATTGGCATATTCATATAGGTAGAAACGTTGCATCCGCTCTATTACTTGGTTTGGTGTCTGTGCGGTTGCGGCACTATCTAAATACACCAAGGGCAAGCCGTGCACTTCTTGACTTAGAGTTGGAAAATCACGTCGCCAGTTGTTTGGGCTCATCACGCCTCCAATTTTTTATTTACAAGGTTGGAGAGATATTGCCTAACACCGACGTGAGAAATTTTTTCACACACGTCGATAGCAAATGCATGCGTGATGATTTTTTCAGCCTGCGCTTTATTAATTCCTCTGGCCTGTAAGTAGAAGATTTGCTGCGGATCGATTTGTCCTGTTGTCGCACCGTGGCTGCATTTAACGTCATCTGCATAGATTTCTAACTTTGGTCGACTGTTTATCCGCGCGCGATCACTTAGCAGTAAATTGTGGTTGTCCATTTGCCCATCGGTTTTAAGTGCATCGGGGCTGACGTAAATCATGCCGTCAAAAACACCGCACGCCTCATTTCTGGCAATGACTTTATGTAATTGTTGGCTGCTGCAATGTGCAGCATGGTGGTGAAGGTAAGTGCGGCTGTCGAACTGGTCACCATTTGAGGGTAGGGCGAGGCTGTTCATTTGTATGTGGCTACCGGGTGCTGAAAGCAATGAGCTTGTATGGTGACGAATGAGTTTGCCACTCAACATAAATACATGGCTAGACGCCGTTGCATCACGGCCTACTCGAATATCATTATGTCCAAAGTGATGTTGTTCTTCGCCTTCTTCTATGAGTTTTACATGCTCAAAGTGTGCATTATTGCCGATGTCGCTGGTGAGGCGTGACAATGTCACGCCGCATGCGTTCGGGTCAGAGATATGATGTTCAATGATTTGGCAGGAAGAGAGCTGGCCCAAAGTGAGATGGTGACGAACTGAACTTACTTCCCCGATACTGCCACTGTGGTAGTGCAGAATATGAATGGGTTTATCAAGTTGGACATTGTCAGGGATTGTGATAATTAACCCACCTTGCGCTGTCGCATTGGTTAAGGTCTGGAATATTTCAGCGCGAATGGCTTGTTCGTGAGCGAAAGCCAAATCATCAAAATGTTTCTCGACAGAGTGAACATCGACTTTGGGGATCCAGTCAGACAAACGGATACTAAGCTTACCGTTCACAATGACGAGTCGATAACCATCTTGCTGCCAATGTTTGGCGCACAATGCAGCAACATGTTCATCATGGAAGTATGTTTCTTTTGGTAACGTAAGCTTAAGCGCTTTAAAAGCATCAAGAGAGGTGTATGTCCAATCTTCCTCTTTATTTGTTGGAAAGCCGAAAGCCAGCGCTGCGTTCCAATGTGCTTTATGCCAGAGTGAATTTGGCACACAGGGAAGAAATTTATGCAGTTCGTTATTCACCGATAATCCAGCCATAACCTTTTTCCTCAAGTTTTTTCGCCAGCGTGTGATCACCGGATTTGACGATTTTTCCATCAGCCATGACATGGACATAATCGGGTTTGATGTAATCAAGAATCCGTTGGTAGTGAGTGACAACAATAAAAGCTCGCTCATGATTGCGTAAGGCATTAACCCCATCTGACACGGCTTTTAGTGCGTCGATATCAAGTCCGGAGTCAGTTTCATCGAGTATGCAAAGGCTGGGTTCCAATAAAGCCATCTGTAAAATGTCATTCCGTTTTTTCTCTCCACCCGAAAACCCTTCATTAACAGAGCGTTCAAGCAGATCCTTCGGCATTTTTAGCCGGCTGACTTTTTCCTCCACCAAATCTTCAAATTCAAAACGATCAAGCTCAGGTAGCTGGCGGTATTCACGGATTGCGTTGACCGCCGTTTGCAAAAAAAGCTTGTTACTGACGCCGGGAATTTCAACAGGGTATTGAAATGCGAGGAAAACCCCTTCGCCAGCTCGCTCTGCGGGGTCAAGTTCAAGCAAGTTTTTATGATTAAAAGTGATTTCCCCCGACGTCGTTTCGTAATCTTCTTTGCCCGCAAGAGTGGATGAAAGTGTACTCTTACCGGAGCCATTTGGTCCCATGATGGCGTGTACTTCACCGGGACGTATGGCAAGGTCGATGCCTTTTAAAATAGCGTTGTCTTCTACTTGAACGTGTAAATTCTTAATTTCTAACATAACTGATTAACCAACACTGTGTTCGAGACTGATAGAGAGAAGTTTTTGAGCATCAACGGCAAATTCGAGTGGAAGTTCTGAGAAAACATCTTTACAAAATCCATTGACAATCATTGAGATAGCATCGTCTTCAGCGATCCCTCGTTGGACGCAATAAAAGAGCTGATCTTCACCAATACGAGAGGTTGTCGCTTCATGCTCAACTTGAGCACTTGGGTGACCGACTTCAACTGATGGGAAAGTGTGAGCACCACATTGAGCACCAATTAACATGGAATCGCATTGAGTGAAATTTCTCGCCCCGATGGCGGTAGGAAGTATCTTCACCAACCCACGATAACTATTTTCACTTTGCCCGGCAGAGATACCTTTAGAAATGATCGTAGATCGGGTGTTTTTACCAATATGGATCATTTTCGTCCCAGTATCGGCGCGCTGCTGTCCGTTTGTTAACGCAACGGAGAAAAACTCACCGATAGCATTGTCGCCTTTTAAAATAACGCTAGGGTATTTCCATGTGATGGCTGAACCCGTTTCTGACTGCGTCCAAGACATCTTGCTGTTGTCACCTTGGCAAAGTGCACGCTTGGTCACGAAGTTTAAAATGCCACCCTGACCGCCGTTTTCCCCGGAAAACCAATTCTGAACCGTTGAATACTTTACTTCTGCATCTTTGTGTATGATGACTTCCACAACGGCGGCGTGAAGTTGGTAACTGTCACGAACCGGTGCGGAACATCCTTCGATATAACTGACATAAGATCCTTCATCTGCAATCAAAATTGTTCGTTCGAACTGGCCTGTTTTGGCCTGATTGATACGAAAATAAGTTGATAATTCTCTCGGGCAGCGTACGCCAGGTGGGATATAGACGAAGGTGCCATCAGAGGCAACCGCCGCATTAAGCGCTGCAAAAAAATTATCTTCAGGTGGGACGACTGTACCTAAATATTGCCGTACCAGATCAGGATGTTCATGGATAGCATCACTGAAGGAGCAAAAAATAATTCCATGTTGGCTTAGCTCATCACGATACGTTGTGGTGACGGAGACGGAATCAAAAATAGCATCAACGGCAACATTGTTTCCTTCACGCACGGGAACCCCTAGTTGATCAAAGGCATGTTCCACTTCTTCAGTCAGATAGCTGTTTGTCCCATCATCACTTGGCTTGTCATTACACGCCTCACAACTTGGTGCTGAATAATAGCTGTAATCTTGGTAATCGAGTTCGGGGTAGTCGGCTTTTAACCAGCGTGGTTCGGTCATCGTCAACCATTGCTGGTAAGCTTGTAGCCTAAATTCCAACATCCAATCTGGCTCGTTACGTTTGGCTGAAATTGCTCGGATGACTGTTTCGTTAATGCCTTTTTCTAAGGTGTCAGACGCAACATCCGTATAGAAGCCTTCTTTGTATTTCTGAGAGAAAGTTTGCTCAAGTTCTGCGTACTGATTGGTATCACTCATTCATTAAACTCCGAAACTTTCGCCACACCCACACTCGTTTTTCACGTTTGGGTTGTGATAAACAAAGATTTCGTTTAAGCCATTGCGGACGTAATCGACATTGGTTCCATCGAGGAGTGGCATTGAAGACACCGGGACAAATAAGGTGCCACCACAGGACTCGAACGCAAGGTCTCCTTCTTCAGGACCTTCTCGCTGCTCTAAGACATATGTGTAACCAGTACAGCCTGAAATTTTGGTTGAGAGACGCAAGATCTGTCCATTTGATGAAAGGAATTGGATACGTTTTGCGGCAGAAATTGTCAGTGTAATACCACGCCACTTTTCACTGTTTGGGGAGTACTCACCTATAGCATTGTGTTGATTTTCCATGAGCCGAAAATCCTCATAACCATCAAGTTATGTTAATGATAATGATTATCACCTGGTATTCAACCCTATTATAATTATGGCTAATCTGCGTTTGTAGCACTACATGTTGTGAAAATAGATCTTGTAAATACTAAATATGCCATGCAAGAATGATAATGATTCGCAAATGAGAATTGCGGTAATGTTTTAATAGGAGCGAAAAATGGACGTTATCATTTACTCAAAACCGGCTTGTGTTCAGTGTGTTGCGACGCAAAAAGCGATGACCGCAAAGAATATTCGGTACAAAAGCATCGATTTGACTCAAGACTCGCATGCACTAGAAAAGGTACAAGCTCTGGGTTATCGGGAAGTACCTGTAGTGGTAGTGGGTGAGCGTCATTGGTCTGGTTTTCGCCCGGATATGATCAACACGTTATGAGACAGTTGGTTTACTTTTCCAGCCAGTCGGGTAACACGCAACGTTTTGTTGAAAAACTTGAGTTACCCGCTATCCGTTTGCCGATAGAACCCAATGATCCAACCCCTGACATTACTGCGCCATTTGTGCTTATTTGCCCAACGTACGCCGATGGTTATGGGCGAGGGGCTGTGCCTAAATCGGTGATCAAACTACTGAATCTGGAAAAAAATCGAAAGTTGTTACGAGGCGTTATTGCCTCTGGCAATCGTAATTTCGGAAAATTTTACGCGTACTCAGGCAATATTATCGCCAAAAAATGTCAGGTGCCGATCTTGTATCGTTTTGAACTGGCGGGATGTGATAGTGATGTAACCCGAGTGCGCCATGGCTTGAGAAAACTTTGGTCAACCCTATGACAGAGACACACAATCAACTCGATTATCACGCATTGAATGCAATGCTAAATTTGCTCGATGCACAAGGTAACGTCCAGTTTGATGCAGACCGCCAATCGGTTCGTCAATACTTCTTACAACACATCAATCAAAATACGGTTTTCTTTCACCATTTGCGAGAAAAGCTGACTTACTTAGTAGAGGAAAACTATTACGAAGCTGACGTGTTGGAACAATACCGTTGGGAATTCAAGCAAGCTATTTGGCAAAAAGCGTATGACTTTAAATTTCGTTTCCCGACCTTTATGGGGGCTTATAAATTTTTTGCTTCGTATGCGTTAAAAACTCGGGATGGAAAACGTTATTTGGAGCGATTTGAAGATCGCGTCGTGATGACGGCTTTGCTTTTAGCAAGAGGTGACGAAGATAAAGCAATGCTGTTGATGGAGGAGATGATCTCCGGACGTTTTCAACCAGCAACACCAACGTTTACGAATGCGGGAAAGAAAAGCCGTGGTGAACTTATTTCGTGTTTTCTATTACGTGTAGAAGACAATATGGAAAGTATTGGCCGTGCTGTGAACTCGTCACTTCAACTTTCACGACGCGGCGGTGGCGTGGCATTAATGCTGACTAACTTGCGAGAGCACGGTGCGCCAATTAAAGGAATTGAAAACCAGTCCTCAGGAGTTATTCCTGTGATGAAGCTGTTAGAAGACAGCTTTTCTTATGCAAACCAGCTTGGGGCGAGGCAAGGGGCTGGGGCGGTATACTTGCATGCTCATCACCCCGATATACTTCGTTTTCTCGATACCAAGCGTGAAAATGCGGATGAAAAAATTCGCATTAAGACACTTAGCCTTGGCATCGTAGTTCCTGATATTACGTTTGAACTGGCTAAGCAAAATAAGGACATGTATCTATTCTCACCGTATGACGTAGAAAGAGTTTATGGTGTCCCATTTTCAGAAATTTCTGTTACGGATCGATATGCGGAGCTGGTGGATGACGCTCGGATCCACAAAACAAAAATAAATGCTCGTCAGTTTTTTCAAACCATTGCTGAAATCCAATTTGAGTCTGGTTATCCCTATCTCATGTTTGAAGATACGGTCAATCGAATGAATCCGATAAAAGGCCGAATTTCTATGTCGAACTTGTGCTCGGAGATCTTGCAAATTAACGAGGCATCTGAGTTTAACGATGACTTAAGCTTTAAGCATCTTGGTGCCGATATTTCATGCAATCTCGGTTCATTGAATATTGCTAAAGTGATGGATGGGAAAAATGTCGCTAAGTCGGTTACGAGTGCCATCTACGCGTTAAATGCGGTATCTGAAATGAGTGCCATTGATAGTGTTCCTTCGGTGCGGCGAGGGAACGATGAAAGCCACGCTGTTGGACTTGGCCAAATGAACTTGCATGGTTTTCTTGCCCGTGAACAGATCCATTATGGCAGTGATGAGGCGCTTGATTTTACCAATGTGTATTTTGCAACCGTGCTTTATCACTGTTTAAGTGCTTCAAATCAGCTGGCCATAGAGCGAGCGCAAACCTTTATCGGATTTGAAGCATCGAAATATGCGACAGGGGAGTTTTTCCAACGCTATATCGATAATGTGATTGTTGCGAAAACACCAAAGGTACAAATGCTGTTAGAACAATTTCAGTTTTCTATCCCAAGCCAAACCCAATGGGCAGAATTGCAAGCGTCCGTCATGCAGTACGGATTATATAACCGAAACTTACAAGCCATTCCGCCGACGGGGTCGATCAGTTACATCAACAATGCCACGTCTTCCATTCATCCGATTACTTCAAAAATAGAGATCCGAAAAGAAGGCCAAATTGGACGCGTGTACTATCCCGCACCTTACATGACGAATGAAAACATGGCGTATTACCGTGATGCTTATGAAATTGGTCCTGAAGCGATTATTGACACCTATGCGGTGGCGACGCAACACGTGGATCAAGGGTTATCCCTGACATTGTTTTTCTCAGATACCGCCACCACTCGTGATATTAACAAGGCGCAGATTTACGCATGGAAGAAGGGTATTAAAACCATTTATTACATTCGATTACGCCAAAAAGCCTTGGAAGGTACACAAGTTGAAGGCTGTGTTTCCTGCAGCTTATAAGGAACGCATATGTTAAATACACAAGCACCTAAATTAGTACAGGCGGTCAATTGGAATCGTTTGCAAGATGACAAAGACCTTGAAATCTGGAACCGTTTGACCGTGAACTTCTGGCTGCCGGAAAAAGTCCCGTTGTCCAACGACATACCCAGTTGGCAGCAATTAACCGAGCAAGAACAAGAACTGACTATTCGTGTTTTTACCGGCTTAACGTTGTTAGATACGATTCAAAATACTGTTGGAGCGCCGTCGCTGATGCCTGATGCCGTAACGCCGCATGAAGAAGCTGTATTAACCAATATCGCCTTCATGGAAGCCGTTCATGCACGCAGTTACTCTTCGGTGTTTTCTACATTGTGTACGACGCCACAGATCAATGATGCCTTTCGCTGGTCAGAAGAAAACGTTCATCTGCAAAAGAAAGCACAACTTATTCTGCGGGAATACCGTGCCGATGATTCGCCACTAAAGAAAAAAATCGCCAGTGTCTTTCTTGAAAGTTTTCTTTTCTATTCTGGGTTCTATTTACCTATGCACTGGTCGAGTCGCGCAAAACTGACGAATACAGCAGATTTAATTCGGCTCATTATTCGTGATGAAGCGGTGCATGGTTACTACATCGGCTACAAATTTCAACAAGGTTATAAGCAGCTAAGTGAATCGGAACAGATTGAATTGAAAAATTATGCCTTTTCACTGCTGTTTGATCTGTATGCTGTTGAAAGTGAATACACGGAAACACTGTATGATCCGGTTGGATTAACGGAGGAAGTAAAGCAATTTCTGCATTACAACGCCAATAAAGCATTGATGAACCTTGGCTTTGAAGCACTGTTTCCTGATGAGGTTTGTCAGGTAAACCCTGCGATTATGTCTGCTTTATCACCCAATGCGGATGAAAATCATGACTTTTTCTCTGGCTCTGGTTCTTCTTATGTGATTGGTCAGGCGGTTGCTACCGAAGATGAAGATTGGGATTTTTAAAGTCGCGACGGAAAAAACTGCCACAATGAGAGAAAGCATATAGATTTTCTGTTCTATCACAGGGTAGTCTACAGTGTATTCAGCTTGGGTATAAATAAGGAATAATAATGACAAACGAATATATCCCACCGAAAGTGTGGACGATGGACAATGAGAACGGCGGCGAGTGGGCCAGCATTAACCGTCCGGATTCTGGTGCGCGACACGAGAAAGTATTACCTGTTGGTGAGCACCCAATACAGCTTTATTCGATGGGGACGCCAAACGGTCAGAAGATCACCATCATGTTAGAAGAACTTTTGGCGCTTGGTGTGAAAGAAGCTGAATATGATGCGCATTTAATCCGAATTGGCGAAGGGGATCAGTTTGGTTCTGGTTTTGTTGATGTAAACCCAAACTCAAAAATCCCGGCATTAGTGGATGGTTCTGGTGAAACACCGGTACGCGTATTTGAGTCAGGCTCGATTCTGGTTTATTTGGCAGAGAAGTTTGGCCATTTATTACCTCAAGAAACCCTTGCTCGGACTCAAGTTTTAAATTGGTTATTCTGGCTCCAAGGCTCAGCGCCATATTTAGGGGGTGGTTTTGGCCATTTTTATGCGTACGCGCCAGAAAAATTCGAGTACCCGATTAATCGTTTTTCGATGGAAACTAAGCGTCAGCTTGATGTTTTAGATAAACAATTAGCGAAAACGAAATATATTGCTGGCGATGAGTACAGTATCGCGGATATCGCTATTTGGCCTTGGTATGGCAATTTAGTGTTAGGTCGACTCTACAATGCAGCGGAATTCCTCGATGTTGAAAGTTACGTACATTTGCAACGTTGGGCGAATGAAGTCGCAGCAAGAGAAGGGGTACAACGTGGTAGAATCGTTAACCGCAGTTGGGGTGAAGAGTGGGAGCAAGTTCCTGAACGCCACAGTGCTGATGACATCACTAAAGTGATGGCACTTAAACCATAGTTATCACAGACAATGAAGCCGCCAGAAAGGCGGCTTCATTGGTTCACATCCACTAGACAGTAAGCTAATCAACTCCACCGTCATGGAAGCTCTGGGCGTATGCTTTGTCTTCTTTCATAATATGCTGACTGAGCCAATTCTTGAGAAATTGCATCAGTTCATCACCGATATCTTCTCCACGCTCGACACGTTTTTGAAACTCTAAAACTTGTGTGACCAATTCATTGTGTTTATCAATATGTTGTTGTGTGCGTGCATACTCCACTTGCTCAAACAATGTTTCTTCATATTTGAAGTGGTTCGCAGTGTAATCAATCAAGCCTTGGACAACACGCTTAATGGAAGGGAGGCCGTAATTGTTCCGTAATAGGTGGTAGAGTTCGTTAATGAGGTGAACGAGCGTTTGATGTTGTCGGTTAATTTCATCCAGCCCGATATCGAGTTGGGCACTCCACTCAATCAGCTTGTCTCTACGTTGTTCTTCTTGCTGTATCTGGTTATCGTTAATGGCGAAGCGATGTAACAAGGAATCGATTTCTCCAGATAAATTACGTACTGTAATACTGGCGATTAAGGTTTCTTGCGTGGACTTTACGTTGTTCTCTGACTCTAGGGCTATCTCATGCAAGCAGCTGACCAGCGCTTTGGTTTGAACTGATTGTTGCTCAGAAGATTGAGCGATCTGTTGGCTGTAATGGTGCACCTCACTGATTTGTTGGTTTAAAGATTTAAACGTATCTTCTGCTTCTGAGGCGATACCTAAAGAGTGTTCCATGCTGGTTTTGTTTTCTTGCATGGTTTGCTGCACATCTTGAGTTTTTGTTTGTAGATTGCTGATTTTGCTTCTTATTTCCTCAGTGGCTTCTTGTGTCCTCATGGCAAGGTTACGTACTTCATCGGCAACGACTGCAAAGCCACGGCCTTGTTCTCCGGCTCGGGCACTTTCAATCGCGGCGTTAAGGGCCAATAAGTTTGTTTGCTCGGCAATACCACTGATGGTTTCCATCACTTGGCTGATCTGGTCCGTTTCTTCAACCAAGGCTTGAAAGTGTTGGTTTGACGTATCAATTTGTTGGTTAGCGTTGTCTAATGCGCGTTCTAGCGATAGCATGTCTTTGGTGCCTTTATCCGCCACTTGCTTCACTTCTTTTGTTAAAGACGCTGAAGAGTCACAGAAGTTTGTCACTTGCTGCGTAATCTCTGACAGTTCATCAATAATCGTACTGGCGCGGTCAACATCTTTTTTCTGCCCGAGAGCTCCCACCTTGGATTGTTCTGAGTCAGTCTGAACGGTATCGGCAACTTCTTGCAGTTTTTTTGTTGATTTACCCAGTGCATTAATGGTTCGGGAAATGTCTTCTCCGATACGATTAAATGTTTGGAACAAAGGCGTTCCAAGCGCATTCTCTACGGGAATACGAACCGTTAAGTCACCCTCTGAGAGATCTCGGGCAGAAGCGCGTATTTGGTGAAATGTCGTCCCCAGATTTGTGAGAAGCATAACCATAAAAATATGGTAGAGAACAAGATACACGAGCCATCCCCAAGCTTGACTCAAAAAAGTGAAAACCATCAATGGCAGGGCGATGATTGTCAACAAAACAACAATTGATAGTTTATTGAGGTTGCTTATTTTTTCGATGACTTGGCTATACATAGCGCAACTCCTTAAGCAAATTGCTGGTGGAGAGAAAGGAATGCTCACCACCGGCAGATGACAGATATCGATGCCGTTACATCAGAACTTCTTCGGAAACTGAAATATGAAAGCACTCTTCAATGTTATCTTTCAGACACTGATATACTTCTGGATCTAGCATTTTCTGATCAATCATTGGTTGCATGATAGCGTTGATTTCCGAGATGTTGAGTCGTTCTCGGTACGGACGTTGTTGTGATAACGCTTGGAAAATATCGGCAATGGCAATGATTCGAGAGGGTAAGTCGAGTTCGGTCTCCGTTTTATTGTAAGGGTAGCCGCTCCCATCAAGGCGTTCGTGGTGACTTACGGCCCAATCACCAATTTTTGAGTCTGGAAAAACCATATTGAGTGCAATTTCGGTGTCAATGGTATGTTTTTTAATGCGGGCGTATTCTGCCATGGTTAATTTTCCAGGCTTATGAAGAATTTCGTCTGGCGTTCTGAGTTTCCCAATATCATGAACCAAGCCTGAAACATAGAGCATCTGGGCTGTGCCTGTGGGCAGATGCATTTTGTTTGCAAGGTATTCTGACAACTCCGCTACTTTAAGTGAGTGTTGATAAGTAAAAGGGCTTTTGGCATCTACAATTCCTGCGATGAAACGGCCAAGAGCGACCAATTTGGCAAGAGAAAGGTCGGTTTGTAACCAGTCTAAATGCTTAAAAAGAATAGGGATGTTTTCAATATGTTCAGGTGTCATGGAATACCAAAACCCATCTTTTTGAATTAACACTGAGAGAGCTTCAATCAAGTCTGGACGGAATAATTTTCCTTTTTGTTCATTTAACATTCCTGTGATTTCTTTTTTTTCAGGATGATAAGGTCGCTATCTTGGTCGGCTAGAAAACGCGCTCTCAAGAAATCTAATCGGTCTGCAAGAAAGATAAGCGCAGCAATATCTTTTTCAAAAGGTGGGACTTCAATGGACTCTAGTTCAGCCCAAGGTGTGTGATGATAAAGAACGATGTTAGCAAAGGGGATTAGTAACTCACATTCGATAAGAGACTGATACCCAATGTGACAATGGCGTTGTACATCATTGGGAGTCATAGCGCTAACTAAATTTTTATGCTCGGTTGATTGAGAAACACCGCAGTCATGGAGTAATCCTGCCATAAAGCAGAACTCCTGCTTCTTCTTTTCCCACCCTAATTGTTTTGCACATTCATAAGCAATGTAGGCGACCCGATGACCATGGTTGGCATCGTCTATACCGACATAATCGAGTGCGCGAGCAACCCAAATTAATGCGTGTTTTAAATCAACAGAGAAGGATTCTTGTGTATGAATGTGTGTAGCTTCCATTGCAGATGCTCCCTAATGCCTAGCCATAATGTTTGTATTTGCCTGAAGATAATTTGAGGTTAGTTCAAAAGTAGTAGTGCAAGTGTGACTGAGGCCAAGTTGTGGAATCTCATACGGAATAACCATCATTAAATTAAGGTTATATGCATAGCTCGATACAGAGCCTAGTAGCAAGGCTATGTAGGCAGGATATGCGACATGGTGAAAAGTTTTTTAATGGGTGGCTTAACCTCATAAATTGTGTGTCGTAGTATTTTGTTGGTGAATTTATTTTTGTATTTATATAACGTTAATCTGCTAGGTTAGGTGTTGAATGAAATGTCCAAAATGTAGCTCTGACTTTGAGCAATTGCAGACTCCTTTGGGTGATGTAGAGCGATGCACCGAATGTAAGGGGCTTTGGATTGATATTTATGAAGTTGAAGCAATGAAACCTCTCGCTGACACGGTTGATATTGGCGATGAAGCTATTGGGCAGGCATTTAATGTTATCGATCGTATCGATTGCCCGGTATGCCCGAATAACCAAATGCTACGTTTGGTTGATCCGAAGCAACCTCATATCTGGTTTGAGAGCTGCCCAACATGCAAAGGGCGTTTCTATGATGCTGGTGAATATAAAGATTTGGCCACGGTTGATATGTCTGACTTCTTTAAGAAATTAGGTGCAACTGAACGCCTTTAACTTTTGTTTGTTTCCAAATCGAGGAGGGGACATGAATTTTTTGAAAAAGACTCTGATAGTCACGTTAATGGTTTTTTCCAGTCAATCATTAGCAAATCCACACAAAGAAGCCGCCTACCAACTTATTGAGGCGATGGAACTGAATCAGTTAATGAGTGAGACTATCGACTCTATGCTGCAAGTTCAGTTGCAAAGCCAGCCTCAATTGAAGCCATTTGAAAGTACGATGCGCGAATTTTTTAATACATACATGAGCGGCGATAGCTTAAAAGACAGCTTTGCCGAGCTGTATATGAGTGTTTATACCGAGCAAGAATTGAAAGAACTGATCGCGTTTTTGAATACACCGACAGGCAAGAAATCAATCAAGATGACACCGATCTTAACCGCTAAGGGAGCCGCGATTGGGCAGCAAAGAGTGATGGAGAATGCACATATCCTTGAGCGAATGATCAAAGAAGAGGCAGAACGTCTAGAAGTGTTGAAAAACAACCAATGATGATGAGGCAAGCTTGTTTTCGGCTTAGTGTCTCTATCTCTAAAACTATTTATAAATACAAAAAGCGCCAATGAGGCGCTTTTTTCATGATGATTATTCAGAGTGTTGCTTGTGCTTGACGCTCTCTGAATTGGATCTCTGCAATATTAAATTGCCTTACATCTAAAGTAGCTAAATCATTACACTCTTTGCAGGAGTGATGGCTTTTTCCATCAACATAGTCATGCTTTTTTAACAGGCTTGGTTTATTACACCAATCGCAAATGCCTTCAATGGTAAACATATGTTCTCACCTTTGTTCGTTCAGGCGTTATTTTCGACACAAAGTATGACATAACTAACGTGCTTAAGTTAACTGTTTGTTACCTGTAGTGGGAGGGGGATCGATTGCGCTAACTTAATAAAAATTAAAGTCTGTGACTGATGTTATTGCTAAAGGTGTAATCTTGTAACTATTTGTTAACGTGATGTAGGATGATTTTCAGTGCGTTGTTGAGCCGTTTCATTTCTTCTTCACTTCCTTTTAAATCGGGGTGATATATTTTTGATAACTGCTTAAAGCGTGTTTTGATCGCTTTTTCATCAGGAAGTCGGTTGGCTTTAAAACCAAACATGGCACAGGCAAGAGAAAGCTTGTTGTGCTCTGGTGAGGGCTGATTAGTTGCCGGCTTGGATGACTGAAGCTTCTTAAATTGATGAAAAAGTGTTTCCAGCTGTCTTTTTTGTTGGCGAATGGTCGCTGTTTGCTCTTTTATCTTCGTTTCTAGTTGTTCTGAGTGAGAGTCAGATTGGTTAGACGCAAAGTGTAAGCGCTGTTGCAATTTGTTGTTTTTGCGCCAAAGCAGTAACGATAAAGCGAGCGTCAATAATAACGAGCATGCTAAACCAATAAGAGCCGAGCTGTTTGTGAGCATAGGTGATGCAGATGAAGAAGCTTTAACATCTAGCTCAGCATACGCTTCGTCTAATTGGTCTATCTCTGCAATTTGCTTTGCCCGCCTTTGGTTGAACTTCCGCTCTAAAATTCGTGCATAAGCTGCTTCTGCTTGTTCATCATACGGTGCTGCAACTTGGTACCATAATTCTGCCATCTCAAGAGCATGAGGCGTAGTTTTACTATTTTCATAAATGGTGGCAATTGCCACTTGGGCCTTTCGGTTCCCTTGGCCTGCTAATGTTGTTAACCAATAAAGGCCAGCGGTCTGATCGACTTCTGTTCCAAGCCCTTTAAAGTATAGGTTTGCAAGTTCGAAGGTTGCGAGCTCATGACCTTGCTCAGCAGCTTGTTGGTACCAGTAAAATGCTTCTTGGTAAGAGCGCGCTGTACTTTCGCCTAAACGGTATAATTCCGCCAATTCGTATTGAGCAACTGCGTCGTTTTTTTCAGCAAGAGGGAGTAACTCATCTACAGATGAGGCAAAGGCGAAGTTAGAAAGAATGGTGAGTAAAAGAGTCAATCTTCTCAAAAGAATACCAATCCCTAGTATATGAATGACACGCCAGCAGGAAGATAGAGTTAGCCCGAAGGCTAACTCTGAATAGTATTATTTTAGCGGAAGAATTTGAATTTCTACACGACGGTTACATGCACGGCCAGATGTTGTGTCGTTTGAACAGCGTGGGTAGCGCTCGCCGTTACCACGAGCGATAGCACGACCTGCTGCAACACCTTGCTGCACTAAGTATGTGCGTACAGATTCGGCTCTGCGTTCTGATAGAACTTGGTTTGTAGTGTCGCTACCAGTGCTATCGGTATGACCTTCAATCACAAGGCTAGTGTCAGGGTATTCAACCAGAATGCGTGCGACACCGCGAAGCGTGTTGTGAATACTTGAATCAAGTTGGTATGACGCTGTTTGGAAACCAATGCCATTTTCCATACGAAGGATAAGTTGGTTTTCACCAACACGCTCTACTTGTACACCAGAGTTGAGTAGCTCTTGACGCAAAGCCGCTTCTTGTTGGTCGAAGTAGTAACCCACACCACCACCAACGGCAGCACCACCTGCGGCACCGATTAGAGCATGCTTACGACGCTCTTTGGCATCATCACCCGTCGCAAGGCCAACGGCCACACCAGTCAACGCTCCAATGATCGCGCCTTTAGTCGCTGAGTTTGTTTCCGTTTCACCTGTCGTTGCGTTTTGACGTTGTGTTGCTTGACAACCCGAAAGAGCAATAGCGACAGCAAGAGCTAAAGTAATCTTTTTCACAGAATGTTCTCCATGTGTTCTCGAAATTGCGCCAAATAAACCTTTTTGAGGCATCCATGTCAAACTTAAGACCTATTTTTTGACTGAATATTTACCTAGTAGAACTAAAGTGGCTTGTTTAGCGTAGCATTTTTGGTGCTTGAGCACCGTTTATAGGACGGTTTACGGACACAGTACGGCCCTTTTTTAATCCTACTTCATAATCTTCCGTGATGTTTTTCATCGCTTCTTTTAACTGTTGTTTAAAGGTTTCACGGTCGATGTTTTGGAACTCTTTGTCGATATAGCTATCGATCTTTTTTGCGGACTCTTCATCTGGTGTAATTATAGGGAGCTTTTCTAATGCACCTTCTACCCAGCCTGACACGAATGAGTTTACTCTACGGGACACTTCGGTGCTTGATGTGCCAGTTCCGGCAAAGCTGTTGCGAAATTTACCTGTTTGTTCATTCATTTCACGATAAATGATGTCAAAAGCGAATGCTGCAAAGATGGCTCTGTCAGCTTCACCGATAAACTCAACACGCTTAAGGCCTTTGTGATTGAGCAATACCGCCTCAACACCAAACTTAGTATTAATGCCACGGATAATGCGTAGCAGCAATGAACTAATACTGGTAGGTAGGAGATGAGAAGACTGCGTTTTGCCCATTTTGATGAATTCGATGTCGTCTTTATCGAGGCCATATTTCAACATCAAACGGTGGGCCATCTTAATAGCGTTAGCGGCTTCGTTTACATTTGCTGAGTTACCAAGTTCAAGACATTTAGCGATTTTCTTGAGGGCTTTTTGTTTATCCATCGACGACAGCAAGGCTCTTTAATTTTGCAAAGTCGACTATTTTAACGTGTTCTGAAATAAAGTTGAAATAAATAAGCGGGAAAAACGGCACTGAATGAACAGTACCGTCCGTTTCAAAAGGTTAGATGCCTAGCTCATCTAGGAGGTCATTGGATGCCCCTTCATTGGCAGCTGCCTTTGTTTCCTTCTTAGACTGCATCTGCTGCTGGGTTTGTTCAAAGATGCTATCAGGACATTCATCCTGAGCTTCATCGAATTCTTCCAATTGAATAAATTCCGTTTTATCCATCGCAAGTTCAAGATAGAAAATGTTATTACCTTCAGTTGAGAAGGTCACTCTTCGCGCTTGTGGTCTATCAAGATTAGTATCAACCGACAAGTTTACCTGTTTGTTTAGGGACAACATCTTAGGTTGATTTTGAGTGATGTGTGTTTGCAGTTGCTTGCGCACTTTATTGGTAAAATCACCGACGATTTGATTCATCAACTCGCCAAGCACATCACCAACTTCATCTGAGGTATGTAAGACTGCGAGCTCCTCTTCTGGCATACCCATGTTGCGCATATAGTTGGTGTAAACCTCAAGAGCAGCTTTGGAAGTGAAGTTAATTACGACAAGGCCAGAGAAGCCACCATCAAACAGAACAAAGCAACCAAAGTCAGGTTTCAAGCTGGTTTTGGTGATCTTCTGCACCATGGCAGAATAGGTAATATTTGAATCAGTGGCGGAATTCAATACGGTTGAGACAGATTGGCAAAGCTTAAGCAGTATATCTTCAGTAGTTACGACTTTATTTTTCTTCATTTTGTTATCACTCATAAAAACACACTTATTTCTCTAATTGATGATATTTAAGTGTGGGAAAGAAATGCGAGAAGTTCCATTCTGTCACTGAGATTCTGTTTTGATCACCCTTTTAAATGTTGTAAAGTGACGAAATTCAAAAAGATTATTAAATAATAGGAACCCTGAGCTGATCGGATCAGCGCAGTAGAGGGCAGGAAGCAAATGTTACCAAGACTTCATATCCATTCTGATGTCGACCCAGTAGTACAAAAATTTTTGGAAGAGCTGCGCAATGCAGGCTTTACTGGCGACATTGAAACTCAATATTCTAGCCGTTTAGCTGTTGCAACAGACAACAGTGTATACCAACAACTTCCTCAAGCGGTTGTTCATCCTAAATCGACGCAAGATGTGGCTTTAATTGGCAAATTGAGCACGGCCACGGCTTATGAGCGAGTCACGTTTTCACCGCGAGGTGGTGGTACTGGAACAAACGGACAGTCTTTGACCAAAGGTGTGGTGGTTGATCTTTCTCGTCATATGAACAAGGTATTGGAAGTTAACCCAGACGAAGGTTGGGTCCGAGTCCAAACTGGTGTGGTGAAAGATCAGCTCAATGATGCCGTAAGGCCCTATGGTTTTTTCTTCTCTCCGGATTTATCAACCAGCAACCGAGCAACGCTTGGCGGTATGATCAATACTGATGCTTCGGGGCAGGGTTCTTTGAAATATGGCAAAACGTCAGATCATGTTTTATCGCTACAAGCGGTTTTTGCGGATGGTTCGATATTAGAATCCGATATGAGTCATGGCTTACCCGAAGAAGGTGAGTACGCATTTCGTGCCCTTAAAGTGACGGAACAGGTGTGTCGCGATAAGCGCACGCAAATTACGGCTAAGTTTCCACCATTAAATCGGTTTTTAACAGGTTATGACTTAAAAAATGCCATCACCGAAGACGATGCATTTGATATCACAAGAGTGTTGTGTGGCGCCGAAGGCTCACTTGCCTTTATCACCGAAGCGAAGCTAAATCTCACCCCCATTCCTAAACTGCGTACGCTAGTCAATGTGAAATACAACAGCTTTGATGCTGCTTTACGGAATGCGCCGTTTATGGTGGCGGCCGATGCCTTATCAGTTGAAACCATCGATTCAAAAGTACTTAATCTCGCTAAGCAAGATATTGTTTGGCATACGGTGAGCGACTTATTGATGGATGTCGAAGGCAAAGAAATGCTCGGCATCAATATGGTTGAATATGCTGGGCAAGATGAAGCAGAAGTCAATCGCCAAGTGCAGGCGCTTTGCGACAAATTAGATGCGATGACGCAGGCGGGAGAGGCCGGGATTATTGGTTATCAAGTTTGCAGTGACTTAGCCTCAATTGGACGTATTTACAACATGCGCAAGAAGGCGGTTGGTTTGCTTGGTGCTGCTAAAGGGCGTGCTAAACCCGTTGCTTTTGCGGAAGACACGTGTGTACCTCCCGAAAATCTGGCGGACTTTATCGTTGAATTTCGTCAGCTGCTTGATTCGAAAGCACTTAATTATGGCATGTTTGGGCATGTGGATGCGGGTGTGCTTCACGTTAGGCCTGCGTTGGATCTGTGTGATCCAAAGCAAGAACGTTTGATGCATGACGTTTCTGATGAAGTGGTCAAGCTTGTCGCTAAATATGGCGGCCTGATGTGGGGTGAGCATGGTAAAGGGTTCCGTTCTGAGTATGGACCTGAGTTCTTTGGGCAAGAGCTATTTACTGAGCTTCGACGAGTCAAAGCTGCCTTTGACCCTCACAATAAAATGAATCCGGGTAAAATTTGTACGCCGTTAAACAGTGATGCAGAACTCGTCAAAGTGTCGGACATAAAACGTGGTTACTTTGACCGACAAATAGACGTTCAGGTTAGAGACAGTTTTAAGCAGGCGATGGAATGTAATGGCAATGGTCTGTGCTTTAACTACGACACCTCATCGCCGATGTGTCCTTCTATGAAGGTAACGGCCGATCGTCGCCATTCACCAAAAGGAAGGGCTGGTATTGTTCGTGAATGGTTGCGCCAACTGACAGAGCAAGGCGTCGATATTCTCGATTTAGAAAAACAGGCTCTAGATTCAACCGCTTCCATCAAAACGTTGATAGAACGAGTGAGAAACTCGCTCAACAAACGGCATGAATATGATTTTTCTCATGAAGTGTATGAAGCCATGAATGGTTGTTTGGCGTGCAAAGCGTGTGCGAGTCAATGTCCGATTAAAGTGGATGTTCCGAGCTTCCGCTCTCGATTCCTAAATATTTACTACTCAAGATACCAGCGACCAATGAAGGATTATTTGGTGGCTAACATTGAAACCATGTTGCCGTTGATGGCGAAAGCACCCCAAGTGGTCAATGGCGTGCTTAAGCAGAAATGGGTTCAGCAATTGACAGCATCAACGGTTGGTTACATTGATGCGCCATTGATGTCAGTCCCTACGTTACAGCACAGGCTCGCGGATCTTGAAGAGTTTGATTTGCAGACGTTGGCCGCGATGTCGAAAGAAGACAAGGCACAACGGGTATTGATTGTTCAGGACCCTTTTACTAGTTTCTATGATGCGAGTGTGGTCGAGGATTTTGCTAAACTGGCTATTAAGCTTGGAAAAATACCGGTTCTATTGCCATTTAAGCCAAATGGTAAGGCACAACATATTAAAGGCTTTTTGCAACGTTTCGCTAAAAATGCGCAGACCACAGCCATGTTTCTTGAGCAGGTCGCCGACCTAAACATTCCACTTATTGGCGTCGACCCCGCATTGGTTCTGTGTTATCGCGATGAATACCAAGAGATCCTTGGTGATAAACGCGGCGATTTTGAGGTTTTAACTGTTCATGAATGGCTAGAGCCGAAGTTGGGTGAATTTGAACAAAGTACAGAACCTAAATCTGATGAATGGTATCTACTGGCTCACTGTACTGAGAAGACGAAGCTACCCAACGCTGAGAAAGAGTGGGGTGCGATTTTTTCTCACTTTGGTGCCAAACTGGTTACTGTCCCTGTTGGCTGCTGTGGTATGGCAGGAACGTTTGGCCACGAGGTAGATAAGCTAGAGATGTCAAAAGAGATCTATGGCTTGAGTTGGCAACCAAGCTTAGCTAAATTGCCCAAAGAGCGCTGTTTGATCACCGGATATTCATGTCGAAGCCAAGTCAAACGTTTTGAAAACTTAGTCACCAAGCATCCGTTGCAAGCTTTGCTTCAGTTAGTTTAAAAATATAGCCCGGCGAATTGCCGGGCTTTTTGCAGGAGGGGGGAATATGAAGGTACTAGAATTAAAAGTGCCACCAGTGGCACTTTTTGTCGTTATGTTGGTGTTGATGTATCGGCTTGCTCGGGAGTTTTATAGCATGCATGTAACAGTTCAGTATGCAGGGTGGGCTTTATTTATTGCAGTAATTGTAGCTGGGTTTATTGGCTTGTCTGGTGTGTATGAATTTCGAAAAGCTAAGACGACGGTTAATCCGGTGAAAATTGAAACAGCGTCTGCAATTGTTGATTCAGGTATCTTCGCTTATACGCGCAACCCAATGTATTTAGCCTTAGTGATTTTGCTTATTGGTTTTGCCATTTGGTTGCAAAATGTCCTCTGTTTATTGGGCCCAGTATTCTTTGTTCTGTACATGAATCGCTTTCAGATTCAACCGGAGGAGCGGATGCTTGAACAATTATTTGGACATGCTTATTTACAATATAAACAGAGGGTTAGACGGTGGGTCTGACCAGTTAATGATAAGTGTCACATAATTGAGTTTCACATCACTCAAATGAATGAAATTACCTCCTATAACATTGTGTTTTATAAATTGAGTCAATATTATTTTCGGGAATAATTATTATTAACAAGGAATCCATGTATGGAAAACAAAATTCCCGTTTTGTTGGCAGCAGGCTGTTTGGGTCTGTCTTTTTCATCTAGTGCGTCAGATGTAACCCCAAGAATTATTGGTGGTACGGAATCTCCGGCAGGCCAATGGCCGTTTGTAACAGCGTTAGTTAAAGCGAGTAAAAGTGGTGGAGAAGGCCAGTTTTGTGGTGCGAGTTATATCGGAGAGCGTTATGTAATGACAGCCACTCACTGTCTTACCAATACTTTGGCACAAGACATTGAAGTGATCATCGGTAAACAAGATTTAGCGTCTGCGACAGATGCGGATCGATATGCAATTAAACGTATTTATTTGCATGAAGATTACGATGAAAGCAGCGCATTGCAAAATGATATTGCTATTCTCGAATTAGAAAGAGATGTTGCAGGTGGAACTGCGGTTACTCTCGCGGAGTCGACGTTGAGAGAGGCTCTTGCTCCAGGGCAAACCCTCACTGTTATGGGGTGGGGAGATATGGATCCATCGCCGGCTTTCGATGGGCCTTCAAAACTACACCAAGTTGATGTTGAGTTGATCAACCAAGCCTCATGTACAGGGGCGGGTGGCAATTATGCCTCGATTGAAGTGAATGCATTTTGCGCCGGCCTTGAGCAAGGTGGGAAAGACTCTTGTCAAGGTGACAGTGGTGGCCCGATCATTGTGAATGATGGTGGCGTGGCCAAACAGTTGGGTATCGTTAGCTGGGGTGAAGGATGTGCTGTAGCAGGTCAGTATGGCGTTTATGCTAACGTGAGCCATTTTGCCGATTGGATTGCAGAAAAAACCAGTGGTTTCAGCTATGACCAAATAAACTGGGCAGATGTTCAGGCTCTGGGTAGTTATGAATATAGTTTTGTTTATGAAAATAACACAGGGAATAGTATTACCCTCAGTTCACCAACGGTGACAGGAGGAAGCATCGTTTCTTCTACCTGCGATCAACCAATTGCATCAGGCTCTAGCTGCTCCGTAACAATTAACTACACCATCAGTGATTATGGACAATCTCATGCTGAATTGGTGATGAATAATGACCAAGGTTGGGCTCCAATCAAATCAAGAGTTTACTTTGAGGGCCGTCAAGTCGCTTCTTCAGGACTCGCGAATGCGGTTTCCATACCTAAGGCAAATGTCTTTAGTAACGGTTTTGAGTGGCGAGTAGAAGGGAGCGAGTTGAGTTCTGCGGCGATCGGTGATCGTCAAGAATCAGCCCTAATTATTACGGGAATTCCTCAAGGTAGCTTAACTGTCGACATTTCAGTTTCAAGTGAGCCTGGGTATGATGCTGCGTTCATTTTTGTAAATGGTGGTTTCATCAAGCGCATGACGGGAGTTGATAGACAAACACTTGAATTGCCTTTAAGCAATGTCAGCGGCAATAAGCTTGAAGTCTTTTATGTAAAAGATGGCTCAAATGCTATGAATAGCGACAAAGTTACCATTCACTCAATGCGACACAGTAGCCAAGCAACACCATCAGATAGCGGTGGTGGTTCGTTTGGCTTATTGGCACTTTTCGGTCTAGGGCTTTTATTCCGACGTCGTCAAGCCTAATACAAACAAAATGGAAAACACCCGCTTTATGCGGGTGTTTTTATTTATAGTAACGGCGTTATTGCAAATTAACTTGGAATACATGTCACTCTCGATATGAACTGCGTCGCATTTAAAACCTTGCCTTGATCTGTATATCACTAAACTTTTATCGTTCGATTGTTTCTCTCCATTTAGATGAATAACATTTACCAATCAGAATGTTACAAACAAAGGAATGGTTGTCATGAGAAATAATCTAGCCACGCTGATGGCGATGAGCTGTTTAGCAGTACCGAGTCTGGCTTTGGCGACGGATGTTGCTCCAAGAATTATTGATGGAACGCCAGCTTCATCCTATGACTGGCCGTATATGGTGGCATTAGTTGAAGCTGGCAAGAATAACTTTGATGGGCAATTTTGTGGCGGTAGCTTTATTGGTAAACGCTACATTTTGACTGCGGCACATTGTGTTGATGGCGTTGATGCACAGCAAATTGAAGTGTTGGTAAATACCGATGATCTAAATTCAGGTGGGGCTCGTGTTAGTGTAAACAGTATTTATGTTCATGGGAGCTATTCATCATATTGGTTAGATAATGATATTGCTATCGTCGAGCTATCCCGCGAGCTTGAGTCTCATGAAGCAACGCCAGTAACTTTAGCAGCTTCAAGTACTCGAAATGAAACACCAGCTGATACATGGTTGACGGTTGCAGGTTGGGGAACCACAGAGCCGGAAGGGATTCATGTAAGACCAAACCAATTACAACAAGTGGATATTCAGTTAGTCGATCAACAAAAATGCTTTGAGGTTCATGGTGTTTCGAGCAGTGAAGATAGCGTTAGCTTTTGTGCCGGACTACCTCAAGAAGGGTATGATTCCTGCCGCGGTGACAGTGGTGGTCCACTTGTTGTGAAAAGTTCAGGGGTTCAACTGGGGATCGTGAGTTGGGGGAGTGCACGCTGCGGAGAAGCAAATAAGTATGGTGTATACACAAACTTAAGTTACTACACTGATTGGATTGAGAGAAATACTTCCAGTTTAAGTTACAAACCGAGCCAAGATCTCGGGATCCTACCGCATAGTGCATTCTCACATACTTACACGTTAGCAAACTACTCTGATAACCCGATTACATTTAATCAATATAATTTTAGTGTTAGTCAAGTTAGTTCAATAACCAATAACACTTGCAGTGTCAAAGGTACGCTAAACTCTGGCGAAACTTGTAATGTGACCGTTCTGATTACTCCGGGCAACTATGGTTCGTATGAAGAAAGCTTATATGTTTCTTATGAACAAAATGGGTATAAGGACGTATACCTGACACTTGCTTTTGAAGTGGCCAATCAAGCTTCATCAACCCTAGTCAACGCAGTAAACGTACCAAACGACGGGGTTTACAGTAACGATCATGAATGGCTTCCGTACTCAAGTGGTATCCGTTCTGGCTATATTGGTGCAAACGAGACATCTATGATTCTTATTGATGGTATTCCAAGTGGTGAGATGACGTTTGATTTGAAAGTATCAACTGAGTACGTTGATTATTTCAAGGCCTATATCAACGGTAATTTAGTGGAGTCCACAAGTGGTGAGTACGAAACCCCTATTGTTGTTACTTTCCATTCTGATTCTAACCGATTGAAATTGGAATACGTAAAAGATGGCTCGATTGATCAAGGTGAAGATGGTGTCTTTCTCACAAATATAGCGTTTAATTCTTCAACGAGTTCTGAAGATTCTTCAACGAGTTCTGAAGATTCTTCTTCACAGAGTGGTGGTGATAGTGGTGGCGGTGGTTCTCTTGGCCTAATCTACTTAATGAGCTTATTACTTTTAACTCGACGCCGATTAAATTAATTATGAATAAAAACCCGCATAAGCGGGTTTTTTAATATTTAGAGTTTTTGAACAATTTGATCGCTCAGTAATAATTATTGTTAATTAAGCTTAATGCTTTCATATGGTACTTCTTTCATTTTTCCCTAAAGAAACAATAAGCACAGTCGATAATTCAATTGAACATTTAATTTTTACTTATTAATTCATATTGAAACAAACAAATGCGAACGCAATGGAATAATGTTTGTTAATAAGAAATAATAATAAAAAATAATTAATAATAGTCAGTTGTGCATATATCATATTTAATATGGTTAAGAGGGTACCATTATGCGTAAACTTAATTGGTTAGTCTTGTATTGTTTATTCATTCCGTTTTATTCATGGTCATCGACAGTGGTGGAGCCCAGAATTATTAATGGTAAACTTTCAAAAGTTGATGATTGGCCATATATGGTGGCGATCGTGGCAAAAAACAGCAGTGCTTTATTCGGGCAGTTTTGTGCTGGAACATTATATAAACAAAAATATGTTATTACAGCGGCCCACTGTTTAACAAAAGTAACAAAAGATGACATCGAGCTCGTCGTTGGCATTCACACGCTCAGTAAGGAAGCTGATGAAGGTATCAGACTTGCGGCTAAAAACTTCCGAATCCATGAGGCTTATGAAGCCCGTTCATTACGTAATGATATCGCAATCATAGAGCTAGAACGGCAAGTGCTTTCCATTGAAGCTCCGAGCGTTGTGTTAGCTCCGGCGAATAAGTCTCAAGAAATGGTTGAGGATTCATTATTAACCGTAGTCGGTTGGGGGACTCAAAGCCCAACAGGAAGTAACTCTCGTAGTGATGGCTTAATGCAGGTTAACGTGAACTATAAAAGTGATTCAACATGTGCAGCAAACCCTGCTTTTGCGAATGTTGGCGCAGACAATTTCTGTGCTGGGAGGCCTGAAATTAATGGATACGATTCATGCAGAGGAGATAGTGGTGGGCCTATCGTGTATGCAGAAAAAGGGGTATACAAGCAACTAGGTATTGTCAGTTGGGGAAGCTATCAATGTGGGGATATCAATACATATGGTGTGTACACAGACATTTCGTATTTTTCTAAATGGATTGAAAAGCAAACCTCAGGAGTTATCTACCCGCAAGATATTGAGCTTGGCTATAAAAGCTTAGGAGCAGTTACTTATACACTCGACTATCAGAATAATACCCAAGAAACGATTTACTTTGACTCGTTTAATATTGTCGTTGAAGGGAGTGGAGATGCGAACATTCTAGAAAATGGATGTTATCAAGCTTTGGTTCTTCCGCAAGAATGGTGTTCTGTGACGGTAAATAGTACGTCGTGGAGTGTTGGGGATTTAAGCTATCAAGTAAATGCGCGAGTTAATACTGGAAAAAATATCGTTACATTACCTTCAGTTGTAAGTATTAATTATAGAAATAAAGCAGACGATGAATTACTTAATTTATTACCTAATAATGGAAACATATCAATATATCTGAATGATAATCCTTGGGAAAAGATTTCAAATGGGCTACAGTCAGGTTACGTGTCAAATAATGAATTATCAGAACTGGTGATCACTGGTTTATCCAAAGGAACTTTAAGTCTAGATATTCAAATCTCATCGGAAAGGTATTTTGATAAGCTCAATGTTTCATTAAATGGGAAATTATTGGACTCCTTATCTGGTGAGATAGAAGAAAGCCGCACAATTCAGTTTCATAATGAAAATAACACCCTGAAATTTGAGTATTATAAAAATGATTCAATCAGCGACGGTCAAGACACGGTATACCTAAGGAATTTTCGTTTAAATGAATCAAGCGAAGTTCCGAGTTCTGAATCCTCTAGTGTCAACAATAGTGCCGATAGCGGGGGGGGGGCCTTTAATATTTGGTTAGTATGGCTGCTTATGTTTAGATTTTTAGTTTGCCAGCGTGTACAGGTAAAGATCGCTTAGAGTAAAAACGATAAAGCCACCAAATAAATCGGTGGCTTTATTAAAGAGAGATTGTACTTTGACTCAAATAGTATGGTGTTTACGCAGCAGCTTCAAATTGCGCTAGGAAACCGTCTTTACGTTCATTAAAGCGGTTTACTAAATCATCGATATTCTCTTGGTTATATGGTTTCAGGCCACTTGCAACCATGCGTTTCATACCTTTGCCAACAACTTCACCGTTTTCCTTAAACTCAAAGTTAAGGGTAACAACACCACGTTTTCCGTCCACGTTAAAAGTTGCACTGCTGAACTCGACCTCTGGATGAGTCAGATCTAGGCGTTCAAATTCAACTTCCATGCTTTCATAAATCACTAACGGACGCTGACAATTGATCATCATTTGCTGCTCTTCCATCAGTGGAACCATGATGTGTGGGAAGTTCATGCCAGAAAACTGCACATACTTTGTAACAACATGTTCGATAAAGTCAGCGTTGTGGCTTACTGCGCCCTCACGTTTCATGTGTAGGTATTCTTTACCATTGGTATCAACAACAGCGGCTTCTTTTTCACACTTATTTTCGATGTTCAATGCAATGCCATCGCCAACCATGCCAGAAAAATCGAAGCGCATTTTTTGGCTGATGCCTTCTTTGCTTAGCAATACTGCAAACAATAAATCACCAGGAACACAAAAACGTTTGTTGTCTTCGTCGTGGATAGGGTTGAAGTCACCCGCTACTTTTTTTGCAAAATGACTTGCTTGTTGGCGAGTGAATTGAAATTGGTGCTCTTGATTCGAAAAGTAAGGTGTTAAAAACATAATGTACGCTATATAGCCAAAACTGCGATGAATTATATATGAGTTCCACCTTTTAATGGTCCATCCAGTGGAGCAATTGCAAAATTCTGACATAGGTAAGAAAAAGGGTTCCGTTGGGAACCCTTTAAACTAAAAGCTCGGCAAAATATTGGTAGGTATTAAGTGGTTGTGTACCGCTAATTTTAACAGTGTATTGGCTTGCTCAATGTCAGGAGCAAAGTAGCGATCTTTATCATAAAAAGGTACTTTTTCACGCAAGATTTGCTTCGCTTCTTCTACACGAGTAGAGGACTTGTTTGGAGTCCGGAAGTCTAATCCTTGCGCCGCCGCTAAATATTCAACGGCCAATATGCCACGTGTATTTTCACCCATATCACGTAACCTTCTTCCCGCAAAGGTTGCCATGGATACATGATCTTCTTGGTTGGCAGAAGTCGGGAGGCTATCGACAGACGCTGGATGAGCAAGTGTTTTATTCTCACTGGCAAGAGCTGCCGATGTCACCTGAGCAATCATAAAGCCCGAGTTAACACCGCCGTTATCAACCAAAAATGGGGGGAGTTTCGATAGAGCACTATCAATAAGTAACGCCATGCGGCGCTCAGATAAGCTACCAATTTCTGCAATCGCTAATGCCAAGTTATCTGCGGCCATTGCGACAGGTTCAGCGTGGAAATTACCTCCAGAAATGATGTCGCCATCATCTGCAAAAACTAAGGGGTTGTCTGATACAGAGTTTGCTTCCACTTCAAGAATGTCTGCTGCATTTCGAATTTGCTGTAAGCAAGCGCCCATTACTTGAGGTTGGCAGCGCAGCGAGTAGGGGTCTTGTACTTTCTCGCAGCTTGTATGCGATTCTCCAATCTCACTAGTGTTGTCCAACAGATGACGGTAGGCTGCAGCAGAGTCCATTTGTCCACGGTGACCACGTACACGATGAATGCGAGGGTCAAAAGGTCGCCTGCTGCCTAGCGCAGCTTCAACCGTCATCGCGCCACACACGGTTGCAGAAGCAAACAGATCTTCTGCAGCGAAGAGTCCTTCTAAAGCAAAGGCGGTGGAGGCTTGAGTCCCGTTTAATAGCGCTAAACCTTCTTTAGGTGCGAGTGTGATCGGTTCTAGACCGGCAATTTTGAGTGCTTCAAGACCAGAAATCACCTTACCATTGTGGCGAGCTTGACCTTCACCAAGTAAAACCGTACTCATATGGGCTAGAGGGGCTAAGTCACCTGAAGCGCCAACGGAGCCTTTTTGAGGGACGCATGGGTAAACCTGTGAATTGACGAGATCAATCAGCGCTTGAATCACTTGTAGACGAATGCCTGAAAAGCCGCGAGCTAAGCTGTTGATTTTTAGAATCATCATTAAGCGAACGGTTTCATCTGACATCAATTTACCAATACCCGCCGCGTGCGAGAGTACGATGCTTTTTTGCAGAACCTCTAAATCTTCCGGTGCGATCTTAGTATTCGCTAATAAGCCAAAGCCTGTGTTGATGCCGTAAACCGTACGTTCTTCAGCGATGACTTGTTCAACAACACGCGTGCTTTCTTCGATGGCGGGAATAGCATTAGCATCAAGTGACAAGTTCACAGGAGAACGACTAATTTGACGTAGGTGCTTTAAACCCAGTGAGCCTGGGGTTAAGGTTAAGTTCAACATTGCCATCTCCTTCACTTAAGCTTTTGCAGTTCTTGATTGAGCATCGGTAAATCAAGTTGTTGTTCAGCAGCACATTGTTTGGCAATGTCATAACCTGCATCAGCGTGGCGCATTACGCCAGTCGCCGGGTCATTGTGTAACACGCGAGCAATACGTTGAGATGCATTATCGCTACCATCACAGCAAATCACCATACCTGAATGTTGCGAGAACCCCATACCTACACCACCACCATGGTGCAGAGAAACCCAAGTAGCACCGCCAGCTGTATTGAGCAGAGCATTCAATAATGGCCAATCAGATACAGCATCAGAGCCATCCATCATACCTTCAGTTTCTCGGTTAGGACTAGCAACGGAGCCTGAATCAAGGTGATCACGACCTATCACAACGGGCGCTTTCAGTTCACCATTTTTGACCATCTCATTAAATGCTTGACCAAGACGTTCACGATCTTTTAAGCCAACCCAACAAATACGTGCAGGCAGGCCTTGGAATTGGATACGTTCACGAGCCATGTCTAGCCAGTTGTGTAGGTGGGGGTTGTCAGGGATGAGTTCTTTTACTTTTTGGTCGGTTTTGTAAATGTCTTCAGGGTTACCAGAGAGTGCTGCCCAGCGGAATGGCCCAATGCCCTCGCAAAAAAGAGGTCGAATGTAAGCTGGTACAAATCCTGGAAAATCAAATGCGTTTTCCACGCCTTCTTCTAGCGCCATTTGACGGATGTTGTTGCCGTAGTCTAGCGTTGCTGCACCGCGTTCTTGTAGGTCAAGCATGGCTTGTACTTGGATCGCCATTGAGGCTTTTGCTGCTTTGATTACCTTAGTTTCATCTTGCAATCGTACTTGGGCAGCATGTTCCATTGACCAACCAATGGGTAGGTAACCGTTTAAAGGATCATGCGCAGAGGTTTGATCGGTCACGACATCGGGTATGATGTTACGTTCTACTAACTCAGGGAAAACATCAGCCGCATTACCTAACAAGCCAACCGAAACAGGTGTCTCAGAAGCTTTGATGATAGCAAGTGCGTCATCAAGTGTTGTGGCTTTTTTATCTACATAGCCTGTACGTAGACGGTAATCGATACGGCTTTCATCACATTCAACAGCGATCATTGAAAAGCCAGCCATGGTTGCAGCAAGAGGTTGTGCTCCTCCCATACCGCCGAGTCCGCCAGTCAGGATCCATTTGCCATTTGCAACACCGTCGAAATGCTGTTTAGCCACGGCAACAAAGGTTTCATAGGTGCCTTGTACGATGCCTTGTGAGCCAATGTAAATCCAGCTTCCTGCGGTCATTTGACCATACATCATCAAGCCTTGCTTATCGAGCTCATTAAAGTGCTCCCAATTCGCCCAATGAGGGACAAGGTTTGAGTTTGCAATCAAAACACGAGGAGCGTTTGCATGCGTTGGGAATACACCAACGGGTTTTCCTGACTGAACAAGTAGCGTTTGGTCGTCTTCAAGTCTTTCTAGCACTTCGATGATCTTGTCATAGCACTCCCAGTTGCGGGCAGCACGGCCAATGCCGCCATACACCACAAGTGAATGTGGGTGTTCAGCAACATCAGGATCGAGGTTGTTCATCAGCATGCGAAGAGGTGCTTCTGTTAGCCAAGATTTCGCTCTCAATTTACTGCCATGAGGGGCACGAATCACGCGTTCGGTATCGAGACGTTTATCTTCTACTTGGCGTTCCGTCATTTTAGACTCCTTGTGTTTCACGTATCTGTTTTATTGGATTGTTATAAGGTTTTCTTTTCTGCAAAGGCGTTTGCGATGTCCCAACACAAACGAGCGGCGAGTCGTGCGGTTTGGCTGTCAACATCATAAGTTGGGTTGTATTCGGCAATATCAGCAATGACCAGCTTGTCTTTGTAGTGCAAAATGCGATCAAGAAAGGGGGCAAGTGTATCCATACTTACACCACGAGCTGCTGGAGCACTGACTCCGGGGGCAGTGGCCGCAGGGAAGACATCAAGATCTATGGTGAGATAGAGAAAATCGCAGTTGTCGATAAAGTGTTGCAGCTGCGTGAGGTGATAAATATGGTTTAAATGCGCCAGATCTTTATCTTCCACATACCAAACATTTAGCTCGTCAGCTCGGTTAAATAGCGCTTGTGTATTGCTCGCTCGGCTTACACCGAGACAGGCATAATGAAACGGCCATTCATTCTTCTGGCAGAAATCGTAAATCTGATTAAAAGGGGTTCCCGAGCTGGGTTTCACTTCTGCGTGTGCGCTTTCAAAAGCACGTAAGTCGAAGTGGGCATCAAAATTAATGATGCCAATTTTTGGAGGCTTAGCAGGGTTTAAGAATTTGAAATATCGGGCTAGCCCTTGAAAAGAAGCCCAAGCCACCTCATGACCACCACCCAATGTAATCACTGGAGTTGAGTGCAATGCCTGAGCAATCACATCGGCACAACATGATTGGCTACTCTCAAGTAAATCATCTTCACAGACGATGTTACCCAAATCAATCAGAGTGGAATCGTTGTGCCATGCCATATTTGCCAATGCACGCCGAATCAAATCCGGCGCTTTTTTCGCGCCAATACGGCCTTTGTTTCGGGCAACACCCGCGTCACAGGCAAAGCCAAGTATACTGACACCATTGCGGTAAGGTTGCAGTTCTTGATAGCGAAGCTGTTTAATTACATGGTGGACGCGCTTTCCGTCATTGCCATCTTCGGGGTCGTGACGGCCTTGCCAATGAAAATCTTGATTGATATTGATGGAATTAGACATGACGTAATTCTCCCTTCACCAGCCGAGCAGAAAGCTGAGGGATACCCACCTGATAGCTAAGTTCTGCTGGGTGAGAAACGTTCCAAATGGCTAAGTCTGCATCATAACCGGGTTGGATTCTTCCTCGGGATGTTTCCAAACCGAGGGCTTGCGCTGCGTGGCATGTTACCCCCCTTAATGTTTCTTCAGGGGTAAGGCCAAATAATGTACAGCCCATATTCATCATCATAGTCAAATCTGCAAAAGGTGAGGTGCCTGGATTGAGATCGGTCGCCAGTGCAATAGGAATGTTATGTTCCCTTAGCGCATCAATAGGAGGTAGTTGAGTTTCTCTGAGGAAGTAGAACGCACCGGGAAGCAGGGTGGCAACGGTGTTGGAATTGCTCAGTGCTTGGACACCCTTGTTATCTAAATATTCAATATGATCAACCGACAATCCGCCATATTTTGCGGTGAGTTCACTGCCGCCGAGATTAGATAGCTGCTCAGTATGACCTTTGATATTTAAGCCATAGGCTATCGCTGTTTGAAAAACTCGTTCGGTTTGGGATAAATCGAAACCAATCGATTCGCAAAATACATCGACGCTACAAGCGAGCTTTTCTTCTGCAACCTGCGGGATGATTTCATGACACACCAGATCAATATAGCGATCGGCTTTGCCTTGATATTCTGGTGGCAGGGCATGTGCTGCTAAGAGCGTGGTTGAAATATGAATGGCACGATGATCTTGCAATGCTTTTGCTGCTCTGAGCATCTTTATTTCATCTTTTACACTTAATCCATACCCAGACTTGACTTCAATGGTAGTGACGCCACTTCGGATAAGGCCATCTAATCTGGGCAGTGCAAGCTCAACCAATTCATCCTGCGTTGCTAATCGCGTGGCTTTAACGGTAGAAAGAATTCCACCACCTTGACGAGCGATTTCCTGATAAGGAATACCTTGCAGGCGCATTTCAAACTCATTTGCACGGCTTCCTGCATAAATGAGGTGTGTATGACAGTCAATGAAACCGGGAGTGACAATGCGTTGTTCACAGTCATACGAAGCCAGTACATTTTCAGCATTACCCGTTGTGATATCAGCAATCTTTCCATCACGGACAAGAATGGTTTGAGGCGCACTTACGGCATATCCTTGCTGTCCGTCTGCCATTGTGACTAGGCGTGCGTTGGTTAATGCGAAATCGTAGGGCTTACTCATGATCGTCTCGGCTCTTAAATGTATATACAAATAATGGTATGGAGCCGTTAATTGATCAAGGTGAATGTTGCGGAAATGTGATCAATAAATAGAAGAATATGCTTTACTGTAGGAGGACTTTAGAACTTAATTTGTATCGAGTACCGGGATGATAAAGCAATGCAGAGCTCACAAGCTTATCTTCACTCCATGTACGGCGGTTAAGCAATAGACATGGTTCGTTGGCTGACAGTTTAAGCGAGGTGCGGACGT
The DNA here is from genome assembly GCF_040869035.1 of Vibrio sp. NTOU-M3. Lineage (NCBI taxonomy): Bacteria > Pseudomonadati > Pseudomonadota > Gammaproteobacteria > Vibrionales > Vibrionaceae > Vibrio > Vibrio sp. NTOU-M3. The sequence continues at coordinate 1,407,385 of NZ_CP162100.1, forward strand.
GTTCATCAGCCACAATTGCTTCCACAGTATGTTCTATGGCGCTGAGCGGACAATTCTGCGAAAGATATTGGTTTGGTGTGGTAGTTGAAAAGTCTTGCTTCATGTAGTCAGGTGCGTAAGCGGCGTTTACCCAACGTAGTTCAAGCTGAATAGGGGTCTTATCTTCGAAGTGAATAATCTCACTATAGAACACTTGGCTGCCTAACATCACACCTAGCTTTATTGCTGTTGTTTCATTCGCTTTGATCGCCATATGTTTAACAACTTGGCTGTGATATGACTTACCTCGTTGAGCTACTTCTTCTGCAATATTACGTATATCAAGCAAAGGTGACTCGGCTTTATCGTCTGGAGCACAAACAAAAGTGCCAGCGCGTGGTCTGCGCTGCAATTTTCCTTCGGCAACAAGATCTCGGATAGCTTTGTTCACCGTCATACGACTTACTTGAAACTGCTTAGTGAGTTCCAATTCGGTAGTAATACGATGACCGATAGGCCACTGACCAGATTCAATTTTGTTTGAAATATACTGCTTAATTTGCAAATAAAGCGGTGAGTTACTCATTCTGTCTCTCGATTTAATTGACTATACAAATGTTTGTTAAGTTGCCGGCAATTTGCAAGTTTAAATAAAGCTTTTGTGCGGTAGGGCCAAATTGAGTAGCGAAAAATGGCGTAAATGAAGCGATGGTAGTAAATATCTTGCATTCATTATGATAGACGTGTAAATCGATATTGAACTAAGAAGGAAGTATAAGGATTCACAATGTTTGGTAAATTGAAAGCGTCTTTAGGGATAGGAGCAGCAAAGGTTGATACCATTTTGGAAAGCATGTCCGTTTATCAAGGTGACACGTTGAAAGGCCATGTGCACATTCAAGGTGGAGATGTTGAACAACAAGTCGATGCAATCAAACTTAAGTTGTGTACGGAAATGAAAGTGGAATCTGATAGTGGCAGTAGCTACCAAGACTTTTTACTCGGCCAATTGCAAGCAACTCAACCATTTGTGATTCAACCCGGTGAGAATAAGCAAGTTGCTTTTGAGTTAAAGTTAGACGATGAAACACCGATTACGGCATTAAATGCACTTAAAAACCAATGTCATGTTTGGTTGGAAACAACCTTAGATATTGATTTCGCCATCGACCCTAAAGATCGTGATTTTGTTGAAGTGAAACCACTTCCTGTTGCTGCAAAAGTCATAGCGGCAATTGAACAGGCAGGGTTTGCTATGGTGAAAGCTGATGTCGAAAAAGGATACCTTCGTGGTGGCTCGTTTTCATCTAAATCTGGCTGCTATCAAGAAATTGAATTCCGCAATAGTGGTTTCATCAATAAAAAAGAAATCGAACTGTCATTTATTTTGGATGGCCACCAGATGCATTGCTTAGCAGAAGTTGATCGCTCATTTGGTCGTGGTGATCAATATGTGTCATTTACCCTGCCTTGTGACGCAAGTGATGCTCAGATCCAAGCTGCTGTCGCTCGTGTGCTAGCGGTGTAGACCATTAGAAACGGTACCGATATCCAAGAGAAAACGCGATATCGGTGCTGTTGTCTGCATTAAACATGTTTTCCGTTGCTGTGAGTTCTACTGCTGAGTGTTCAAACTGATAGCGGTAACCTAATGTAAACTCCGTCGCGGGTTTTGAAAACTCGTCTCGTCCTTCCGATATACCTTCATACACCATCAACTGACCAATGAGCTGGTGAGCTTGCCAAAATCGATATCGATAACTTAAGCCTGCTGACAGTGTGGTTTCTTTTGTCGGAAAGCTGCCTAGAACATCCGAAGAATGACGGCAGGTAAAACTAACAATGGCATCCAAGCGATGTTGATTTCTTATATAACCATAGTTTATTTGTAAGGCTTGTTGAAACTTGCTAGTGCTCAGAATGCTTTGATCGGCATTGTTGAAATACCAAGATAAGCCAAGTGATGCGCCATGATGAACCTTTTCAATGAGTTGGTATTGAGCATAGAGTGTGAGCGCATTACTCAATGTTTCGCCTCGAAAATTAGCTTCGTCAATGTCGTATTCAGGAACGCTGATCACAAAGCGATTTTCGTCCACATCTTTACGGCCATTTTGATCTAAGCCAAAAGCGTCATGGAATGCGGTGGTTAATCCATCCAGATGGTTATTGCCTGCGTAGTTCCAGCGATAATTAAGTGACAATTGCCACTTTGCGTTCAATTGCCATGTCCCTCCCAGTGCGATTTGGTTTTGGTAGTAATCCAGCTCGTACGTTTCTGTGACGGCCCAGATGCTGGCGATTGTTCCGGTAATAAACAGTTCTTTTTCATCAATAGGTAATGAGAACCCAGAGCGCAGCTGGGGGGATAAAGCATTGGTTTGAAAAGGGGATTGTGAATAAGTTTGTAACGGACCGTATTCGACTTGAGCATGGCCACTTAGAGCAAACCCAAATGTTAACGTGACAACAACTAACAGGCATTTGTTGACCATTGTTCGCCTCACTACTTTACGACGATAACTTAACTATAGTGGGCGAATGAAGATCATGGGCAATAAAAAAACCAGCGTGACTTACGCTGGTTTTATTGTCATGGTTTGGTTTTCTAAGCGGCGGATAAATGCGTTGTTATGTAGGGCTGCCATGCATTTTGATACAGCTCGCGTGACTCTCTGCGCATATTTTTAATCTGTGCTAGTTCAATCTCAGATAACGCACGTTCTTGCAGTGAAGCTGAGCGTTCAAGCTTTTGGATCTTTTCATATAGGTCATGTTCAGGGCCACTTTTTACATCAGCAATGGCCTTCAAATGAATTTGAACCTCTGCAACCAGCTGAGTTTTTGGTAGCTGAACTAATACGTTTAAATCGCGATAACCAGATGCGGCAGGCTTCTTAAAACGGTTTTTGACTTTCACAATGGTCGTTTCTCGATTGAGAACCTCGTACGCTTCCATTACTCCTGCTACATCATCAGCGACAATCGTTGCACGCGCTAAGTCAGTAATTCTTTCTGGTTTATTATTTAACTCCAAGGCGATTTTTTCTTTAGCGCGATGAGAAGATTTTACGCCAGCAAAGTATGCATCGGTGTTGGTCAGTAGAGCCGTACTTTTACAGATGGTTTCTAACTCAAACTGAGCCTGATGCGCTTTGCTGTAGAGAACATCAAAGTCCGAATAAGGCTGTAGAGGCGTTGAATTGATCGATTGAATGCCATAAAGGCCGCTGAGGTTGTGTTTAAATGCCTTAGAACACACTTCATTTTGATTGGTTGCCCGGTTGCCGTCACTACTTGGCGCCATGGGAATAGCGGCGAATGCAGGTGCTCGGCTCAATACTAAAAGCATTAATGCCGTAGTACGCAAGAATAAGCTCATTCACTCTCCTTAGATTTGTAGTGGCTTAAAAAAGGAAACTTAAAGGAAATCGTTGCCAACAAATCTGAGTCTCTGTTTTCTTTATGGGGTTGAAAATCGGACTTCCAATCCCTCAAAATCGAACAATTCGTAAACTATGAACCGCGTCTCAAATACATAGGATTAGAGTGGTTTTCTTTTTTAAGGTTCATCGTAAAGTCGTAACAGAGTATAAATAACGATTCTGAACCCAAGATGAATTACTTTGACAGCTTCATCTCGGCGTTGAATTGGTTTAGGCTAGACCGGGTAAAGTCATTCAAAAAATACGAGAATAAAACGATGAGAGACCCCGAATTTTGGCATAACAAGTGGGCCGCTAACCAAATTGGATTTCACCTCGACGATGTGAATCCGCTGCTCATCAACTATTGGCATCATACTAAGCCACAGCGAGAAGACGCCGTCTTTGTTCCTTTATGTGGTAAATCAGAAGATCTCGTGTGGCTCGCGACAAAACATAATGAGGTTCAAGGTGTAGAGTTAAGCCAAATCGCAGTGCGCGCGTTTTTTGCCGAGCATTTTTATACCCCAACGGTAATACCTGTAGCGAATCAACATGAGCTCTATCAGTTTGATGAATTGTCGATTTATACTGGTGATTATTTTACTGCACCAGTGCAACCGGTCGATATCATTTATGACAGAGCTGCTTTAATTGCTTTACCGCTAGAAATGCGCCTTGAGTATGTCGAGCGACTGAAAAGGCTACTTAAACCAGGTGGACGGATTTTGCTGATAACATTAGATTATCCACAAAAAGAGATGGTGGGACCTCCGTTTTCAGTCACGAAAACTGAGGTAGAGAATTTGTTTAGTGGTTATAAAATTACACAGCTGTATCGTGATGACGCGGATGAAACACATCCTAAAATTGCTAAAAAAGGGTTGAGCCGATTTGCGGAAGAAGTCTTTTTAATCGAAAGTGCTTAATAAAGATAAAACGCTTGCCACAGGGCAAGCGTTTTTCATTTTGTTTCGATTTTAGTAGAGAACTTTCACTTTCCCCGCGCTATGAATAGCGTCTTCAATAGCCTGCTCCATGCTATCTCTACGAGTGATTGCAACCCCTAAGCGTCGACGTCCATCAATATCTGGTTTGCCAAATAAACGGAGCTGAGTGTTTGGTGAGGTTAGGGCTTGTTCAAGGCCTTCGAAACGAATGTTGGAAGAGGTTCCCTGACCAAGGATCACCGCAGAAGCCGCTGGGCCAAATTGAGTGATACCCGCAATCGGCATACCCGTGAAAGCGCGAACGTGAAGGGCGAATTCAGACATGTCTTGTGACATCAAAGTAACTAAGCCTGTGTCATGTGGGCGAGGTGATACTTCATTAAAAATGACGGTATCGCCTTTGACAAACAGCTCTACCCCAAAAACACCGTAGCCACCTAATGCGTTTACGATTTTCTCTGCTGTGTATTCCGCGGCTTTCAATGCAACATCAGACATCGCTTGAGGCTGCCAAGATTCACGATAATCCCCATCTTCTTGACGGTGGCCGATAGGTGCACAGAAATGAACGCCATCAACTGCACGGACGGTGAGCAGCGTAATTTCGTAATCAAAGTCGATAAAACCTTCGACGATCACACGACCCGCACCCGTTCGGCCGCCTTCTTGTGCGTATTCCCATGCTTTTTCAATATCTTCTGGGGTTTTAATAACGCTTTGCCCTTTGCCAGAAGAGCTCATCACGGGCTTACAAACACATGGTGTACCAACGGCTGCTACAGCGGCGATAAATTCTTCATAGCTATCTGCAAATTGATAAGGAGAGGTAGTCAATTCGAGTTTTTCGGCAGCTAAACGGCGGATACCTTCACGGTTCATTGTCAGCTTGGTGGCTTTTGCCGTTGGGACTACGTTTAGGCCAGTTTTTTCTAGCTCTACCAGCTTGTCTGTGGCGATCGCTTCAATTTCAGGAACGACATAATCGGGCTTTTCCAACTCAATAATACGTTGCAGTGCATCGCCATCGAGCATATCCAACACGTGGCTGCGGTGCGCGACTTGCATTGCAGGTGCATCAGCGTAGCGGTCACATGCGATCACTTCTAAGCCAAGACGCTGACATTCAATGGCTACTTCTTTACCCAGCTCACCAGAGCCAAGTAACAAAACGCGAGTAGCACTTTCACGGGTAGCAGAACCAAACATGGGAGACCCCAAAAAGTAATGGAAATAAGAGAGTTGCCGGGATCATACTGATAATTTTTTGAAAAGCAAACGTTTGCGCAATTGGTGGATGCATTTTTTATTGCCAAGAAAACTTAGAGGCAAAGCACATTTTTTATACCTATTTGATAGTGAAACCCAATTCATTGATCTAACGCCATATCCCTCTTTTGAGGTAGCGAGAAGATGCCGGGTAGGTGACAGAACTGCGAATCAGTTCAATCGCCTTATGTCTGTCTCAGGAAGAGTTGTCGTATCATGCGTTTGTCTAGTAAGTATATTGTCCCAATCATCATTCCTCTCATTGTTCTGTTGATGCCATTGTCTGCATTTCCATTTGAGGGCATCACCATTATTCAACAACGAGTTATCGCCATATTCTTATTGGCAGCTTTATGTTGGGTGTTTGAACCGATCCCAATCTATGCCACGTCGGTTGTCATCATCGTTCTTGAGTTATTAATGCTCTCGAATAAGGGAATCGTGCTTTTTCGTCTTGAGGAAAGGCAGCCGCATTTTGGTGAACTGCTGAAATACAACGAAATCATGGCAACCTTTGCCAGCCCCATTATTATGCTTTTTTTAGGGGGCTTCTTTTTGGCGATGGCGGCCACAAAGTATCGCTTAGATGTCAACTTAGCGCGTGTGTTACTCAAACCGTTTGGTCAAGACCCAAAATTTGTCATGCTCGGCTTAATGTTGATCACCGCTATTTTCTCAATGTTCATGTCAAATACCGCAACCACAGCAATGATGTTGTCAATTCTAACTCCAGTCATCGCCGTGTTTGGGCCAAAGGACCCTGGTCGTATCGCGTTTGCGTTATGTATTCCTGTCGCGGCAAATATTGGGGGTATCGGAACTCCAATCGGCACACCACCAAATGCGATTGCTCTTAAGTATTTAGTGGGAGATGCGTATATCTCTTTTGGCGAATGGATGGCATTTGGTGTGCCTTTTGTCGTTGTGATGATGGCGTTAGCGTGGTTTTTGATCAATAGCTTGTACAAAGCTGAGCAGCAAAGGATTGAGCTGTCAATTAAAGGCAAGTTTCTCAAAACGCCAAAGGCGATAGTTGTCTATATCACATTTGGTCTAACCATATTACTGTGGCTGATGGGCTCATCGCACGGTATGAATTCATATACAGTAGCTTTGATCCCTGTTGCGGTGTTCTCTATTACAGGGATCATCAATAAAGAAGACCTCAAAAAAATCTCTTGGGATGTCCTGTGGCTAGTTTCTGGTGGTATTGCCTTAGGCCTAGCATTAGACAAAACAGGCCTAGCGAAACTGGTTGTACACAGCATTCCATTTGGTGATTTCTCACCTTACTTGGTGTTATTTGGTGCAGCTTTCCTATGTTTGTTAATGGCTAACTTCATGTCCCACACGGCGACAGCAAACTTACTGATGCCGATCATGGCGGCATTAGGTGCATCAATGACGTCATTAACGCCATTAGGTGGCGAAGTGACGCTTATTCTAGTGGTGACCTTTGCGGCTTCACTAGGCATGTCATTACCTATCAGTACACCACCAAATGCGCTGGCCCATGCGACGGGGCATGTGCAGAGTAATCAGATGGCTCGCGTTGGTGTGGTATTGGGTGTGGTCGGTGTATTACTGAGTTTCGTATTGGTGTGGGTATTACACTCCGTTGGACATATCGGGTAAACGATGAATGCAGAAGATTTCCAAGCACTAAAACTGCGCTATTTTAGTGATCCTAGTCGCCAGCTCACGGTGCAAGCGGGCACCACGTTGATTGAGCAAGACGGTTACAATGATAAGTTGTTTTATGTGATCTCTGGTGAACTAGAAGGATACTTTAAAGAGCTGTCGGAACCACCAACTAAAGTCTTCTCAGCAAGTAGTGGTGCTTTTATTGGCGTTCATAGCTTTTTCTCCGGAACATGGACCGCGTCTTCTACTGTGATCGCCAAAACTGACTTAGAACTAGCGTGGGTTGACCGACGTACACAAGCTTACAAGCCGAAAAATTTTGGTCCTTTAACCGCACAATTTACTCCGGTAATCGTCAATGAACTTTCTCGTCGCCAGCGCCGCGCTACTCAAGAAGCTTTAGCAAAAGAGCGAGCACTTCAGAAACTTAGTATTGCTGAACAGATGACGACATTGGGGCAGCTCGCAGCGGGAATTGCTCATGAATTGAATAACGCCATAGGGGTTGTCAACAGTAAATCGGAACGACTGGAAAGCGTCATAATGCAACTACTTGAGGAAGTGCACCCCGAGGCGAGTGAATTTTTTGATGTGGGATTAATGCAAGGCCAAAAAATGTCTTCATCAGAGGCTCGAAAGAGAGCCCGAATGTTAGAAAAGGAATACGGTTTTTCTCGTTCAGTTGCTAAATCATTAGCGAAAGCCTTGCCCGAAGGAGAGGTCTCTTCTCGCTGGTTGAATCAGCCGGAAGATACCATTCGATACTGGCAGATGGGACGTGATTTACATGATTTGCGTTTAGCATCAAAGCACACCGTTGGCATCGTAAAATCAGTGAAACAACTAGGGCGAACGGACGTAAATCAAGATGAATCGCTTAGTATTAACGACACGCTACAAAAGGCACTCGCTTTGCTTCAAAGTGATCTCAGGCGAGTCGCTGTTCGTTTTCGTCCTGCAGAGCTTCCTGCATTTGTTGGCTCCCAAACTGAGTTAGTCCAAATATGGGTCAACATTATTAAAAACGCGTGTGACGCGATGTGTGAAACCCCCAATCCTGAAATAGATATTCAGACTAGGATCAGCAAGTCAAGATTGTTGATTACCATCGCAAATAATGGGCCCGAAATCGACGAAGCGACTCGAAGAAAGATCTTCCAGCCCAACTTTACAACCAAAAAAGGAGGGCTATCGTTTGGCTTAGGTTTGGGCTTATCGATCGTGAGGCGGATTGTGTCAGGGTATGGTGGAAGCATTGTGGTGAAGAGCGATGATACCCACACTATTTTCAGAATTAAGTTACCAATAGAGGAACGATATGGAGAAGCTTAATGTAATTTGTGTTGACGACCAGCGTGAAGTACTCAGTGCAGTGCTGCAAGATCTAGAGCCGTTGCTTAGTTGGTTAAATATCGAAGATTGTGAATCAGCTGATGAAGTGCTGGAACTAATGGATGATCTCGATGCAGAAGGTGAGCACATCGCAGTGGTTGTTTCTGATCATGTCATGCCGGGTAAAACTGGAGTCGAACTGCTGACGGAAATTAGCCAAGACGCACGTTTTCCTGCAACGAGGAAAATATTACTCACAGGGCAGGCGACACACACTGATACGATTAATGCAATTAACCGTGCTGGTATTAATCACTATTTCGAAAAACCATGGAGTGCTGACGCACTAATAGAAGCGATTAGAAACCTAGTGACAGAATATATACTGGAACAAGGGTTAGATTACGAAAACTGGCATGGAGAGCTCGATCAAGAGGTATTGTTGAAGCATTTAAGATTAGGTTAAGTGTTTCATTTGCTTACCGTATCCTAAATGGCGTGCATATTTTGTGGTTATTTAATATATGCACGAATACCCACTGTTGTATCACAAATGAATTAATTTAGTTATTACTTAATGATACTTTTGTGAATTGTTGTACATTGTGGCGGTACCAAATGATGATATTGTTGACTTATGCATCAAGCAGCAGATTAAATTAGTAAATCTATTAATAGTAGAGTGATATTATTTGTTACACTTTACTAAACCTTAGTATTAATCGGCTATATTCATGCAATACGATCCAGAACAATCAATAAAAATCGCAATTGCCGACCTGAATGTCGGTATGTTTGTGACTGCATTAGAAGATAGTAAACGTGTCAACTTGGCCAACGCCGGTAGGGTGTCGTCAGACAAAGCAATCCAGCAACTGAAGAAAAACGGAATCAAATATGCGTGGGTTGATCAGCAATTGTCTGCGAAAGGCTTAACATTTAAGCCAATCAATGATGTTGAACCAGAAGCTGAAGTCGCTTTACCAGAAGATACGCCGACAAAAAGGGTAAAACGAAGCCGCTTTAGCCAGCAAAAAAAAGCCAAGAAAATAATTAAAGAAGCAAAGGATCTTGCTCAGAAACTTCTGAATCATACCTTTGAAGGCAAGATTGTCGACGTTGCAGAAATAGAAGATTGGGCGGACGATTTAATTGAAGCGGCGCTGGTTGATTCAGATGCGCTGCAATGCGTTTCTGCATTAAGACAAAAAGACAGTTACCTACTCGAACACTCAGTGAATGTTGCATGTTTATTGGTGACCTTCGGTAAGCACCTTGATATGCCCAAAGAAACTCTGAAGCAAATGGCAATTGGGGGCATCATTCATGATGTCGGCAAGGTGAAAGTGAAAGACGAGGTGCTACACAAGCCCGCAAAACTCACGCCAGATGAATTTGAGCACATGAAACTTCATCAAGTGTTTGCCAAAGATCTCATTTCTCCTATTCAAGGTTTAAGCGATGTGAGTCGAGATGTGTGTTTAATGCATCACGAGAAACTTGATGGGACTGGCTATCCGAATGGTTTAAAAGAGGAGCAAATCCCTCAGCACGGCAGAATGAGCTGTATTGTTGATATCTATGACGCGTTGACTGCTGATCGTTGCTATAAACTGGGAATGAGCTCTGCTGCTGCATTTAAAATCCTGTTAAGCCTAACGCCTTTCCATCTGGATCGAGAGCTTGTGTATAAATTTATAAACTGCATAGGCATGTACCCGGTTGGCTCTATCGTTGAGTTAAGCGATGGACGAGTGGGTATTGTATGGACGTCGAATGAGTCTGAGCCGCTCAAGCCTGAAGTAAAGTGTTTTTACACTCGAAAATACCAGCGTTTTTGCGAAGTGGCGTATGTGGACTTAAAACACTCAAAACTGAAGATTGAGAGTGCGATTTCTCCAAGCTATCTTGAAGTGGATGCGACGCCGTTTTACGACGATTAATCCGTGCGTGATAGAAACACTTCAAATAAAAGAAAGGCGCTGTATTCAGCGCCTTTCTTCTTACTTATATAGCGAGATAGCTTACGGGAATGTCTGGATTAATCGCTTCCAGCGTAGCTTGCGTATCTGCTAGGTGACTGATGCTACCGTCTGCCATTTCTGCTAACGCTGCTGATTCAATATCAGTTAGCTGCTTGCCATCCAGTAACAATTGGATCATCGCGACTTGTAGTGGAGGTAAGCTTGGGTTAAAGGCGGCATTCTCAGCGTAAGCACCGGAATACACTTTCCCGTAACGTGATTTCAGTGCGACGCCACTCAAGTTATGTGTATACGGAGCATGGCTCTTATTTAATGACGCGAGGGCGAATGACACTAACTCATCTTGTTCTTCCGATTCTTTGCCATGATTAACGGAAGACATAAGTCCCGACTCAATACCAAGGTCGGCTGGACCAAATGATTCAGGTAAATACTCTTGTAATGTCATTTCATCACGCTGTGGTAATTGAACGACTAGCTCTTTTGCCGTGGTCAATTCGTTCATAAACTGACGGCAATGACCACATGGGCTGAAGTTGATGGTGATGTCTGAAATACCAGTTTCACCTTTCATCCATGCATGGCTGATGGCAGATTGTTCAGCATGAACGGTCTGGCCTAATTGTGCGCCAGATATTTCAACATTTGCACCAAAATAAAGGCGACCAGAGAGGCCACGCACGATTGCACCAACATAGAAATTAGAAATTGGCGCATAGGAGTAGGCGGCAGCAAAGGGGAGAAGAGCAACACGCATTTCAGCGTCGTCTAAACCAGTAAGCTCACGTAACTTAGAAAACTGTTCGGTAGACAAAGTCGCGTCAAAGTCGTCGGCTAAAACAATCGGGCCAAGGTAGTCGGCAATCGCTTTTGGTGTTTCCGCTAATGCCTGTTCGATGCGGCTATTCATAGTGAGTCCTTGTGATTACATTGGATCTCATTCTATGACATCAAGAGAACATTGCTGAGATTTTTGTCACATTAATTGCTGTAACGATATATATGATTTCATAGTTAGAGTGATGTCACACATGTTATCGATTACATGCCATTCAATCGTGATATGCATCGAACCTAAAAACGAGCTAAGCCATTTTGGTGGTGAATGACTTAGCTTGCCATCCACAGTGCTAGTGTGAAGAACGTCGGTGCCAGAATTGAAGTGATGACGCCACACACAACTAATGCGAGTGAGCTAAAAGCAGCATCTTGGCCATCTTTTTCGGCACATGTTGCAGTGCCAAGAGCGTGTGAAACCGTGCCCATGGTTAAACCTTTCGCGATAGGGTGGGTAATCCCTAGCATGTTGTATATTGGGTAGGCAAGAATAGCTCCGAACAGGCCGACAATTAACACTAAAATGGCTGCTATGGCAGGCTCTCCGCCAAGGTGGCTGGAGACTTCCATCGCGATTGGAGTCGTGACAGATTTTCCGAGTAAGCTGGCGATCAGTGACATATCTGCCTGCATATAAACGGCAATCATACTGGCTGTTAACATTGACATGATGCTGCCAACGCCACACGCTAACATGATGATTCGCCAATTAGACTTAATCTGCGGGAGTTGTTCGTACAGCGGGTAAGCCAATGCAACAACAGCAGGTTGGAGTAGAAAGCTAATCCACTCATTATCCGCGTAGTAGCTTTCAAACGGTACTTTTAGGTACATCAAGACGGGGATAAGTATTGCAATACTTATGAGCAATGGATTCATTAGCGGAGAGTTACATTTCCTACTTACCCAACGTGCAAAAAAGAACACAATGATCGTGACTGGTAACCACATTATTTGTTCCCCTTCTTCAGTAATCTATCGAGCATCAACCCTAAAACAACAAGAACAATTAAGGTGCCGCCGACAGCACTGGCTAAAATCGGCAAAGCATTGGCGATAAGCATGTCAAAGTGTTCCATTAATCCAACACTGATAGGAACAAACAGCAAAATCATGTAACGGATGAACAGGGTGGCAGAAGGGCGGACCCAGTCAACAGAAACCAAACCACTAGCCATGAGCCCAAATAGGATCAGCATGCCGATAATACTGCCGGGAATCGAAATATCGAGTAAGTGCTGAATGTTAATTCCAGCCAGTAAACAGAGTAGGATAAGACCCATTGACACTGCATACTGTAAAATTGTTTTAGCCATATCTTCTGTTGAACAAGGTATAAACGATTGAGAGTAAGTATCAGAACATTACGAAATGAGCTTCTCAACGTATTGATAAACGGATTTTAAAATAGCGATCTTCTTTTGATCACTTTCATATTCGTGAACTAAGTTTTCCAGATTCAACATGTAATCTTCAATACGACTTTCGAAATAATCTCGGCTATGAGATGCCCAGCGTTGTTGTTCTGATTCACTGAGCGTCCATGGATAATGTCTAGCACGGTAGCGGAATAATAGGGGTTCAATGCGCTTATCATTAAACGAGATGTCTAATGCCGCTAGGTTGTTTACTTCCGTTTCGCGAATAATATCCATAGCGGCTTTATCGGCTGGAGAGAAAAAGCCATCGTAGAGCATAGTGTCTACGTCGTTACTCTTTTCATATTCGCGTTCGATGTTATACAAACCGATCAGCTTTTCTCTGATCTCTGGGTGCTGGCGAAGTAAGGCGAGGTTCTGCAGACACTTCTCACGATCAATCCCAATGATTTCTGCATTTTCAGCGGTAAGTGTTTTTGCAGGTGCAAGGATTGGGCATTTATTCAGGTGCACGAGCTTAATAGGGACGGGTAGCTCATTTGCGGCTAAATCAGCATGTTTCGTGTATAGGCGTCGTTGCAGCTGCTCAGAGTCAAGCTCAAGTAATGGGGTTGGATCTTTTGCCAAATCGACCACAATGACGGCATTTTGGTTAGTTGGGTGCCAAGCAACGGGAACCACCCAACTGGTGTAATTGCATTCACGCCCAAGCATCCCGGAGACATGCATCAGTGGTGTCATGTTTACGATATCCACTAACTCATTCAGCTTGCGTTTATGGCGCATGTTGAGGAAGTAATCGAATAGCTTTGGCTGGGCGGCTTTCAGCTTCTTCGCCATTTCTATGGTTGCGATGACATCAGCCATGGCATCGTGCGCATTCTCGTGTTCGATACCATTGGCAACAGATAAGTGTTCCAACTTAAAACTGGTATAACCTTCATCATTTTCAGGCCATTCGACGCCTTCCGGACGAAGTGCATGACACGCGCGCATTACGTCTAATAAGTCCCAACGCGAGTTTCCGTTTTGCCAGCTCCATGCATACGGATCAAGAAAATTGCGGTAGCAGGTATAACGTGTCACTTCATCATCAAAGCGAATGCTGTTGTAACCGAGGTTAATGGTATTAGGTGTGGCAAGTTCAGCGTGGATCTTGGCAATAAACTCAGGCTCTGGCAGCCCGTTTTGCATCGCGGTTTGAGGTGTAATACCAGTAATTAGTGCCGCTTCAGGGGATGGGAGGTAATCAGAAGGAAGCTGGCAATAAATAATCAAGGGTTCGCCAATGATATTAAAGTCCATATCGGTGCGTACGCCAGCAAACTGACTTGGACGATCTTTCGCTGGGCTGGTCCCCCATGTCTCATAGTCGAAGAAAAAGAAGGTAGGCTGGCGATCTTGCTGCATTGTTTGGTTACCGAGTATCAAAAATTTACCTAGGTATTAGACCATTGCAACATCGACATAGCAATGAACAAGCGCTGATATGTCGTTGAATGATTAAAAAAATGGCCGACTTATGTCGGCCATTTGAAAAGAGGGCATTTAAGCCTGCTTTGCCTCTAGTGCTGGATCGGTTGTTTTCTGCTTGAGCAGACGGCTGGCTACCGTACCTGCTGTCATTGCACCAGATACATTCAATGCAGTGCGAGCCATATCGATCAGTGGTTCGATAGAGATAAGCAGTGCAGCAATGGTGACGGGTAATCCCATTGCAGGTAGTACGATCAGAGCCGCAAACGTTGCGCCGCCACCGACACCAGCAATACCAAACGAACTAATGGTAATAATCGCAACCAAAGACAAAATGAAGTTAATGTCCATTGGGTTAATGCCTACTGTTGGAGCTACCATGACAGCAAGCATCGCTGGATAAATACCAGCACAACCATTTTGACCAATTGTTGCACCAAATGAAGCAGACAAGTTAGCGATCGCTGGTGGTACATTTAACTTTGTTATCTGCGCTTCAACATTCAAAGGGATCGTCGCTGCTGAACTACGAGAAGTGAATGCGAAAGTCAGCACTGGCCAGATTTTTTGAAAGTACTCTTTTGGGTTGACGCCAACAAATGACACCAATACTCCATGAATTACAAACATGATGAGAATAGCGACGTATGAAGCGACAATAAAACCAAGTAGGTTAAGGATGTCACTCGCACTTGATGTCGCGACCACTTTCGCCATCAATGCCGCGATACCGTATGGAGTGAGAGCCATGATCATTTTTACAAGGCGCATCACAATCGATTGAATCGCTTCAACAAACGTACGAATTGGTGCTTCGAGCTCTTCTTTTTCGATCATGACTTTACGTGCCGCAATGCCAGTGAGCACACCAAAAATAACCACTGCAATGATAGATGTTGAACGTGCACCAGTTAGATCGGCAAACGGGTTAGTTGGAATGAAGCTAATTAGCATTTGAGGAATACTCAAATCGCTAACATGGCTTGCACGGCTCTCTAAAACTGCGATACGAGCAGTTTCACGAGCCCCCTCTGTTAAGCCTTCAGCGCTTAAACCGAATGCTTGACTCACAGTAATACCGACAAGAGCAGAAATTGCGGTAGTCACTAAGAGAACAGAAATCGTCAGGCCAGAAATTTTACCGAGAGAGCCTCCTTTTTCTAGCTTAACGACCGCAGCAATCATCGATACCAAAACAAGTGGCATGATGACCATTTTCAGTAGGCCGACGTAACCGCGACCAGCAATATTAACCCACTCAAGAGTTTCTTTAATTACAGGGCTGCCTTCACCAAAAATGAACTGTAAAACAAGACCGAAAGCACTGCCGAAGATTAAACCAGTGAGAACCAAGCGGGAAAGTGTGTGGCCTTTATTTTGTTGCCAAAACAGAATAAAGAGGATGCCAACAAACCCAGCTAAGGAAGCGATAACCGCAACTGACATATCATTTTCCTTATAATTTTGTGATGTTGCATTAATGTACTTAATGCATATGGAAGAGGTAATGTGCGCAAGATAACCCCAACTAAGAGTAGGGGAAAATAAAAGAATGGAATGAATAAGAGCGTTTAGTTATTTAGACGGGTAATTGTGCTTTTTGATAAATTAATGTTCTGATTATTGGTATAAATTAAGCATGTTTTTCATGTCGACGCTGTTTAACGTTTCTACTTTACGTGAACTGTGACGAAATAGGCTAAATAACATTGAGCGAGCAACGTCGGTAGCTGATATCGGAATGAGCTTGGCAAGAGGGCCAATCATCACTGGAGAAAACACTTTTAATATACCTTGAACAATGGCTTCATCAGTACGAGGTTCATCTCTAAGCCCTTTTAATGGGCCCGGGCGAACAAGCACTAAGTGTTCAAACTCCATTTGTCGCAGCGCTTCTTCCATTTTTCCTTTAGTACGAAGATAGTGTGAAAATGAGCGAAGAGAAGCGCCATAGCTTGATACCACAGCAAGATGGCTAACGCCGAGCACTTTCATTTCCTGCGCGACACTACAAACCAGTTCGTAATCGATGCGTTCCAACTCGGCCTTCGAGCCTGCTTGCCTCATGGTTGTCCCCAAGCAAATGAAGCCAAATTTGGGTACCTTTTTCTCTTCTGACCAGTCGACAATTTGCAAATCAGAGTGCTGGATTTGTTCAAGTTTTGGATGGAAGTACGGCAATGGCTTGCGGACAAGTGCATAGATATGACCAATGGGATCATCATCAAGCAATATCTTCATGAGTTCGTTTCCTACTAGACCTGAGCCACCTGCAACGATGACGGTCGCATTGTCGTCATGAATCGACATATTGCCTCCCACTTGTAAATCCACATAAGCAACATGGACTCAACATACGCTTGATTGACGTCAATGTCTGCTATTGCGGTAAATCTGAGAGATAAAATGTAAGGTAAGTCAAAATGCCATGAAACAACAACGGCCTCATGAGAGGCCGATTTGCGCTTTGGGTTTAAGTTAAGGATAGGGGAATTTTTTTCGAGTTCTTTTTATTTTGACCAGGATTTTTCGATTTTCTCGTTTTTTGATTGGCAAACATAACGGTCTCCTTGCTTTTCTCAAACGATAGATGAGTAACAACCTGAATAATGCATTCTCTATGCCAGAGTTAACCCATAAATAAGATTAGTTTCAGATAGAAATATTGTCAAAATACACAATAGCCCGCAGGCCATTGACCCTTTTTGAGAATGCGGCAGTGTGCTATCTAGTTAAATCATTGATTTCAAGATAGACTGCCACAAATGGACGACCTCGTTGCAAAAAGGGATGCAATATGAAAATTGACTTGAGTACTTTAGCTCCAACTCAAATTTATCATTTAATGACTCAAACAGTGGTTCCTCGCCCAATCGCGTGGGTTATGACGGAATCCGCGGGTTCCAACTATAATTTGGCTCCGTTTTCATACTTCACCCCCATCGCCAGTAATCCACCGTTACTGATGTTTTCGGTAGGCAAAAAGCCGACAGGAGAGGTGAAAGACACCACTAGAAATGTGCTGGAAACAGGTCGTTTAGTTGTTCATATTGCTACAGTTGATTCTGCAGATGTGGTCACGAATACATCGGCAACGCTTGAGCATGGCGTCTCTGAGGTTGAGTTAAACAATTTGGATTTAGTCGACTTTGACGGCTTTGAACTGCCTCGCTTAAAGGAAGCGCCGATCGCATTTGGCTGCAAGCTATATGAAGTCAAAGAAATTGGTGAAACACCGCAAAGTCTAGTGTTCGCTCAAATCGAGCAGGTATATATTGATCCATCGGTGATTGATAATGAATCTGAACGATTAAAAATCGACGCTTTAAAAGTGAATCCATTGTCACGTCTTGGTGGCGGTGAATATGCCTCGCTAAATAACACATTTTCTGTCGCTCGTCCTAAGTAACTTACATCATGTTAAATCAAATATATTCTGAAGCCATTTGGGCTCGCATTAATCAAAAAACCAAACCACTAGGCGCATTAGGTCAGTTGGAAGAGCTGGCTCATCAGTTAGCTCTAATTCAAAGTAATGTACTTAGTGACGTTGTCACTAAAATTAACATCCAAAAGCCAACCGCTATTGTTTTCGCTGGTGATCATGGTATCGCCGACGAGGGAGTGAGTATCGCGCCAAGTGCGGTTACTCAGCAAATGGTGCAAAACTTCTTGGCAGGAGGGGCTGCCATCAACTGTTTTTGTCGTAGCAACAAGGTTGATTTGAAAATAGTGGACTGTGGCATCCTGATTCCAGTGGAAAGCGATAACCCTAATTTTGTGGTTCAACGTTTGGGAGCTCGCACGAACAACTTTGCAAAAGAAGCGGCGATGAGCCGAGAACAATTGACGTTAGGGCTTTCATACGGGCGAGAAATCGTAGAAAAAGTCACGGCAGATGGCTGCAATATTGTCATGTTTGGTGAAATGGGGATCGGAAATACCAGCAGCGCAGCAGCAATTTTGGCAGCGCTTTCACGTAATAGTGTAGATAAATGCGTAGGCCGTGGTACTGGCATTAATCAAGAGCAGTTAGCAAAAAAACGGGCATTGGTGAGTCAAGGTGTTGCGAGGTGTGAAGGTGCAGACGTACTAGACATCCTTGAACAAGTGGGAGGTTACGAAATTGTTCAAATGGTGGGCGCATTCTTAGCGGCCTACGAGAAGAAAGTACCGGTTATTGTCGATGGTTTCATCGTGACAGCTGCCGCGTATGCTGCCTGTTTTATTGAACCAGCATGTCGTGAGTTCATGATATTTGCTCATCAATCGGATGAATCCGGCCATCAACTCATGCTCGAAGAAATGAAAGCGGAGCCTTTGCATAAGCTTGTATTGAGGCTAGGGGAAGGCACAGGGGCCGTTTTAGCATTGCCATTAGTTCTGGCAGCAGCGGAGTTTTACTCGACCATGGCAAGCTTCGATGATGCTGGAGTTACGGTTTAATGCAAAGCAAAGTGCGTTATCAGTTGGATCTTTTCTTCCTTGCTCTGGGGTTTTTCTCACGTTTACCGATCCCTAAGCGTACCCCTTACAGCGAAGAGCGAATGAACCAAGCCGGACGATACTTCGCGTTGGTTGGTGTCATACTTGGTTTGATTTGCGCGCTATGCTATGCCGTGCTGGCAATGATATTGCCGGACAATGCGGCCATTGTTCTAACAATGATCATCAGCTTGCTATTAACCGGTGCCTTTCATGAAGATGGACTGACGGATATGGCAGACGGCATTGGTGGTGGGATGACGCTAGAACGCCGTTTGACCATTATGAAAGACAGTCGTATTGGTACTTACGGTGCTGCAGCGTTGGTGATGGCGCTGTTGACCAAGTTCATCTTGCTGAGTGAGCTTGCCAAAATAACAGACCTATTTGTTATCTGGATAGTGGCTTACACCATAAGCAGGGCCGTTGCAGCGACCTTAATTTTTGATATGCCATACGTGAGTGACAGTGAAACCAGTAAAAGCAAACCACTCGCAAGCCGACAAAGCTCTCTTGAGCTGACGGTCTTGGTTATAACGGGTGTACTCGTTAGCTTATTGCTGCCACTTTCTATTGTATTCGCCTTGTTATTGACTGGTATCGTGTTCCGTTACTTACTTAAAGTATGGCTACTGCGTCGCATTGGTGGTTTTACAGGTGATTGTCTGGGCGGGGCTCAACAAATCATGGAGTTGTTATGTTATGTCGTGATATTGGCGTTAGTAGCGAGGTAGTGATATGTCTATCCATCTAGTGTTGGGAGGCGCACGTTCAGGTAAATCCAGTTTTGCTGAATCCTTGGTGGTGAAAAGCGCAACTCAAAACTCGAAAGCCCGGCACTATGTTGCAACCGCGCAGCCGATGGACGATGAAATGCGCCGTCGTATTGCTCATCATCAATTCTCTCGAGATGATCAATGGCAGGAGCATGAATGTCCGCTTGAACTACCGCCTTTACTTACCCAATTTACTGAACATGACCTAGTTTTGGTTGATTGTTTAACGTTGTGGCTCAACAACGTGATTTACCATCGCCAAGATGAGCAAGATATTGAACAAGCAGTGAAAGCGTTAACCAATGCTCTGAACGCGTGCCATGCAGATGTGGTGTTGGTGTCTAATGAAGTTGGGCTCGGTGTGATCCCCATGGGAGAAGAAACGCGTTTATTTGTCGATAATGCAGGTTGGATGAACCAAGCCATTGCAAAAATCGCTGATGATGTCACCTTCGTTGCAGCCGGATTGCCATTGGCATTAAAGGGATCACTATGAGCGATATTGTTAACATCTATTTGCTACGGCATGCCAAGGTCGATAGTCCACCAGCGTTAAATGGCCGAAGTGATGTTCCCGTCGTTTTCGAGACGCAGCGTAAATTGTGTGATTTGCTTGAGCATGAGATCCGTGTGAGTAAAGTGATCACATCTCCTTTAAGCCGGTGTGCCGAATTAGCAACCTTGTACAGCCAAGCCGTTAATGCAGAGCTGGAGATTGTCTCTTGTTTTCAGGAGATGGATTTTGGTTCTTTTGATGGCAAACCGTTTGATGAACTGCAATCTGAGTGGTCGCAGTTGGAGGTTTTTTGGCAAAATCCAGCTGAGAATACCTTACCAAACGCCGAATCATTACAACATTTTTATACCAGAGTGAGTACCGCTTGGATGGAAAGAGTGGGTACTTTCGAGGAAGATACATTGGTGGTGTGCCATGGTGGTACTATCCGAATGATTCTAGCTTCAGTCTTACAGCTCGACTGGAAGAATCCTCAGCTGTATTCTTCATTACAAATTGGGTATCAGTCTCTTACCCATCTTCAAGTCATTCAATGTGACAAGCCATATCAGCGGGTGATTACCGTTGGTAGGCCAATCGAATAAGGACGAATCATGACTGCGCCAAGTTGGAATTTAACTGTTGCTTACAACGACCTGTGTGATGAAAAAATCGAACAAGACATAGCGTTGATCAAACAGTGCATTCAATTACTCAACCAACAAGTCGGCAATAGGCGTGCTGTTGGTGTTATTCAAAATGCGATCCTCACCAGGGAAGCGGCTGGCAAGCTGCTTTCAACCATTAATACATTTGCGAATTGTCATGCCTCCGTTGATGCAACCGCACAAGATGCAAAAGCATTGATAGGACGCGTTGCAAAACTCTCTTCGGAACTGAATCAGTCATTCTCGCCGTTTGAAGACGTGCTATCACATGCAGAAGATGATGTGATCGAAGAAATTCTTAACCATGATAGTGGTGATGTCTCGGGACAAGCTTTTCAGATCGAATGTTTGCGTCAACAAGCAGAAACACAACTGACTGTTGCTGAAGAACAGTTGCTATCAGCAATGCAGGTTGATGGACGCGATGCGTGGGGACGGATGTACGACAACTTAACCGGTGTATTGCAAGTCAACGTAGAACAGCAAGATGGCACTGTTGAGAGCGTTGGTTTTTCACAAGCGGCTAGCGTGCTTTATGGGACTGAATTTTCCCAACAAGAGCCGACATGGCGTGGTATTCAAAAAGCCATGGCAACACATGAACAAACATTTGCTTCAGTGCTGAACGCTCTTGCAGGTTGGCGTTTAACAGAATACCAAAAACGTTCTTCAAAGAAAAAAGTTCACTTCTTAGACCCAAGTTTGCACGAAAGCCGGATAGAAGCAGCGACGCTTGATGCGATGATTCGTACGACCAAGGAAAATCGCCATGTTGGGCAGAAAGCGGGTCAACTCATGGCAAAAGTGCACGGGCTAGATGAAATGAAACCGTGGAATCACTTAGCGGGTATGCCGTCTGCTGGCAAAGAAGCGAAGGTGTACGATTTTGATGAAGCAATTGCGCTTATCAAAGCCGCTTTTGCAGAAGTAAGCCAAGACATGGCGGATTTTGTTGATGTGATGATTGAAAAAGGTTGGATTGATGCTGCTCCAACGCCAAATCGACGCTTGGGAGCCTATTGTACCAAGTTTGCCGCGACTCGTTCTCCATTAGTCTTTATGACATGGGGGGGGAGCCGTTCCGACTTGCTCACTTTAGCACACGAACTCGGTCATGCATTCCACAACTGGGTGATGCGTGATATGCCAATATGCCAAACACGCTATCCGATGACGTTGGCAGAAACTGCTTCTATTTTCGCTGAAAATGTTGTGCGTGATCACATGCTTAATCAAGCGAAGAGTAAAGAGGAAAAGCTGGAGATGCTATGGGAAGAACTTTCTTCTTGTTATGCGTTGATGGTGAACATTCCGGTTCGATTCGAGTTTGAAAAGGCTTTTTATGAACAAAGGGAGCAGGGGGATTTGGATGCCTCACAGCTTTGTCAATTGATGAGCAACACATGGAAAGCGTGGTATGGCGAGTCTATGTCTCAACCCGACTCTTATTTCTGGGCGAGTAAGTTACATTTCAGTATTTCTGAAGTGAGCTTTTACAACTATCCCTATCTCTTTGGGTATCTATTTAGCATTGGTGTTTATAGCCAAAGAGCAGAGAAAGCAGAACGTTTTTACGCCGATTATGTGGATTTATTGCGTGATACTGGCTCAATGATGGCTGAAGATGTGGTGAAAAAACACCTAGGAATGGATCTTTCCGGCAGTGAGTTTTGGCAGCAAAGTATTGATACCGTCAAAGCAAAAATTGATGAGTTTGAAGCATTACTAGATCAATGATAATTCAGATAAATTTGTGATATTCTTGCAAATAAAGCCGAGCTGTTGCTCGGCTTGTCTGTGTCAGTGATTTCGGCTTAGTGAAGTCGGTTTACATAATGAGATTCACTGATTCATTTTTTATAATTACGATGAAGCACACGATTTCTATCAATAAGTGAGATCGTAGCAACAAAAATTGTCTGTACAATTCATTAACATACCTGCTGTGCAATAAAGGAGTAGCGCATGACGAAGTCCCTCTTTCGCCAATCTTTTCTGTTAGACAGCCTGGATCTTCAACAAGAGATGCCAGCAGGTGAGCTCACTGTCGCAGCGGGCACCACCTTCAAACTGCATCAAAGAGGTGTGTTGGAGGTGATTCCAGCCAATCTAACCTCTGAATCGAAAAACATCATATTTTCCTGCGGTATCCACGGTGATGAAACCGCCCCTATGGAGCTGGTTGATAAAATCATCGAAGATATCCAAACGGGTTTCCAATCTATTAAGCATCGTTGTTTGTTTATCATCGCTCATCCAGAGGCGACAAATGCTCACACTCGATTTATAGAGCAGAATCTGAATCGACTGTTTGATGAGAAACCTCAATCGCCTTCAAAAGAGCTTGAGATCGCTGTTAATCTGAAGTCTTTGGTCTCTCAGTTTTATGAAGGAACAGAAGAATCAACACGCTGGCATCTGGATCTTCATTGCGCGATTCGTTTGTCAAAGCACTATTCCTTTGTGGTAAGCCCTAAGTCTCGCCATCCTGTTCGTTCAAAAGCTCTGATGGAGTTTATTGAAAGTAGCCATATTGAAGCGGTTCTATTTTCTAATGCACCATCCAGTACCTTTAGCTGGTATAGCGCGGAGAACTTTGCAGCACAAGCACTGACGGTTGAGTTGGGGCGGGTTGCTCGCATTGGCGAAAATGAACTGGAGAAATTAGTCGCATGTGATTTGGCCATGCGAGATTTGATTTCTGATTCGAAAGCAGAACATTTACCACGTAAACCCGTGACCTACCGTGTGAGCCGTACCATTGTTCGTGTTCACGACGATTTTGATTTCCTTTTTGATGATGAAGTTGAAAACTTTACGGCATTTAAGCATGGTGAAGTTTTTGGTCATGATGGCGACAAACCACTGATGGCAAAAAATGAAGGCGAGGCTATTGTGTTTCCTAATCGCCGTGTGACCATTGGCCAACGCGCGGCGTTAATGGTTTGTCCGGTGAAGATTCGCTACGAGGACGATCAAGTCGTTTACGATTGATATCTCATACTATGTTATGGCTTAACCTGCATGAACATTATTTCATTTAGGTTAAGCCATTATTTTATCCGTTCATTTCTCAAGTCTGTGTTACGCTTGAGCTATTCAGTTTTACCATTCTTTGGCTATGGAATTTTCTCAACTTTTGGCAAGAAAGCATCAACGTTGGATGCGTTTTGCCATGTTTATGTCTGCAACTCTCATTCTATTTTGCCTCATTTATTTGATGGTTGGAGATGTGTTTGTTTCTCTGTTTTCATCCATGACTGATCTTGAACAACAGCTAATTGGACAGTTGCGTTTGCCACGATTACTTGCAGCGATTGCGATTGGTGCGTCATTGGCGTTGTCAGGCGCCGTATTGCAGGTATTACTGGGAAACGTGTTGGCGGAGCCGGGCGTATTAGGCATTTCAGGAGGGGCTAGCGTCTTTATGGTGTTGGTACTTTTCTTTATTCCAACATTGGCGACACCGGTCGGTTTTATGTTGGCGTCGGTCTTTGGCGCATTGTTGTTTACTTTGTTATTGGTCTCAATGGCAAAAATGATGCGTTTGAGTACCACACGCTTGCTATTAGTTGGGGTGGCGCTCGGCATTCTTACTGGCGCAGTCGTCACTTGGGCGTTTTATTTCAGTGATGAACTCAGTTTAAGGCAGTTAATGTATTGGCTGATGGGGGGAATTGGAGGAGCCAGTTGGTACCAACATTGGTTGACACTCATCATCCTGCCATTCTTTATTTGGCTCTGCCTGCAAGGACAAGTACTCGATAAGTTGATGATGGGTGAACTGCACGCTCAGCAGTTGGGTATAAATATTGATGCCATTCGTTGGAAGTTGATTCTGGCCGTTTCTGTTCTAGTCGGTGGTTCGGTCGCGATAGGTGGAGTTATTGGGTTTGTTGGTTTAGTTGTTCCTCATTTATTGCGTTTAGCTTTAGGGACAGAAAACAAATACCTTTTGCCAATGTCTGCGTTAGCTGGGGCGACCTTGGTTGTGTTTGCCGATATTGTTGCCCGTACAGCATTGAATTCTGCTGAATTGCCGCTAGGAGTGGTAACGACTTCAATTGGTGCTCCTATTTTTATTTGGATGTTAATTAAAAATCATGATACGCGTTAATAGCCTGTCCGTTGGCTCTCGTTTACTGCCGCTCTCCTTTGACGTGCAAGCTGGAGAAGTTCTGCATGTGATTGGTCCGAATGGCAGCGGGAAAAGTACACTATTGAGTGCGCTATGTGGCTTACTCGACCACAAAGGTTCGGCGAGCATTGATGGTTGTGAAGTGGGGCAAGCGTCTGTTGAGCAACTGGCTCAAGTTCGTGCGTTTCTTAGTCAATCGGGTAGGCCAGCTTTCAATCTCGATGTTGTGCAATACCTATCGCTGTCTATTCCAGCTCATTGTGATATTGAAGAACAAAAGGTCAAGCAAGCCGTTCTAGAGTTAACCTCGTTATTGGAGTTGCAAGATAAACTGCATCGTTCAATTCATTATTTATCGGGTGGTGAATGGCAACGTGTCCGCTTAGCCGCGATTTGTTTGCAAGTGTGGCCGACGCTTAATCCATATGCCAAATTATTAGTATTGGATGAGCCAGCAGCGCCATTAGATATAGGCCAAGAAGTCTTATTGTATAAGCTTATCCATCGTATTGCGGAGATGGGATTAAGTGTGGTGATGTCAAACCATGATTTAAATCGTACTTTGAAGTATGCGGACAAAGCGCTCCTATTGGACAAAGGAGTGTTGAAAGAAGTTGGTGTATGTGAAGATGTGTTAAATGAAGCGACACTAACCGAAGTGTTTAAAACGCCCGTCAGGCGCGTATTTGTAGATGGTGCTGCTGTGCTTCTTTTTGATTAAGCCAAGCACTGCTGTGCATTGGCTTAATCTGGCCATTAATACGCCTGTTGATACATTCAAAAGTGAATAATTATTGCTTAGTAGTTAATGGAGTCGACCCACTTTATGGACTCTTTATAACAGGTCGCCGCATCACCAATGGTGAGTCCTAATTCACGCAAGCTCATCTCAGCCATGGTCCAGTTTGCTTCCTCCAATTGTTGTACCGTCTCCAGTAGTTTTCCGTAATTGTTTGTTTTGGTCACGATGGCATCTTTCATTATTCTAGGTAATGCCAGTCGATCAATAACTACGTTAATTGGCGTATCTAAGATGGAGTCTGCTAGAGAAAATAACCCGACTAAAAAAGCCGTCGCACTAGCTAATTGATTTTTGGGTTGTTTGAGCGCCATGTGTTCACAGAATTTAGCTCGGATCAGGGCTAAGTTAGATAACTCCGTTGGTTTAGACGCACTACTACGCGATAGAGCCACGCTCACGAACTTTAGAAGTTCATCTTTACCGAGGAACGAGATAGCCCCTTTAACTGAAGTAATGTTACCGCGCTTATTGAAGTAGCTTGAATTAACAAAAGAAAGCAGATTAATAATTAGAACCGCATCATTTTTAAATAGTTCTTCTATCTCATCTGTTTTGTAATTTTCTTCAGATAATATTGCAACTATATTCAGTAGGTTGGCAATTTTATTTGAAACCTTCTCTGACTTAATGACTTCAGGCTTTGCAAAGAAATATCCTTGAAATAAGTCAAACCCAAGCTCATGAAGTCGCAGATATTCTTTTTTAGTTTCCACCTTTTCTGCGACCAACAATAAATCTGGATAGCGCTCTTTGATTGATAGGGCTACGTTGATTCGTTTGACCGTGGCCTGCCTAATATCCACTTTTAACATAGCGATATGCGGAAGGAACTTTTGCCAGCTGTTATGAAAGCTAAAGTCATCCAATGCGACTCTATAACCTTTCTCTTTGACATCAATAACAGTTTGCAAATTTGCTGAATTAGGCTCTACGGTTTCGACAACTTCTACAATGACATTATTTGAGTTTAAGCATTCAATATTGGCGGTAGAGAGAGATTCATTGCAGAAGTTGATAAATGCATATTTTTCTTGCGCAATGAGGTTGAGGTAGTCTGAAGACACTACTTTGACGACACTTTCGGTTGCAACTTGCGATGAAATGTCGGGGAATGAGTTTGAATTTCCGTCTCGAAACAATAATTCATAACCGTAAACATTACTGTCTCTATCAAAAATTGGCTGTCTAGCTATGAAAATATCCATATATTAGATTCTTGAACCTTACTGTAACTAACACAAGCTTACTGAAAAAATCATTACAAATAACACCACATGTATTTTAGTTCTGAGTGGCCCTTGTTAGGCCGTATTTTTAATAAAATACGTTATTCTGTGTTAGCACGATAGCGGAATTCTGATTTATATGGAAGGAGAGTATTTGCATAGTTATACCCAAGACCATAAGCAATTCTAATACTCACGGCCTTGGATCGGGGGAGATGCTTATTGAGCGAGTTTTGCTAAATCAGCAGGACGATAGTAAACCGACTTCAATACTTTTCCTTGGCGAATGGTTTTTGCTTCTGATACAAAATCTTCTGCACACTTCGCGATAATGTAATCGCCTTTTTGTATCGCCATTAGCTTAATACCTTGTTCTGCATAGTGAACTTCGGTGTCCGCATACTCTTTCTCATTACGACATACTTTGCTCATGTTGCTTGAATGGACTTCATCCCAACATGGTAGGAAGTCGATGCCACGGTTTACGGCAACGTTAAGTAGCAAATCGATGAGATAGCTAATTGATTGATTATCTTCTACTTTACTGTGTCCGAGATGCACAAGACGGCCCATCAATACGTACACGCTATCGACAATAGCGTCAGCTTGTTCAGTCTTACAATCTGCTTCAGCAAGCTCTGTCAATTCTTCAATAATCAAAGAAGTATGCAGAGTATCGGCTTTTTCGTCTAAGCTTTCAGGAGAAGCGACAGGTAAATCGAAAGTACTACGAAATTCAGTAATGTCGCGGTAAAGGTGGTCGAATGTTTCTTGAGTCAGTTTTGATAAATGCATGAGCTTAGTCCGCCTTTAATTAGTATCGCGCAATACTAACAAAGCATCGTTAGTGTCGCTATGTGAGAGTGAAAAAATGTTGGATAACGATAGGGATATCGTGCAGCAATAACAGGACGGCATGAATTGAGATGCCTGAGTTCAATCACAATGTGAATCACTGGAAACAATATGCAAACAAACAACAGTGAACGGGTCATTCGTGGGTTGTACCAAATTACGAACGATTACCAAAAAGGATTTGATATCCAAGTTACTCAATTGCTCATGATGGGGTTAGAGGGATATAACTTAGATATTGCAATACTCTCGAAAATCGAAGGTAACACCTACACGATTTTAAATTGTGTCACGCCAGAAGAAGTGGACTTAAATCCCGGTGACTCATTTGACTTTAATGATACTTACTGTGAAATCACTTGCCGCTCATACGGTCCTGTTGCGATAGAACACATGGGAAAAAGTGAAGATTATGCCCGCCATCCGGCTTATAAAACCTTTGGTCTTGAATCCTATATCGGCATTCCCATATTTGTGGATGATGAAGTTTTTGGAACGCTGAACTTTTCTTCTGCTAAACCTTACCCGGGAAAATTTGACCAATTTGACCTCGATATCCTTAAATTGATGGCGTCTTGGATTGAGGTAGAGTTGATTCGCCGCAACCAAGAGCGAGAGCTAAAGAAACTCAATGAGAAGCTAGAGTTCCAGGCCAATTTTGATTCACTGACCATGCTACCGAATCGCCGTAGTATATTTAGAACACTCAAGCGCGATATTGAGCATATGAGGACGTATGGTGGGAAGGGGACCTTAGCCGTCGCAGATATCGACCACTTTAAGAAAGTTAATGATACTTATGGTCACCAGAAAGGTGATGAGATCTTGCAGCAGGTTGCGATGTTACTCAATGAACAGCTAACTGAGCAAGGTGTTGCCGCTCGTTTTGGTGGGGAAGAGTTTTTGATTTGGATTCCGGGAGGAACGATTGAACAGCGGCATCACTTTACACAAGAATTATGTCAATGCGTGAACAAAATCATGCTAGACGACAAGCCAGTTACTATCTCAATTGGTGCGGCAGATTTTGATTTTGCAATGAATACCAGTGAAGATGAAAATAGAAGCTTAATCGACCAACTTATCTTAATTGCGGATGAATGCATGTACCAAGCTAAGCAACGAGGAAGAAATTGTGTGGTGTATAAGTGCTTTCAGATAGAGCCGGTAGTGACAAAATAAAAGGCTCCTAAGAGCCTTTATAGAACTTAGGGTGTTAAACAAATAAATAAGGAAACAGTTTTTTACGTTCTTCAGCCGTTAGAGACTGTACGCGAGCAATGTTGGTGTCTGGAATTGCTTCAGGATTTGGGTAATGTTTGAGTACCTTCTCCATGCTCTCTTCTCGGATCAAATGAAACACTGGATAGGGTGCACGATTCGTTAGGTTTTCATCATCGTCAGGGTCTGCATCAGCAAAGCAGTAATCAGGGTGAAATGTTGCGAGTTGGAAAGTGCCTTCCCAACCTTCTTGGCGGATCAGCGCCTCAATCCAATCAATAAATAGATTGTAATCCCAAAAGTCTTGCAGCATGTCTGGCACGGCAACAAGAGTGGTTTCAAGTTCACTGACGGGGGTCGTTTCTAATTCTTGGAATTGCTCTAGGATATCTTGTAGTAAATCTTCTTCAGAAGTGGCATGGCTAACAAAAATTTTAATCTGTTTGTTGCGTTGAGGCTTTGCCGCAAAAGGACATAGGTTTAGTCCAATCACGACATCATTTAGCCATTGATTGACCTGTTGAGCGATGGTTTCTGTATGTTGTGTTGAGCGAGTGTTTGACATTGTGCTTCTGTGTTCAAATAGTTATCTGAGCAGAGAATAACAAATTACATTGCTTCAGGCTGTGTTTTTATTTGGTCGAGCTGGTGAGTTCGTTTTAGCTTGAGGATGAGCCCAAACATCAGCAAATATAACATCATGCCTCCAGCAATGACTTCCGCCCATCCGCCATGTTGCCACAAATAGATTAAGAAAAATCCACCTAAGCTTCCACCAATGTAGTAATGCACCAAATAAAGAGCGGTCGCGGTGGCTTTGCCTTGAACTGCTTTTCGGCTAACCCATCCGTAAGCCAGAGTATGGGTAAAAAAAGCGCCAAAGCTGATTAATAAAAGCCCAGCTAACATAAAAGGAAGTTGATCAATGTAAGCCAACCACATTCCCATCATGCTAATGATGCTACCAAGCAACATGCCTGAAACAGCTCCGTGACGTAGTAACCATGAGCCGGATAGCTTAGAGCTTACGGTGCCGGCTAAATAACAAAGGAAAATGAGTGAAGCTAGCGCGATTGGTAGGGAATGGGGGGCGCTTACGAGGCGAAAACCCATGACAGTATACAAGTTGACAAAGAGTGCGAAGTTAAGGCCACCAACCAACATAGCAAACCATAGCTTTTGGTTTTGCAGATGCTTGACTAGTGCACGATTGTGGAACCGCAGCATGCCTTTTTGTGGTTTAAAGTTTTTTTGTTTCGGCAGCAATAGCTGTAGACACACGGCACCAAGCAACGTGAGAGTAGCCATAATCAATACGGCAGCTTCCCAACTTAATAAGTCAGCCAACATTCCACCAGCAATTCGACCACTAATCCCACCCAATGAGTTTGCCGCTATATAACCACCAATGGCGAGGGAGAATGCTTTTTCAGATAATTCTTCTGCCATATATGCTACCGCGACTGAGGCAAAAGCCGCTAAGGCAAGGCCAAGTAATGCGCGAAATAAAACCAGCATAATTAACGAATCAGTTAATGACATACACAAGCCAATTGCTGGCAAGGCATATAGCCCTATCAACATGACGTTTCGGCGTCCATATATTTCCGAGCAAACCGCCCAAGGGACAAGGGATACCGCCAGTGTCAATGTCGTAGCAGCAAATACCCAGTTAATCTGAGTTTCAGACACGACAAAGTGCTTTGCTAGCAGCGGTAACATAGGCTGTAAAAGATAGAGATTACAAAAGACCAAAAATGAGCCCAGCGCTAAACTGAGCGTAATTTTCTTGTAGGCTTTAGAGCCGGATTCGATCATAGAAGCACCTTAAGTGAGGAACGTGATCAAATTATCAGCAAGCATTAGATATATAAAATATATTAAAAATATGATTATGATATATTTTTGATCTAGTTAGATGGACTCGAAACACCTCAACCACTTTGTCGCAGTCGCTGAACACCGTAACTTTACCCACGCTGCAAAAGCACTGCATATTGCCCAGCCAGCGTTGAGCATATCGATTAAGAAATTTGAACAGCAACTGGGCTTTGAGTTATTCAAACGCGAAGACAGAAAAGTCACGTTAACTAATGAAGGTGAGCTGTTATACGAGCATGCCAAGCGGATCATCCAACAAATTGACGATGCAAAACTGGCGATGGACGAGCTTAAAGGGTTAGAAAAAGGAGAAGTTCGGCTCGGGGCACCAAGTATGATGGGGTCTTACTTTTTTCCTGAAATCTTAATGGCATTTAAGTCGCGCTATCCCAACTTAAAGCTCACTTTAGTTGATGCCGGAACGCGTTCACTAAAGAAAATGTTGTTCGAGGGAGAACTGGATATTGCGGTCATTGTTGGTGATGACGTCACAGACGATCTGGAATCGGATCATTTGTTGTCTGCCGAGATGGTTGCAGTCGTGGGCAAAGAGCACGAGCTTGCTCAGCAAGATACAGTCGACTTTAAGGCTTTTTTTGGTCAAGAGCTGGTGATGTTTAAACCCGGTTATTTCCACCGGGACTTTTTAGAGCAGATGGCTGTTCAAAACAACAGTGACTTGCAGCTCTCTTTTGAAAGTAATTTGCTGCCGATGATTTTAAGTATTGTGAAGCATGAATTTGCGATTACAGCTTTACTGGATTTGGTGGCGAACAATGAACCGGATGTAGTAGGGGTGCCATTTACTACCCCTGTGGTTTTTGACCTTGCTTTAGCATGGAGAAAAGACGGTTATCTGTCGATAGCTGATCGGACGTTTATCGAATTTGTAAAATGCTATGTGTAGAACCTATTTTCCGTTGTATATCTTTTCAAAGTTATTTGGATTCCAGCCAACCATGTAACGATCTCCAATCTTCAATACAGGTAGTGAGCGAGCTCCAATCGCATCTAACTCTTTGCGACCACGTTGCATTTTCGCATTTGTTAGACGGTATTTATAACCTTTAGAGTCAAGATAGCGCTGCGCATCTTTACAGTGTGGACATTTATCTTTTACGTACAGTACCAGTCTTTTCATTGGTTGATCCTCTAGCTTTTAGCCGGGGAGTGTAACGAAAAGACAGTGAATGGCAAGCGTGATTCAGGTAAACTGACGCCCTTTCAACTGACACCCGCACGCTATGCATCCTGCACTTCGATACATTCAAGGTTACCCTGAGCACATTGTTTCTCAAGTCGAGCAATTGGTAGGCAGTGGCCGTCTTGAAGCTTGGTTTGAAAAACGCTACCCGCAAAATCACACCATCAAAAGTGAAAAAGCGCTGTTTGAATACGCTATTGAGATCAAAAATCGCTATATGAAGAAAACGGCGCCGCTGAGCAAAGTGGTGTACGACGGAAAAATTCATCTGATCAATAATGCGTTAGGGCTTCACACCTATGCATCCCGTGTTCATGGGAACAAAATTAAAGCCAAAAATGAAATTCGTATCGCTAATATGTTTCGCAATGCGCCTGAGCCATTGTTACGAATGCTAGTGGTGCATGAGTTAGCACACCTGAAAGAGAAAGAACACAACAAAGCCTTTTATCAGCTCTGTTGTCATATGGAGCCGGATTATCACCAACTTGAGCTCGATGCTCGTTTGTTTATGATTTATCTGGAAACGAAAGACAAATAATGAAGAATACTAACAACAACGCCAAAACCAAGCCTGCAAAGTCAAAAAAGGGCGGGGCTTCTCTTGCCTCAAAATCGACAATGAAGTTTACCCAAGTGAAGGGAAAAGCAGGGCTACATGCGCGCAACCCACATGTTGGCCGTTACGATTTTGATGAGTTAATCAAAGCGCTGCCTGAACTGAGTAAGCATGTGATCCGAAATCCCAAAGGGGAAAAGAGTATTAACTTTTCAGATCCTTTGGCGGTGAAATTATTGAACAAGGCGTTGTTAACCCATCACTATGACATTGAGTTTTGGGATATCCCTCAAGGGTATTTATGTCCGCCGATTCCCGGACGCGCCGATTACATTCATCGCTTGGCAGAGCTTGTGAGTAAAGAGTGCAAAGGGATTAAGCATAACCGACTACGAGCGCTAGATGTCGGTGTCGGTGCCAATTGCATTTATCCTATCGTGGCGACAACAGAATATGGCTGGCAATACGTTGGTAGCGATGTTGACCCTAAATCGATCAAAGCTGCAAATGCGATTGCTGCAAGTAACAAAGGACTTAATGGCAAGGTTGAGTGTCGATTGCAAAACGACAGTCGTCATTTTTTCAAAGGGATCATCCAACCCGGCGAATTCTTCGATGTAACAACATGTAATCCACCATTCCATAAGTCAATGGAAGAAGCCCAGCAAGGTACGCTGCGAAAAAATAACAACTTAAAAGCAAACAAATCAAAGCGTGGTCAGGCTCAGTCGAAAGAAAAATCGACCAGTCTTAATTTCGGTGGCCAAAATGCTGAGTTATGGTGTCCGGGAGGTGAGGCGGCTTTCATTAAGAACATGGCGTTTGAAAGTAAACAGTTTGCTGAGCAAGTGTTGTGGTTCACGACGTTGATCTCAAAGAAAGAGAATGTTCGCTGGCTTCGTAAGAACTTAGAGAAGTGTGGTGCGGTGGAAGCCGTTGTTGTTGAGATGAGTCAAGGTCAAAAAATCAGTCGATTTATGGCATGGACGTTCAAAACCGCCGAGCAGCGCAAACAGTGGTTAAAGGTTAAGTGCTAAGCTTTTGTTATTAGGGAATTGATAAAGGAGGGCATATGGAATTTGAGATCTATATGCCTTGCGAACCTGCTTGGATTTGTGACAGTTTTCTTTTCTTATTTGCCAGCCTGTTTATTCTGGGGCTTATTGGCTTCATCCGTATTTTGTTTCTCGAATACCGCAAAATTCAACGTGCCCAACGCGTTCGTAAGCGTCGCCAGACGCATTACACGAAACGAAAAAAATAGCCTCATTTGATGTCAAATTTGTCGTAAAGATTCAATAAATATTTAACCAGTTGAGTACACTGAATGTTCAGGCAAACAGGAGGTGAAAACAAGATGAAACTTAAATACACCATACTCTATGTAGACAGTGTTTTAAAAACGATAGAGTTTTATGAGCAAGCTTTCCAACTGAAAAGAGCAATGGTCCTTGAAGAAGGAGACTATGGTGAGCTGGATACTGGCGAAGTTACATTATCATTTTGTTCACTTGAGCTCATGAAAAGTCTGGGGAAAGGAGCCGTACCTCCATGTGCCTCAGCACCTACTTTTGAAATTGCATTCGAAACAGAAAATGTTTCAGAAGCTCTGGAACGAGCTTTAGCTGCGGGCGCCCAACTTGTTCAACCCGTACAAGAAATGCCATGGGGGCAAACAACAGCTTATGTACATGACATTAATGGCTTTTTAGTTGAGATTTGTAGCCCAGTACCAGCTTGATAAATAGCTTGCTTAAAACGTTGAAAAGGGAGGAACATGAGTCCTCCCTTTGTTGATATGCGATAAAGGATTTATGCGCTTCCACATTACCGCTTAAAGACTTCCTTCAGAAGAGTTGATGATTAACTTAAAGCAGCCAACTGCTTACGATATTTTTTCTCCAAAGCTTCGTTTCCTGCTTTTTGCTCCAACTCCGCGAGCAATCCGAGCGATGCTTTTTGTACACCATAACGTTGATGGAATTGCATTAAACGAATTCGCGCTTCTTTGTAACTGCCCGCATCGATTTCCAACTTAGCTAGATAAAGAATAGAGCGAACACGGTTTGGATCGTGATCGAGAGTACGAGTAAAGTAGTTTTTGGCCTTCTCAGTTTCTCCTGCTTTGAGTGCGCAGAATGCTGCATTTTCATAGCTAGCAGAAATGAGGTAGTAGTATGGCTGCTCGATAGCGCGATTAAAGTAGCGGTCCGCTTGTTCGTACTCCCCTTGTTTGCACAAGAACGTACCGTAGTTGTTCAGCACATTACCGTTACTGGGATTCTGTCTTAAGGATTTTTTGTATAGCGAGTTCGCTGATTCATCTTCGCCAACTTTTTCGTAGTAATGCGCCAGAGAGAGTTGAGCGCGATAGTAACCAGGGTAATGTTTTAAGGCTTTTTCAAGGTTTTCTCTCGCCTTCACCATATTACCTTGTTCTAGGTAACCCATACCTAAGGCGATGCGTGCTTCGGCTTTTTCTTTGGGATTGGAAACAATTTCTGGTGAATCAGTTGTTTCTACCGTCACACAACCGACTAGCGTCGATGCCAGTATTAGTGATGTCCATTTTTTCATCGTAACCCCCAAATATTCTGCTGAGGCTAGTTTATGGTGTTCAAGTAACAATGGGAGTTTTGCCGAAAGGCAATGCGAGTGAGTTATCAATATGATGTAAAAAGAAAAAATGGGGCGCTGTATTTTACTTGAAATGGATGTTTGCTCGAATGTGTATTCAAACAGACAGCGACTTGGAGAGAAGAGCACTAAGCGTAAGCCTATGGGTTAACTATGATTATTTTTACTCTATTGTAATAGTGATTCAATTTTTTGGTTATTATCACCTAATCGGTTGCAATCCATAATGTGCGTCCAGTCATTCATTATATGTGGAGGCCATGATGGCGAATGGATTTACAAAGGATGGTGGCGTTCAAGAGCAAATCGATGCCACTGTTATTGATGCAATCAAACGTGCTCGTGCACATTTAAACCAAGAACATAACGACACGGAATTTTGCTTGGAATGTGGTGAGCGTATTCCAAATGCTCGAAGAAAAATCATACCGGGCGTCGAGCTATGTATTGAGTGTCAGGAAAAAGAAGATGCTCGTGAAAAGGCTTTAACTCTTTTTAATCGTCGAGCGAGTAAAGACAGCCAACTACGGTAGCAAAGTTTCACTTCAATAAGGTACAAAATCTGATGGATTTTGTACCTTTTTACCACTACTCATCTCTTGTCGAAAGCTAAATAATAATGATGTTTCTATACATTCTGACTCTTTTAGCTCTCCTTAACAGAAGCTTTTTATTTCCTCAAAAACTCGCTCAAGCTGTCACCATGAAACAGTTTCATGAGCATGAGCAAAACTGTAAGTCGCTTCATTTTTTATCAAATTACTCAATTTACCCTCAAATCCAGTGTGATATTACTCACGCTAAACTAGTTATGAATCCTCAATAATCCGGCTCATGAAAGCGGTTTCGAAACAATTGAAACTTGCAGTGTGAGGCTTGAGATGAGGTGTCTTGTGACAACAATTAAAGATGTATCTGAATATGCAGGTGTTTCTCAAGCGACCGTTTCTAGAGTCATCAATGGTACGTGCCGCGTGAACCATGACAAAAAGCTTAAAGTCGAAAAAGCGATTCAAGCGCTGGGTTATCGCCCGAATTCCATTGCGCAAGCTTTAGCTTCGAGCCGTACGGGCAGTATTGGCATCATCGTTCCTGAATTGGGTGGGCCATTTTATTCAGGAATTTTGCACAGTATTGAAGAACGTTTGCGCCGCATGGGCTACCACGTTGTGGTAACCGCAGGTTCAAATACCGAGCAAAGCCAGCGTGAATCGGTTGAGTTTTTACTAAGTCGTCGAGTGGATGCCATGATTTTGCATACACAAAGCCTTTCTGACGACTATTTGATCGACCTAGGTGAACGAGGAACTCCGGTGGTTCTGGTGAACCGGTATATCCCGGAAATAGCGCACAACTGCATCGAGATCGATAACGAATCTGGTGGCCGAATGGCAACTGAATATTTGTTGCGAATGGGGCATCGTAACATTGCGTGCATTACCGGACCTCTGGACAGATCTGACGCTCGGGGGCGTCTACAAGGTTATCGCAAGGCTCTTGAAGATGCGGAAATCTTGTATGACGAAGCGTTGGTGTCCGAGGCCGGTTTTACTGAAGAGTCAGGGAGCAGGGCAATGCATAAATTGCTGAAACGTGAAAGCGTTTTTACAGCCGTATTTGCTTGCAATGATCACATGGCATTTGGTGCTTATGAGGTTTTAAAAGCTGAAGGTATATCAGTGCCAGATAGCATTTCACTAGTGGGTTTCGACGACATCCTGTTCGCGCGTTACCTTACACCTGCCTTAACCACCATTAACTTTCCTATTGAGCAAATGAGTGCGGAAGCTGTTCGGCTGGTGATTCAAATTCTCAATAAAAACCAACGAGATGTGAACTTCAAACTGTCACCTAATTTAGTGCCAAGAAGTTCTGTCAAGGAACTCCATACTCTATAAAACGATAATTAAGGACAATAACATGAAACTGAAAACTTTGACGCTTGCCATGACTACTGCTTTGGGTGTTGCTGCAACGGTGAATGCGGCTGATGAAACCAAAATTCGCTTTGATGGCTTTCCTGATTTTGATAGTAGCTTGAAAGTGCTGCTACCGGATTTCGAGAAAGAAACAGGCATCAAGGTGGATTACCTAATGAACAACCATGGTGACCATCATACCAAGTTAACAACCAACTTGGCGACGGGCTCTGGTGCGGGTGATGTGATTGTTGTTGATGTGGAAAAAATAGGCCCATTTGTAGCGTCGGGTGGTTTAGTCAATCTGTCTGAAAAGTATGGGGCAGATAAATACGCAGAAAGCTTTGCTGCATATGCGTGGACGCAGGGAAAAGGTGCGGATGGTGATGTCTACGGCATGCCCGTTGATTTAGGTCCTGGCGTGATGTACTACCGTACAGATGTTTTCGAAAAAGCAGGTATCAATGTCAATCAAGCGATCAAAGATTGGGACTCTTATATCGCCGCCGGTGAAAAGCTTAAACAACAAAATGTTCAGTTGATTGCTTCTGCTGCGGATGTGGCACAAGCAATCATTTTTACCACCGTTCCTGAAGGTGAAGGTCTGTACTTCGATAAAGATGGCAATCCTGTTGTGACCTCTGAGCGCTTTGTTCATGCTTTTGAAGTGGCGAAAGAGATCCGCGACAAAGGTTTGGACGGTCGTATTCTTGCGTGGTCAAACGAATGGTATGAAGGTTTCCGTAACGGCACATTTGCGACTCAGCTTTCTGGTGCTTGGCTACTTGGTCACCTAAACAACTGGATTGCACCAGAAACAGCGGGTAGTTGGGGTGTGTCTAACCTTCCTGATGGTATTTACGGAAGCTGGGGCGGCTCATTCTTATCGATTCCTACCCAATCTAAACACCAAGATGAAGCGTGGAAGCTGATCGAATACATGACAACTAAGCGCGATATCCAACTTAAGCACTTTGAAACCATTGCCGCATTCCCTGCCAACACAACCACTTACGATGACCCAATGTTCGAAGAGAAGATCGAGTTCTTAGGTGGCCAGCAAGCGCGTTTGTTGTTTGCTGAGGTGGCGAAGAACATCAAGCCAGTAGCGCCAGCTAAAGGTGATCACGTGGCACGCTCCATCATCTTAGAAAATGCGCTGATGGAAGTGTTGGACGAAGGCAAAGACATTAAGACTGCATTGAAAGAAGCAGAGCGCATGATTAAACGTCGTACTCGCAACTTATAAGCACTCAGCTATTTGGTAAGTAGGGAGGGCATCACGCCCTCCTAATAAGAGGTTGTTATTATGAATCACACTGCGAGTAAGGTTACGGCAGATCCTGAGCGTAAGCGCATTTTTTCTTATTTAGATTTGAAAGCGCTTACACCGTATGGATTCCTACTGCCGTTTTTGATCATCTTTTCAGTGTTCGGAATTTTTCCGTTACTGTTTTCTATTTTTCTTTCTTTTCATGAGTGGAACCCAGTCGAGGGGTTGGGGGCGATGGATTATGTGGGGGTCGAAAACTACCACATTGCATTGACAGACCCATGGCTGTGGCGCTCATTGAAGAACACGCTTTGGCTAGCCATTACATCGGGCGTGGCTCAGCACTTAGTTGCTTTACCTGTGGCGTACATTTTGGTGTCACTGGGAGACCGTTTTCGTCATTGGCTGACATCGGCTTACTTTCTACCGTTTATCACCTCTACGGTGGCAGCGTCGCTTATCTTCTTCAACATGTACTCGCCAAATTCGGGCATCATCAACCAAAGCTTGATGGCACTGGCAGACAGCACCTTGTTTGGTTGGGCATTCTCTTGGGTGAACGACTTCCAGCCAATCCGTTGGTTAGATGACGCGACCATGGTTAAGCCTTCCATCGCCATCATGGTGTTCTGGAAATATACCGGTTTCAACATCGTGCTTTACACCACTGGTTTGATGACGATTCCTAAAGACATCTTAGAAGCGGCACGCATGGACGGTGCAAACGCATGGCGTCGATTCTGGAGTATTTCGCTGCCAATGATTCGTCCATTCATCTTCTTTGCGGTCACCATGACCATCATCGGTAACTTGCAGTTGTTCGAAGAACCCTTCGTTCTAACGCGCGGTACGGGTGGTACGGGTCAGTCTGGCTTAACCATCTCTATGTACCTCTACAAAGTGGGTTGGGAATGGTTAGAAATGGGTACAGCGTCAGCAATTTCATGGCTGCTCTTTACCTTGATTGCAGGCTGTACAGCGGTTCAATTCTTCTTCTTCGGTAAGAAAGGTCTAGGGGAGCAATAAGATGCGTACTAACACTTTACCTGCGGCGCAGCGTTGGCGTCCTAGCGATCGCAGTATCGAGATCTTCACCAAAATACTGATGGTGATGCTCGGCTCAATCCTGATTGTTTCTGCCATCATGACCGTATTTCCGTTTATTTGGTCGGCGTTGCTATCAACCCGTGATCGTACCGAAATTTTTGGCACAGGTATCAGCTTTGCCATTGGTGATAGCTTAGCGGTTAACTACGCCAAGCTACTGGAAATCATGCCTTTCTGGCAGGCAATGTTTAACTCCATCTACATCGCGTTCCTAGGCACTACGATTTCACTGCTGTTTTGTAGCATGGGTGGCTATGCCTTTGCGGTGTACAAGTTCAAAGGCAAAAACGTGCTGTTTGGTATGTTGGTTGGCTCGATGATGATTCCGCCAGTATTGAGCTTGATTCCTTACTTTATGATCGTGAAGTTCCTTGGCTTGCTCGATAACCACTTAGCGGTTTGGCTCCCGTTCACCACCACGCCATTTGGTATTTTCTTAATGCGTCAGCACGTGGTGGCTTCTATTCCTAAAGAGCTATTAGAAGCGGCGAAGCTCGATGGCGCGGGTGAGTTCAGAACCTACTGGAGCGTGGTGCTTCCGCTGATGAAACCAGCTCTGGCAACGCTTGCTATTGTGCAGTTCGTCTTCTTCTGGAACATGTTTATGCAGCCGTTAGTGGTGCTAACAACCCCAGAAAATTATGTGATTACTCAGGCACTGCGAAGCGTGCAGGGCATTCCAAATACACCATGGGGAGCAGTAATGCTGGGGACAACCATTTCGATTCTCCCTCTTGTCGTGACTTATCTATTTGCATCCAAACAAATGATCAGCGGCCTGACGTCTGGCGCTGTTAAAGGTTAAAAGGTTTATATAACAATGAATAAATTCCAACTCCCTACAGACTCCAAACTACGTAGTCCAGAATTTGTATTTGGCGTTGCCACCTCGTCTTATCAGATTGAAGGTGGAGCGCAGCTTGGTGGACGAACGCCTTCCATTTGGGACACGTTCTGCAATCAGCCAGGAGCGGTTGATAATGCAGACAATGGCGATGTTGCGTGTGACCATTTTCATTTATGGAAACAAGATATCAAGATGATTCAAGGGTTGGGGGTGGATGCGTATCGTTTGTCGATGGCATGGCCACGCATCATTCCTGAAGATGGAAAAGTGAATCAAGAAGGCTTGAAGTTTTACGAACAAATCATCGATGAGTGCCATGCTCGTGGCTTGAAAGTCTTCGTAACGCTTTACCATTGGGACCTGCCTCAATACTTAGAAGATAAAGGTGGGTGGTTAAATCGAGAAACCGCCTATAAATTTGAACAATACGCCAACGTAGTAAGTGGCTATTTTGGTGACAAAATTGACTCATATGCGACCTTAAATGAACCATTTTGTTCTTCATATTTAGGATACCGATGGGGAATTCATGCCCCGGGTCTCAAAGGGGAACGAGAAGGATTTTTAGCCGCTCATCATCTGATGCTTGCTCATGGCTTGGCTATTCCTCACATGCGCAGAAATGCACCTAATGCGATGCATGGTTGTGTATTCAACGCCACACCCGCTTACCCGGATACTGAAGCTGATTTAGAAGCCGCAGTGTACAGCGATGCGGAGGGCTATCACTGGTTTATGGATCCGGTCCTGAAAGGGTCGTATCCGGAAATAGTGTTAAAACGGCAGGCCAATAATATGCCGGTGATACTGGAAGGTGACCTCGATATTATTCGTACCGAATTAGATTTTATCGGCATTAACTTCTATACCCGTTGTGTGGTTCGGTTCGATGCCAATGGAGCCATAGAAGATGTTCCTCAAACGAATGCTGAGCACACATTTATTGGGTGGGAAATCTACCCACAAGCTTTGACTGACTTACTGATCCGCCTCAATGATCGTTATGACAATCTACCTCCGCTCTACATTACAGAAAATGGGGCCGCTGGCGAAGATAGCTGCATCGATGGAGAAGTAAATGATAGCCAACGTGCACAGTATTTTCAGACGCATCTTGAAGCGTTGGATAGGGCGATCAAGGCTGGTGTTAATGTGAATGGCTATTTTGCATGGAGCCTAATGGATAATTTTGAATGGGCATACGGTTATAAGCAACGCTTTGGCATCATTCATGTCGATTACCAGACCCAAACACGAACGTTAAAGCAAAGTGCGATTGCATACCGGAACATGTTGCTTGAACGCAGAGAGGAGAACCAATAATGGCAAAAGTTGAGTTCAGGAATATTAAAAAATCTTATGATGATGTTGAGGTAGTAAAGCATTTTGACTTCATTGTGCAAGATGGCGAATTCGTTGTTTTTCTTGGTCCATCAGGCTGTGGAAAGTCCACAACTCTGCGTATGCTTGCTGGCTTAGAAAGCATTACGTCTGGCGAGATCTATGTGGGCGACAATCTAATGAATAAAATTGACGCTAAAGATCGTGATCTTGCGATGGTGTTTCAAAGTTATGCTCTGTACCCCCATATGACAGTTTACGAGAACATTGCTTTTGCATTGAAGTTAAAAGGTATGGCAAAAGACCAAATTGATGTTGAGGTACGTAAGGCAGCAAAAATGTTGGAGCTGGATGCGCTGTTGGAACGCAAGCCGAAAGAGCTGTCTGGTGGCCAACGTCAACGTGTGGCGATGGGACGTGCGATGGTGCGTACACCAAAAGTATTTTTATTTGATGAACCATTATCCAACCTTGATGCTAAGCTGCGTGGTGTGATGCGTGAAGAGATAAAACAACTGCACCGTGAGTTGAAAACCACCACCATCTACGTGACACACGATCAGATAGAGGCGATGACACTGGCTGATCGCATCGTGATTCTAAAAGACGGTTATGTGGCTCAGGTGGGTACACCAACGGAAGTTTTTCAGCGTCCGGCAAATAAGTTTGTCGCGCAGTTTATTGGTAACCCGTCTATGAATATGTTGGATGCGAAGCTGGAGGGTGAAGAAGGTGATTGGGAAGTGGAACTAGGTGATGTCCGTATACCTTTGCCGGAACGCTTCAAAGCTCATGCATCAAAAAATCTTGCTCTGCATTTTGGTGTTCGTCCGACGGACATTCACCTTCGTGCAGAACAAGTGGATCATGCTCGCGTGTTGCCAGTACCTGTTACAATTAAAGATAAAGAGCTGCTTGGTGCAAGCATTCTGCTTAAAACTGAAATTGCAGGCCAGCCTCTAATGGTGGAAACGCAAGCTGCAGAAGTGGATGTGACATCACTGACGTTATACCTAGATTTAGATGCAATTCATCTGTTTGATGCGTTGAGTGAAAATTCACTTGCCACTTTTTAATTGAGAGATATCAAAGCCAGTACGTACTTGCGTACTGGCGAATCATTTACGTCTCATTTCTTTGCAATGTGCATTGCTGTATTTGTTCTAGTTAAATATATTTCTGTCACTAGCTTGTATATCGGTCATTATGAAAAAGAAAAAACGCTCTCCCTCTATTTATGATGTGGCTAAACTCGCTGGTGTTTCTCCGAGTACGGTTTCTCGCTTTCTTAATCGCACAACATTTATTTCAGAAGAGAAAACAGTGGCGATAGAGGAAGCGATCAAAGCGCTCGACTACAAGCCCAACTACCACATGAATCAGGGCACGAACACACGTTCGATGACCATTGGCGTATTGGTACAAAACCCAGAAAGTCCTCATACAAGCCGCATCTTGAATGACATGGAAAAGGTGTTGAATGAGCAAGGTTATGCGTTGGTTATT
Organism: Vibrio sp. NTOU-M3; assembly: GCF_040869035.1. NCBI lineage: Bacteria > Pseudomonadati > Pseudomonadota > Gammaproteobacteria > Vibrionales > Vibrionaceae > Vibrio > Vibrio sp. NTOU-M3. Next base: position 1,450,599 of record NZ_CP162100.1, read on the forward strand.
GCAACCGGACATTGGAAAAATAAGCTGGAGTCTCATGCTCTGGAGTATCTAAAGAAAAGCAATGTCGATGGCGTCATCATTGTGACGGGCAGTCTAACTGAAAAGCAGATCCTAGATTACGCGATGAAAATTCCTGTAGTTGCCGTTGGTTATGATGTCATAGCTGAACAAGTCCGCTGCATCAACGTAGATAACGTGCTTGGTGGTTATATGGCAACGTTACATTTACTCCAGCAAGGGCATCTTAATATTGCTCATATTAAAGGATTATTGAACCAGCCGGATGCGGTTGCGAGATTTGTCGGCTACAAAAAAGCGTTACAAGAAGCGGGAATTAAGGTTCAACCCCAACTCATTAAGCAGGGTGATTTCAGCAGTGAGTGTGGCTATGAGTTAACAAAAAACCTGATTGATTCTAAAAAGCATTTCAGTGCAATTTTTGCCGCCAATGATCAAACAGCTTACGGTGCAATCAAAGCACTTCATGATCATGGGTATCGCGTTCCTGAAGATATTTCTGTGATCGGGTTTGATGACCTTCCTGTTTCCTGCTATTTCACCCCCGCACTGACTACAATGCGCCAGCCTGTAGAAGAAGTTGGCCGTGTTTGTGCTGAATCCATTCTTAACCTACTGAGCGGCGCGCAGCATAATGCTAAGCTTCCACCTATTGAGCTTATCGTTCGACAGTCTACTAAATCCATTTATCGTTAGAGTGCTTGAAGGCTGTTAAAAATAAATTCAGCAATCCTCAAATTGCAATGAGGATTGCTGAATTAAAAGAAGGTTTATGAATTAGTCGTCTTTAGTGAAATTTGCTTCACTGAAATGATCGAGATCGTAAGGTGTTTGCTGGTAAACACAGTAGTTGAGCCAATTCGCAAATAACAAATGACCATGACTACGCCAACTTGCATTTGGTTTGTTGTCCGGGTTGTTGTTTGGATAGTAGTTGACCGGAATTGCCGGTTCCATCCCTTCACCTAAATCACGAATGTACTCATTGTGCAGCGTGTGGGAGTCGTATTCGGGGTGACCCGTTACAAAGACATTACGCTTGTCTTTTGTTGAGGCGAGATATACGCCAGCTACGTCTGAAGTTGCAAGAATATCGAGATCCGTATGTTCTTCTAAATACTCATGAGAAAAATCAGCATAGCGCGAATGAGGCGCTAAAAACGTATCATCAAATCCACGTAAGATGGGATGGTAAGGGTGATGGATTTCATGATGGTATACGCCGGACAATTTTTCTTTACGAGTACGTTTAGGCAAGTCGTACAATAACTTTAATCCCGCCTGAGCGGCCCAACATACGTAAAGGGTTGAAGTTACATGGTCTTTGGCCCAGTTCATGATGGTTTTAAGGTGGTCCCAATAAATCACATCCTCAAACTGCACTAAACCCAATGGTGCTCCTGTAATAATGAGACCATCGAAATTACGTCCTTTTACCATCTCAAATTGGCGATAGAAGTTGTCCAAATGTTCTGTCGGTGTGTTTTTACTCGGACGGTTATCAATCCGCAGTAGTTCAATATCGACTTGCAGCGGACTATTAGAAAGTAGACGTAAGAATTGCGTTTCCGTTTCAATTTTCTTCGGCATAAGATTTAAGATCAAAACCTTAAGCGGTCGAATTTCCTGTGTAGAGGCACGAGATTCGGGCATTACGAAAATATTTTCCTCTCGTAATACATCAGAAGCAGGTAATTGATCGGGGATCTTAATAGGCACAGCTTTCTCCCTAAGCTTTATGGACGTCTATACATCCAAACTTAACTCAATCAGAGTGAGATGTCGATAGCATATTTTTTCGATTTTAAGGTAATATCCGTTCTTTATTCTTAGCGACTATTTTTTATGGCGCAGACACTGACACTTATCCGTGGTCTACCAGGCTCGGGGAAAAGCACGCTAGCGCAAACGCTTGATGCACAGCATTTTGAAGCGGATATGTACTTTGTGGACGAGCAAGGTACATATCGGTTTGATGCGAACTGTTTACCGCAAGCTCATGCTTGGTGTTTGACGATGACGGAAAAGGCCCTGCATCAAGGGCAGAGCGTCGTTGTTTCGAATACGTTTGTCCGGTTGTGGGAGATGGAGTCTTACATTCACTTGTCCCGACAGTTGGGTATCAAATTAAAGGTTGTGGAATGTACAGGAAGCTACCCTAACGTACATGGTGTACCTCAATGTACGATAGATAAAATGCGTAGACGCTGGCAACATTGGCCAGCGAGTTCAAATAGCAAGGGCATGATGCGTTCGCAAACGATAGAGCAAATGATTTAAGCGTCAGATCGTTTGGCGTCGTTGGTAGTGTGCTCAGTTGGGGCTTACGCCCCTAACTATCCGAGTTTTATTTTACGTACATATTTGCCACGTATTCGTCCTCAGCCCAATACATACGCTCAGCAACTTTCGCTTCTGGGTTTAGGCTTACACCATCTAGGACCCGTTCTTTAAAGCGTAAGTAGCCGCCTTTATCAATTAAGTGCCCCATGTGAAGATAAACAGGCTTACCGTCCAACATTTCCTTTTCAAACTCGAACAGGTTGTCGATAACAGGATGTAGTACATCTTCCGTTACCCAGTTAAGAAATATTTTTCCAACACGCGGGGTTTTCTTTGAAGTTCGGCCACCCAGTTTGACCATATATAGTTGTTTTGGGTCTCGATGCCAAGCTAGGGTAGGGCAAGCAAGTACACATTCGCCGCAGCCAATACATTTACTCTCTTCTTTCACCGCTTTACCATCTTTGAGCGATAGGCAATCCACCGCGTGGTGCGCGCAGGCTTTGATGCAGGCGCCACAACCAATACAACGATTGCTTTCGAAATTAATTTTGGCAACGCCCAAGATGCCAAAATCCGCCATATTGGCTTTAGCACAGTCGTTTGGGCAGCCAGCCATGACTATCTTGAGGTGGTACTTACTTGGGTAAACATGATGTTCCATACGCTGTGCCAACCCTGTGGTATCGGTGTTGGCTTTTTGGCAGATCCGACTGCCTTGACACGCAACAATATTACGTCCACCTAAGGATTGATAGCCTGCTTGGATATCTTCTACATCAATGCCACACGTATCGACGGTAATGTCCTTGATGAAGGGCGTGAGTGCTTTGTTAACTTCAGGAATATCTTCATAACGAATACCCGGCATCGCCAGTTTTTGTCGTGTGGTGAGGTGAATAATGCCGTTACCCCATTTTTCCGCTATTGCTTGTGCTGTTCCCAATAAATAAGCTGGCATGATACCGCCGGGAATACGTACGCTAATCATACATTCGCCTCGAACCTTTGATAGGCGATAGTCACCATCGGCGCGCATCTTAATAATATCTACGTCCAGTGTCATCTTTGCTTTCTCCTAATCAATCATGGTTCTAGCGTGGTCGTAACGAAAAACCGGACCATCTAAGCACACGTATTTGTCGCCAATTCTGCAATGACCACATTTACCTATTGCACAAGCCATACGGCGTTCGTAGTCGACCCATATTTGTTGCTCTTGTATGCCTTTGGTAACAAAATCTTGCACTACGAACTTGATCATAATTGGAGGGCCAACAACGATAACGCAGATGTTTTCTTTATCGGTCAAATCGAGCTTATCGATATGTTCCGTGACTAAACCACTTTCGTAAAAATAGTCACTCCCTCCGTCGTCCAACGTAACAATGACATGGTTAGAGTAAGACCAATTCAGCAAATCATTTTTATAGAGCACGGCATTTTCGTTTTTGAATCCGAGAATCAGCGACATTTTCTTCACGTCATTAGGATTGTTGTGAAAGTAACTGATGAGTCCTTTTACGGGAGCAACACCAGTGCCTCCTGCAACGATAATGAGGTGTTTGTTTTGATAAGCTTCCATCGGATAACCATTACCCATTGCGCCACGCATCATTACGCGATCACTGGCGTTTAATTTGAACAATTCACCTGTGACTTTTCCAACGTTACGGACCAGCAAATCGACGTAACCTAAGCCGTAATCAGAGACAGAAATAGGTGCTTCGCCCACGAGTGATAAACCTAGCTCAACAAACTGGCCGTAATGCACTGGAAAATCGCATGCAACACGATAGTTCCATTCCAGCTCGGTGTGTTTTTCTATGTGGATGATCGGGTAACTTTGTGGCAGCATTTTGTTTTCACAATCGCACATTAGAGAGCCTCCTCTACAATAACGGTCATTTTATTAATGATGTTGCTAAATGAGATGTAGTGAGGGCATCGATCGTCACAGCGTCCACATCCAACACACATATGGTGTTCACCTTGGCGAGACTTAAAGTCGTTTACTTTGTGCAATGCGCGGTAACGTAAGCGTTCGCTGGTCTTGTGACGAAAACTATGACCACCTGCCATATCTGAAAACCCGTCAATCATGCAGCTAGCATGCTGACGGCGGCGTTCACCCACTTTGCCTTCTTGGTTATAAACCACATCAAACACGTTGAAACAGGCACAAGATGGGCAGGACGAGGTACAGCGACCACAACCAATGCAACGCGAATTGTATTCTGACCAAGCGGGGTGACAGAGTAAGATCTCGCGTACTTTTGCTGGGTTATCACAAACTGAATCTGGAGTCTTCACTTTAACATAGTTAGACGTGGCGAAGCTTACGTCGTGTTCGACGTCGCTGCCGCCAGAAAAGTACGAAGTGAGTTCTGGGTCTTTTATTGTGATAGTTGCACCTTGTTCACTAAAAAGAACCGAAGCAGCAAAATTATTGGTTTTGTTGCTACCCATAGAGACGCAAAAGCAGTTCTCGAAACTTTCGCTGCATTCAATGAGTACCAATTTGAGCTTTTGACGAAGACGTTTGTAGTAAAAGTCTTCATGACCACCATTCTTTAAAAACATGTAATCAAGGCTTTTGATCGCGTTGATATCACAAGCACGGAGAAAGAGGAGCACAGGGCGGGCATCGATGCTCGATTCTTTTAGCTCATCGGCGTTAAACCAGAATAGAGTTTCAGTAATAGGAAATACGATTTCTTTTGGTGAAAAATGACTTTTCTCTTTCCAAACCAATTCACCATAATGCGTCAACTCTTGGTAATCCAAGTTTGCGGTATGGGCAAAGCGACCTGCGTATTCTTGATAAACTGGTGCCATCACTTTGTATCGCTGACGTAGCGTTTCGATTGCTATTTCCATTTGCTGGGTGGTTAAAAACTTAGGCATTTTCTTATCTCGTTACTTTAGAAACTAGTGAACCTTGTGTGCACAATAAAATTTGGCGGCGGGCTTAAACCATTCGAGTGATTCAGACAAAGAAACGACGTCTCCTACCACTATGATTGCTGGTAGTGCAGGGTTTTGCGTTTTACAAATTTCATAGAGTCCGGCTAGAGTGGTAATAATTGTGCTTTGGTTTTCTCGCGTTCCATTGCTGATGATAGCGCAGGGCTTATCTGGAGTGACGCCATGAGTAATGAGGTTGTCTGCAATTGATTTTGTTTTATGAATTCCCATGTAGAAAATCATGGTGTGATTGATGGCGGCTAGCGCGCTCCAGTTCGGTTCGCTACCATCATTGCAATGGTGTCCCGTTATTAAGGTTACGCCTCTGGAAATGAGTCTATGGGTGGTAGGTATTCCAGCATAAGCGCAGCACCCAAGTGCAGCCGTGATGCCTGGAACAACCTCATAGTTTATTCCATACTGTCTCAGGTAAATTGCTTCTTCACCGCCGCGGCCAAATATGAATGGGTCGCCCGCTTTTAAGCGACACACTGTCATACCAGCAAGCGCATAGTCTTTGATTCTTTCGTTGATTTCTGTTTGCGTGTTCGAGCATTTACCGTAACGTTTACCTACACAGATTTTTCGAGTTTTGCGTGGAATGCAATCTAATATTTCTTTCGAAACCAGATGGTCATAAAGCACAACATCGACATGATTTAGCAGACGAAAAGCTTTGAGTGTTAGGAGCGATGCATCGCCTGTTCCGGCCCCAACAAGGTAAACCTGACCATAAGATGGATTATATTTTTTCATTTCGGCTGGCTGTTGTTTAACCGCAATAAAAGTAAGTCTATTAATGGCGTTGATTAAATGAAATCAAATAAAAACAAACGTCCGTTTAGATCTAATTAACGAAGTTGACGTTAGTGCAGATGCTTGTAAGGAAGGGAAAAGGTAAAGAGTTTGCGAATAGTTATAATGAAGGTTAGGCCTTTAAAGGTGCTTTGAGCTGCACTAGGCATAATATGAAAAAAGCGCCGCAATTGGCGCTTTTTAGTATCAGCTTACTGCTTCTTCCCAAGCTGCAGCCAAGTATCAATCACTGTGTCAGGGTTAAGAGATACCGAGCTGATGCCTTGTTCCATCAGCCATTCTGCTAAATCTTCGTGATCCGATGGCCCTTGGCCGCAGATCCCTACGTATTTACCAGCTTTGGTTGCTGCGTCGATGGCCATTTTGAGCATCGCTTTCACGGCGGGGTTGCGTTCATCAAAGAGGTGAGCGACATCACCTGAGTCCCTATCAAGCCCTAGTGTTAGTTGTGTCATGTCATTCGACCCAATGGAGAAACCATCAAAATACTTAAGGAACTCATCGGCTAATACGGCATTGGAAGGCAGCTCGCACATCATGATGACTTTCAAACCTTGGTCGCCACGACGTAAACCAAACTTCGCAAGCAGATCAATGACAGATGCCGCTTCACTAGGGGTGCGAACAAATGGGATCATCACTTCAACGTTTTTCAGGCCCATTTCATTTCGAACACGTTTCATCGCTTGTGTTTCCAGCTCAAAACAGTCTTCGAATACTGGTGAAATGTAGCGAGAAGCGCCGCGGAAACCCAGCATTGGGTTTTCTTCGTGAGGCTCGTAACTTTGTCCGCCAACCAAATTGCTATATTCATTTGATTTAAAATCAGACATACGAACGATGACACGTTTAGGCCAAAAAGCTGCCGCAATAGTTGCGATGCCTTCGGTCAGTTTACTTACGTAGAAGTCGATAGGGTCTTTGTAACCACGAATGCGTTTGGCAATTTCAGCCTGAAGCTCTTCGCTTTGCTCAGCATAGTTGAGCAGCGCTTTGGGATGAATACCTATCATCTTATTGATGATAAATTCCAGTCGAGCCAAACCAACCCCTTCGTTTGGAATTTGGGCAAAATCAAAAGCACGATCTGGGTTACCCACATTCATCATGACTTTGGTTGGAAGTACAGGCAGTTCTTCAACCGATGAACGGCGGATATCGAAATCCAGTTTGCCTTGATAAACGTAACCTGTTTCACCTTCAGCACAAGAAATCGTGACAACAGAGCCATCTTTCAAGCTTGAGGTTGCATGGCCACAGCCCACGATGGCTGGGATACCCAGTTCACGCGCAATGATAGCGGCATGACAAGTTCGCCCGCCACGGTTTGTGACAATGGCAGAAGCCTTTTTCATGACAGGTTCCCAGTCAGGGTCGGTCATGTCGGTGACAAGAACATCACCTTCTTGTACTAACGACATTTGATCTAATGAGTCAACCAGTCTGACAACGCCGCTGCCAATACGCTGACCAATGGCTCGGCCTTCAATCAGGACTTCAGCTTTGTTATTGAGCTCATAACGTTCGATGACATTTTGTTCCGACTGGGAGCAGACTGTTTCAGGGCGAGCTTGCACAATATAAAGCTTGCCGTCGATACCGTCTTTTGCCCATTCAATATCCATCGGGCGTTGGTAGTGCTTCTCGATGATCACTGCTTGTTTTGCCAGCTCTTTGATTTCGTCTTCTGTAATCGAGAACTGGTTTTGCTCATCGGCTACAGTGTCGACAATCTCCACTTGCTTACCAATTTCTTGGCGGTCTGAATAGATCATTTTGGTTAGCTTTGAACCGAATGTCTTTTTCAAAATAGGGTTGTGGCCTGCTTCAAGAAGCGGTTTATGGACATAGAATTCATCGGGGTTAACCGCACCTTGCACCACCATTTCACCCAAACCCCACGCAGAGGTGATGAAGACGACCTGATCAAACCCGGATTCAGTATCGATGGTGAACATGACACCAGAGGCCGCTTTGTCAGAGCGTACCATACGCTGAATACCCGCTGACAAGGCGATACCACGATGATCAAAACCTTGGTGGACGCGATAAGAAATGGCGCGGTCATTAAACAAGGAAGCGTAGACGTGTTTGGTCGCTTCTAAGACTGCATCAATGCCTGTAACGTTGAGAAACGTCTCTTGCTGGCCAGCAAAAGAGGCATCGGGTAAATCTTCTGCTGTGGCGGATGAGCGAACCGCCACAGAAAGTGCTTCATTACCTTCAATAAGTGTTTGGTAGTTGTCACGGATATCTTGCTCAAGATCCGCTGGGAAGGGGGCCTCTAAAACCCATTGACGGATGATGGCACCTGTCTTACGCAGAGCTTCCACATCATCAACGTCCAGTTCATCAAGCAATTGGTGAATGCGATTGTCTAATCCTTCGTAATCAAGGAATTGGTTAAACGCATAGGAAGTGGTCGCAAAACCATTGGGAACAGAAACGCCTGCGTTAGCAAGGTTAGATACCATTTCACCAAGAGAAGCGTTTTTGCCGCCGACTTTATCGACATCTTCCATTGATAGGCTATTGAACCAAAGGGTGTTCTTTTGCATGTCTTTCTCCAGAAACATTGCAGCTGTAGGGACAAAGGCAAACGTTTACGTTAAAGATTAAAAAAATAGAGAACTATTTTTCAAACCTGTGGGGGACGCAATTGAATGCCGGGTTTTATTATCGATATTATGGTTGCCATCCTACTCAAAATAATTTTATAAATTAAATAAAAAATGCAAATGGATATTCAAAGTCGTGATGTGTTCTATGTTTCTGATGGAACAGCAATCACATGTGAGACACTTGGTCACGTTGTTCTCGGGCAGTTTCCTTTTGTGGCAAACGAGAAAACCTTTCCATTTATCGAAAGTGTAGACAAGTTGTCTGAGCTGCTGAAAGAAATAGAGGCTTCATTTCAAAAGACGGGAATAAAGCCTTTGGTGTTTTTTTCGATTGTTGTTCCAGATATTCGGGAACAACTTCTTGCTGCTCCTGCGCACTTTTACGATGTGTTAGAAAGCTTAGTTCAACGCGTCCAAGACGACATCCAAATGGAGCCGAAACCTAAGCTTCAGCGTTCACGAAGTGTAGGAAAGGACACTGATACGTATTTTGACCGTATTGCCGCCATCGAATATACCTTGGCGCATGATGATGGGGTGTCGTTAAAAGGGATTGAAGAGGCCGATATCATTTTGCTTGGTGTCTCTCGAAGCGGAAAAACGCCAACAAGCTTATATATGGCAATGCAATTTGGCTTACGTGTGGTTAACTACCCGTTTATCGATGATGATTTAAGGGCGCTTAAGTTATTGCCTGAATTTGAGATTCATCGATACAAACTCTTTGGCCTGACTATTGATGCAGAGCGTTTAACGGAAATACGTGAAAACCGTTTGGCTGGGAGCGATTACGCAAGCACAGAGCAGTGTGAACATGAACTTGCTAGTGTAGAAGCGTTGTTTCGCCGAGAAGCGATTCCGTACATCAACACATCATCATTGTCGGTCGAAGAAATTTCAACACGAATACTCGAAAAAGCCGGATTAAAACGTCGATTGTTTTAATCCGGCTTTTCCATCTATCGTAAGCGGATGTAGTGGTTTTTAACCAAGTGGTCGGCGAGTCGTTCTGCGTGAACATGTTTGAATTTCAGTGGAGCGGCTAGCTCGCTAAACAAAGGAATGCCTTTACCAAGGATGGTCGGAATGGTGGTAATGATCATTTCATCAATCAAATCTTCCTTAAGGAAGCTTTGAACCGTTTTTCCACCATCAATATATAGGGATTGGTAACCTTGCTGGTTCAAACGGTCGGCAACGGTCTTTAATTCGCCGTTGATTAAAAAGACTTTGTCTTCATAACCTTCAGGTACTGTTTTTAGCGTATTAGTTAATACAAACACCGGCTTGTTGTAAGGCCACGCAACACCAAAGCTTAATACCATCTCAAAGGTATTTCTTCCCATGATCAGTGCATCGACACTATTCATAAAGTCCGCAAAACCAAAATCCGAACCATCAGGGTTTGGTACGTCATGCAGCCAGTCCATTTGATTGTTTTCGCCAGCGATATAGCCATCCAAGCTGGTTGCGATATATACGATATTTTTCATTTATTAACCTTATTATTGTGGAAACGTATACGAGCCAGAGCACGCGACAACACGCGCTAGAATATCGCTTTTTCCAAAATGACTGGAAAGTTTTTGTGGGAATTGGACTGAGTCACATAAAGCAGGAGTGAGTGAGGCAATATTCAATGATAAAAATGGTGCCCGATTATACGGGCACAGATTTGGGTCTTATTTTTCTTCGGAGCAGGCAGGATAATAGTCTTTTAAATCATCCAAATCGGTAAGAACAGCGAAATAGACTGATTTAGTTGTGGTTGGTTTTTCGACAATACTCGGCCCGTTTGTCTCATAGCTGCCCATGGTTGATAACGTACTTGCAGACCCAACTGCCAGCTCAAGTTTAGCAAGCTCTTGCAAGTAAGCTGGCGTTTTGTTTCTTAGTTTTGCTGCATCGATAGTCGCATTGAACTGAGCTAGCTTAGATTGGGTGTTTACAAAGGAGATACTTTCAGCTGACTTTAGTTTGGTAACCACTTTTAGATAATGTGACTTTTTAGACTTTATACGATCTTTATGGATGCATTTAAGTTGTAAGTTGTAAACATCAAAGCCAGAAACAACAGTAAAACCGTTATCAGAGGATTTACTGCTTGCTTTGATGTTGTCATTTGCAGCAGAAGCTGAGCCTGCAATAGTGTCGCTCCAATTATAAACCGTGACGTTTTTTTGGTTTAAGGCATTTCTGAATTGCGTAGAAGCATCTTTGATGGATTCATCTTTAGTCACAGAAGCTAAGCACTGACTATCCGAGCATGTGGCGATGGCTAATGTTGCTCGATCTATGGCATTACTAAGACTTGACGCCAAGTTTCTAATGTCTGGAAGGGAGCTTGAGGATTTAGTCGACTCATTTGAAACACTATACGAATGTTTAATGACTTTTGAGTCGAGGACTTTATTACTTTCTTCTTCCGTAAAACATATTGAAGTCATTGGGGAGCGGTTTTTATCGACATAGCAAATATCCCCAATATTGTAGGTGAGTTGTCCATCTAGACTGATTTGCGTGGTTTGTAAGGGATAAAGTCTTATTGGATCGTTAAATCCTCCATCATTTTGTGCTGTATAGGTGAGCCCATCAAATACAGTGAGTTTGTCTGAGCTGCCACAAGCTGAGAGAAATAATACACTTATTACTATAGCTACCGACGTCGTTTTCATTATGAGTTCTCCGAGTATAAAGATCTGATAAGTGTTGGCATGATGGTGGCACTTTGCCCAAATTGATGAAGAAATAGTGACCGTTGCCGCACAAAAGGTTTGGTTTATGATCTAATGGGGGAGTGGAGAAAGATTGGTATTTTTTTAATCAAATAGTTTGCACATTCCATTCTAGAATCACAAAACGCTTCCCTGAGCGAGATCTTCAAAGCAAACATATTTGGTCAATGGTTTAGCTTCCAGTGTGTTCATATATGTGGTGATTTCTTTATCACTAACTTTGTCCGACACGACAAAATCGCAAATTTAACCCTAGACAAGTTATGGATACTGAGGGTAATGTCACACGTAAATTTCCCTTATTTTACTATGGTTATAAGGGTGTAACTCTAAAGAACGGTGCATGTTTGGTGTTGTTAGTAACATATAACGACAAAACAATAACTGACAACGTTTGCGCGTGTGCTGTTCCGACCAGTTTGCGAGGAAGAAATGGTTCAGATAGTTATAGATGGTAAATACAGAATCATCGAAGAAGGCCAGACGTTACTGGAAGCGGCCAAGGTCTGTGGTGTTGAAATACCGTCGTTGTGTGGACTAAATAAAACGGCCGATAAAGTGCCGTGTGATTTATGCGTTGTCGAAGTGGAAAGCGGGGGCATCCAACGTTCGTGTGAGCTGCAAGTCTACAGTGGCTTGAGTGTCATTACACAATCAGAAGCCTTGAGTGAGCGCAGGCGAAAAGCGTTGAATCGTATCATGACTGACCACTATGCTGACTGCGAAGCGCCGTGTAAAACCGCGTGTCCGGCTGGTGTCGATATTCAGTCTTATCTTTATCACATTGCTCAAAACGATCATCAGAAAGCGATAGAAGTCATTAAGCGTACCTTGCCGATGCCGCTTTCTATTGGTCGTGTTTGCCCTGCATTTTGCGAGTCTGAATGTCGGCGAGGTTTAGTGGATGACTCCATCGCCATTCGTCAGCTAAAACGTCATGCCGCTGATGCTGATCTCGCGATGCAAGAGAGTTATATCCCACCGAAAAAAGCCGATAAAGGGAAGCGAATCGCTGTTATCGGTAGCGGACCGGGTGGCTTGACGGCAGGTTATTATCTATCTAACGAAGGTTACAATGTCACGGTATTTGAGTCGATGCCAGAAGCAGGTGGTTGGCTACGCTACGGTATTCCTGAGTATCGTTTGCCGAAAAGCATTCTTGATAAAGAAATTGAACTGATGTGCCGCAATGGCATGACTGTTGAGTGTAACAAAAAGCTGGGTGTCGATTTTACACTGTCTAGTTTGAGTGAAGATTACGATGCCGTTTGTCTTGCTGTCGGCGCTTCAAAAGCGGTTGAAATGCACTATACCGGTAGTGATTTAGAAGGTTGCTATCTTGGTGTGGATTACCTAAAAGACTATGTGACCGAACATCACTATGTCACTGGTAAGAAAGTGGCCATTATTGGTGGTGGTAACACAGCAATCGACTGTGCCAGAACCGCTGTCAGAGATGGTGCAGATACGACATTGATCTATCGTCGTACGCGCGATGAGATGCCCGCTGAAGATTACGAGATTGAAGAAGCGGAGCACGAAGGTGTGAAGTTCCACTTTTTGACTAATCCTGTCGAAAACATTGCAGACGAACATGGCCGAGTAAAAGAGGTACGTTTAGAACGCATGAAGCTTGGTCCTGCGGACGCGTCTGGTCGCCGTAGCCCTCAGACCACTGGTGAATTTTTTACTGAAGCGTTTGATACCGTCATTGCCGCAGTTTCACAAAAGCCTGATCTCAGCTTTATGGAGAATGAAGCATTGGAGATCCCGCTGACTCGGTGGAATACCGCAGACGTTAACCCAGATACCATGCACAGTGGTGTCGGAAACATCTTTAGCATTGGTGATTTTCGTCGTGGTCCGGCTACCGCAGTAGAAGCTGTCGGTGATGGCCGTGTTGTGGCTGGTGCCATCGACCGATTCTTTAATGGCGACATGGAAAATATTCCAGTCACACCTTTCAATGCGCGCAAAGAGAAAAAGCTAAAGCAGCTTGATCCTATCCAATTTGAAAACATTCAGAAAATCAAACGCAAAATTATGCCTGAGCTTACGCCAGAGCAAAGAGCGCAAAGCTTTGCTGAGGTTGAGCTTGGTTTTGATAATGAAGAAGCCATGGCAGAAGCTGCCCGCTGTTTAGAGTGTGGTTGCCAAGCGAATACTGCCTGTGATTTGCGTGACTATTCCACGGAATACGGCGCTGAGCAAAGTTTCAATCACGCAGTTGAAATTCAGTCCAACGAGTATTGGCAAGCGCATCGCAGTAAAGAAACACGCCAGAAGTTTGAAATTGACCGCAGCTCAGAGTTTATCGTATTTGACGCTAACCGCTGTATCAGCTGTGGGCAGTGCGTTCAGGCTTGTCGCGATCAATCGGTGCATGGCATCTTAAGCTTTATGACCGATAAAAACGGTCGCCCAGCATCTCGTCCTGAATGTCGGCCAAACTTCGGTGCCAATGGGACCTTAATGGGTGACTCCAACTGTGTTCAATGTGGTGCGTGTGTGCAGGTTTGTCCAACGGGTGCAATTACCGATGCGCGCGACAGAGCGCAAGGTCGTATAGAGCACCTAAAAGCCGTCGATACGATATGTACCTATTGTGGTGTGGGCTGCAAACTCACCATGTATGTGGATGAGCAAGATAATCGAATTCGTTACGTGAAAGGCGCAGACTCACCAGTTAATGAAGGCATGCTGTGTGTGAAAGGGCGCTTTGGTTTTGACTTTATTGGCAGTGATGCTCGTCTCACCACGCCGCTAATTCGAAAAGATGGTTGGTTGCAACCAGCCAGTTGGGATGAAGCGATTGGTTTGATTGCAGAAAAGTTTACTGCAATTAAACAAGGTTTCGGCGGCAATGCATTAGCTGGTTTCTCATCAGCCAAAACGACCAATGAAGACAACTATGCGTTCCAGAAATTTATTCGTCGTGAACTTGGCACCAACAACGTTGATCACTGCGCACGTCTATGCCACGCATCTACAGTAACAGGGTTAGAAGCGTCATTAGGCAGTGGAGCAATGACCAATGATATTCCGAGCATCAAACATTCGGATGTCATTTTTATCATTGGCTCAGATACGACTGTCGCTCATCCCATCATCGGTTCACACATTAAACAAGCAGTGCGTCATCATGGTGCGCGTTTGATCGTTGCAGACCCTAAACGGATTGATATTGCAGATCATGCCGAGCTTTATATGGCGCACAGACCCGGTACGGATGTGATGTTGCTCAACGGTGTAATGCAACAGATCATCAAAAATGGTTGGTACGATCAAGATTATATCGAGGAGCGTGTTGATGGCTTCGATACCTTGCTGCAAGAAGTAATGTCACCGAATTATTCATTGGAAAAAGTTGAATTGGTGACTGGCGTTAAAGCCGAAGATATTTTTGCCATGGCGCGCATGATTGGCACCGCCGAGCGCACCGCCGTGTATTACTCCATGGGCATAACCCAACATACAACGGGGCATGACAACGTACGTTCGATTGCAAATCTGCAATTGCTGTGTGGCAACATTGGTATTGAAGGTGGTGGTATTAACCCACTTCGCGGTCAATCCAATGTGCAGGGCGCGTGTGATATGGGGGCATTGCCAAATAACTATCCGGGTTATCAGAAAGTGTATAACCCACTTATTCGCCAAAAGTTTGCGATGGAGTGGGATGCGCCTGACTTGCCTGCCGAATCGGGTCTAACTTTAACTGAAATCATCGATGCGGCGTGCAAGCGTGATGTTCGTGGTTTGTATGTGATGGGTGAAAATCCAGTATTGAGTGATCCTAACCAAGCTCACGTCATTGAAGGATTGGAAGCATTAGATTTCTTGGTGGTGCAAGATATCTTCCTGACTGAAACGGCGCAATATGCGGATGTTGTTTTACCATCTTGCTCGTTTGCAGAAAAGTCTGGCCACTTTACTAATACAGAGCGCCGTGTTCAGCGCGTTAACCCCGCTGTAAATCCACCGGGTGAGGCGAGAGAAGATTGGCGGATCATCCAATCAATTGCGGTTGCAATGGGCAGTGACTGGCACTACAAACATGTTTCAGAAATTACCAATGAAATTGCACGAGTCACTCCACAATATGGTGGCCTACGTTGGGAAAACATTACGATTGATGGTGTGCAGTGGCCAAGTAATAAGAACAATCCTGAAGGAACGCGCATCATGCACCGAACCCAGTTTACTCGTGGGCGAGGGCAGATGGAGGCGATTCCATTCCGTTATGCCGCTGAACTTCCTGATGAGGAATACCCACTTGTTCTAACCACGGGTCGAGTATTGGAGCAATTCCACACTGGTACCATGACGCGTAAAACTCAAGGGTTGAATAACCTTGCTGGGCCAAGAGCAATGATCAGTGTCGCAGATGCAGAAGCACTCGGCATCAATAACGGTCAGATGCTACGCGTATCAACCCGACGTGGGGAAATTGAAATCGCTGCGTTTGTGACCAAGCGAATGCAGAAAGGGGTTATTTTTATTCCGTTCCATTTTGTTGAGTCACCAGTCAATAGGTTGACGACAACAGCGACGGATCCACATGCAAAAATCCCAGAATTCAAAGTCGCAGCAGTCAAAGTAGAGCCGTTAGTCTCGGAACCTGTATGATTGTTTAGCTCAACTTGGATAATATAAAAAAGCGCCGATTTCGGCGCTTTTTTTGTTCTGAAACGCAGATTAGACTATAGCTCCGTTAAATTTACCACTTTCCATTCATTATTAGTTCTGAACAGAAGTTGTCCATCTACATAACGTAAAGCACCATTTAGGCTTACGCCTTCGGTGTCGTAATATTGTGGCAATATAGTACAGCCTTGAGAAAAAAGAACAGCACGTTGCTCCTCTTTCTCAGGCTCCTTGGTTGCGATGGTTAGACGCTTTCCGTATTCGTCCTGTCTGATGAACGCTTTTATTTTACGCTTCCCTTCTGCATCCACACCGTAATCGAATTGCAAAGTTGGATAAGATTCATTCTCTTGGTTAGAACCTGTATCATCGCGTCGTGTAAGACCTACCTTATTGGAGAATTGTGAAATCGAACCACTGTGATTAACTACCGTATTGCGTTCAGATTCGCTATCTAATAACTCTCGCTGTACATCTTTGGTAAATTCGCAGAAACAAGTTCTTGCACCAGACAGATCAACCTCTTTTGCCTCAACTGCAAACTCACGAATATTAATATGATCAGCTCGGATTCGATATTTCTTTTCTAGAACAATTGGATACACCATGCGATTGTTTTCAATCAAACCGCCTGTTATTTGATCGCGGGCAACAATACTATCCCAGACTATCAGTCCAATATTCTTCTTATCGTCTTCTGTTAATACTTCATTATACTGGCCAAAACGTTCAAATGAGTTGCCGTAAATACGATGCATTTGACCATTATGAATACGAATCACAGCACAATTCATACCCGGGATAAAATGGTTTCCGTTAATTTCCCAACCTTGCGTATTTCCCGCCATATTGATTGCACTACGTGAGTTGTAGGCCTCGTATGCTTCTAGTGAGCTCATATCGAGACTATCATTCGCTTCTTGTTGAATATAGAACTTGTTGTCTCGGATATTGACCTCTAGCCCGCCATCTGGGAAATCGAGTAACGGGGCAGAGGTGTATGGATAAGCTTTCTTATCTGTACCAAGGAAAGCACAATGATCAATGAGTACACCTTCGAGTATGTTATATGATTGGGTTTGGCTAGAGTCACGCTTAAGAATACGTAACGCACTACCATGGCAGCCGTCAAAAAAAACTTCTTGGAAACGGCATTTATCCCAAAGGCTGGAGATCTCAACAAATGTACCCTTAAATACCTCGTCATGACTAATGTAATTGGTCCGGTTTGCAAAAATACGCAGATTACGCATTGAAAATCCAGAAATTGCGGCCCCAGCATAGTTATCTTTGGGAAGAAATTTTAGCAACGGAGAATTGCTGTTTGATGCATCGTCATGTGCACCTATTTGTGATAGGTACTGCCCATCGCCTTCGACGACCATTGAGTCGATATCATTAATTTGTATTGGCGTTATATAATATTTTCCACTAGGTATATAAACGGATAGACCATTACTTGCTGCATAATTGAAAGCAAGATTAAAAGCTTCCGTGTCATTGACTCTTGGTTTTCCATATCCTGTTCCCTCAGCACCAAATGCGCGAACGTTTACACGTTGCCCTGAAACTTTGGGTGCTGCATAGAGTCCATTATCTAATTTGATCGAAGCAAACACATTTTCGTTTGTGATCTTATATAAATTACCACCGCCATCAGTGATGTCATGGTAGCCGTGTGTTTTGACAAAGTTCCCGAATGAAAGCGTGGAATCTGAGCGCATTGTAGCAACGGTATCGTAGTATTTAATGCTAGAAGTGTTATTAGTCATAATATGCAACCTTGCTTATATTGATTACAAAACACTATCATTAAATTAAAGTGTGTTTTTATTTGTTTTGCTTAATTCTCATTTCTTAGTTTGATTTGCTATCTGTATTGATTTATTTGAATTAAAATCTCGATTTCCCCAGTTAATGGAGCCAGTTCCTTTTTGTACTTTAATGAAGGTTCAGCATCATATGGATGCTAACTGAGCCGCAAACGTTTCAATTAGAGTTTTAAATCTAACATTTCATAAATGAGAATGATTCGTACTAGTATTTGTGGTGGGTTGTCAGTAGTATCAGCATCCTTTTTATAAAATGCTCAACAAATTACTATGACAAATACTAAACTCTCTTTTGCGCTTGCTTCTCTCATCGTCCTTTCGGGGTGTAACTCTGGTTCAGGTTCAGATGCCCCAGTAACGAACCCAAAGCCTGATAATGTGGTTACTGGGGAGACAGGGGATTCTACGGTTTTACTCTCAACATCAGATGTAGAAATCTCTGATGAACACAGTTATTTGCTGCCAACTCCAGGGCTTACGCGTGAGTCGGTTGATCGTATAGAAGACCTAAAAAGCAACTTTGGTTATGTTGTTCTCGATAAAGCTTTCATGAAATTTGTCTTTCAGCTAACCCAAAATACTGCAGCGAAACGAGCTCGAAAGAGTGATGATGGAATGTCTGATGAACTGAAAGCAGCTATCAATGACTATCAATTCATCATTAGTTACCGTGTTGATGGTGTGAACTACAAATTATCAGGTCACGCGTTACCTCAATTGAAACGAGATGATAAAACAATTGTTCCACATTACGTAAAGCTCAATGCCAATGGCGGTGTGTTAACAGAGCAAGAGCAGGCAATGACTTATCGAATGCAAGAGTGGGCATGTGTAACAGACAATAAGACCAATTTGACTTGGCAAGTACTGCAACCCTCTGGTGTGTTTGCTTTTGATTCAAGATACTACTGGGGTGATCGTGTTGTTAACCATCGAGATTTTGGTGAAGCGCAATGTTCATTAGGCCGTGCATGCAATACGGCTGAATTAGTCGCGAAAGCAAATGAGATGAGTCTATGTGGAAAAACGGATTGGCGTATACCCACTAAGAATGAATGGAAATCACTTTTAACCACAAAGATGTTTGATGAGCAGAGAAAACATTCTCCAATCGACTCGTTCTTTTTCCCTTTTGTAGATGCGAACTTTGACGAAGCATACTGGACCAATGCTTTTACCCAGTACCCAAATGGCCATGATGCTGATGCCAAAGTGGGAGATTGGCAAGGATCTAATAGCACAGTTGGGGATGCGTACGTGATGTGGATGGGTAATGACTTCGCAGATGAGAGAATGCCCCCTCGCTCCACGAATGAACCTTGGTTTGCAATGTTGATCAGTGGGGACATGATCATTGATGACACCACTCAAAGTAAAGAGGTGGTTGCTGTTGAGTTAAAACGCGAAGTCAATAAAGCTGGTGACGAAGATGCTCACTGGCAAAATCGTTTCAGTAAAATTGGTGCTATGGGGCAGCCAATTCAAGATCAAACGAATACGGATTGGGTATGTACGCAAGACAAGTTATACCAATCAGAGTTGCCAACTACGCAAATCCTATGGCAGCGAGTCAGTAAGGTTGCCCCAAAAATGACCTATTCACAAGCTGAGCAGTATGTGGAAAAGGTAAACGCTGCCGCATTATGCGGGCACACTAACTGGCGTTTACCGAGTGAAAATGAGTTGAAGTCCTTGCTGGTTGATAATGTTGCGTTTGATACAGAAGGCATGTCATTTAGAGCTGGCTACACCAAGTCTGTCTTTGATGATACGGTCGTTGCAGATGAGAGTTATTACTGGACACAAACGCAAGATAACTACTTCCCAGATACCAAACATATGGCGGTCGCTTTCCAAAAAGAATGGTCAGAAAGTAGCGGTGAAGATAACAATAATTTGTACCGTGTTCGTCTAATTTCCACATCGGTTACGGCACCATGATCCGAGTCATTTCTGTATTCTTGGTATGTGCGTTGACTTTGGTTGGTTGCGGGGGGGCTGATGAGTCTCAAACGCCAGCCAAAGGTACATCTCCAAATGAATCTAAGCCAGCAATTAAACCATTAGATACTAACCCGAGAAAAGCAATCACCAAGGGTGGGCATTTCTCGTATCAATATTCTGTGAATGACGAACGCATTGTACGTATTGTTGAACCTGCGAAACTCGGTATCGTTAAATTAGATAATGGTATGTTGCAATACCAAGCCGGGCCAGAGTATGAAGGCGTAGACACGTTTAGGTTGGAATTGGTTGAACCTGATTCTGTAACCATGATTAATTGGATGGTGCGGGTGACTGGTGAAAAGCCTAGATTTGTTCTGTTGGAAGACAAAGCCATGGCGAAAGAACACGAATGGCAGTGCATTGATGACAATCAAACGCACTTAGGTGTTCGTTGGGTGATGCCCAAGGAGCCAACTTCTGACACGTTCTCTTGGCAAGATTGGCAGGCGACATTACCCAATCTGGAAGCCAGTTGTTTTCTTGGTCATGAAGCGTGTACAACCGACGCACTGATTGAATATGCGAATCAGCACCAGTGGTGTGGCCGCTCTGATTGGCGTTTACCTTTTGAATATGAAATGAAAAGTATCAAGAGTGAGCGCGATTACGCATTAGACCGAAACCAACCAGCAATTGACCCTTATTACTTTGCTACGGTTGGCTTTGAAGAATATTGGTTAGCAACAGATGCGAGCAGCCAAATGGCAGATAACTTGGCACATCGTTATAGCTTCGGTACTAAGCGTTATGGTGCTGTGAATGCAAACAAACGTAAGCCAACGTCGGTTATGCTCGTCAGCGGTGAATTCAGAGACCCATCACTACCCGTTGAGGCCGTAACGCCAGAGGCAGAAAGTAATAGCTTCATCCGGTTAGATGCACGAGGGATGCCTCTAAATAAAATATCTCAGCAAGACAGTTATGATACCTCGCCTTGGCGTTGCCTAGATGATGTTCGCCCTTTGGTTCGTGACAATTTGTTTCTACGGGACAAGCATTTCTCTTATGTGTATTGGTTAACACCAAATCAATCTGATATCACCACAACGGCTAATTTATATTCATTGAGCAATTCAGGTGCAGCCTGTCAGCAGGCAAATTGTAGCTTGAAGGGTTATGTCGATCAGGTAAACCTTGCCAGCCAATGTGGTAAATCGAGCTGGCGTGTACCCACCGTAGACGAGCTTGCGATGCTCATGCATCAACAGGTGAATGGCGGAGGGTATGAGCTATTGTATAAATCTTCTCTCAATAACCCTGAAGCAGGGGAGTATTGGGTGAAAACTGAATATGGATACGGCACGGTTACTTTGCCTTTTTCATCGAGTTTATCTGTTCAGGCACCAGTAACTGATCAGCAAGCTAGAGCGTTGCTAATTGTGACTGAGGCTGAGCCGAGAATGGAAGAAGATCCTCGTTCTATCGGCAATCACACCAAGCCCGATATGCGCCGATTGAGACAAGACTACGCGACGACGCCAGATCGCTGGCCACAACCATTTGTGGATGATATGTCTGATTATCAAGAAATTGGATTAATGACGGCGGTGGCGTACCCAAGTCAAAACCCATATAGCGCAGAAAAGGCTCAACTGGGTAAGGCGTTATTTTTTGATCCACTATTATCCAAAAATCAAGATGTTGCGTGTGCCAGTTGCCATGACCCGAAAAAGGGTTGGACCGACCAACAAGAGGTTTCTATCGGCCATGCGCAGCAGCGAGGAAAACGTAATGCACCAACCATTGTAAACAGCGGGTTTCTTCCTGCTTTATTCTGGGATGGCCGAGCAGCAACGCTTGAACAACAAGCCTTGATGCCGATACAAGATCCATTGGAAATGGCCGAAACATTACCCAACGTGGTTGAGAAGTTGCAAAACCATCCGAAGTATCCGAATCAGTTTAAGCGAGCGTTTGGTAAAAACATCATTACTAAAGATGAGCTAGCGATGGCATTAGCGACATTTCAGCGCACAATTACCAGCAATGAAAGTAAGTTAGATCGGTTCATTAAACAGGCCTCAACTGGTCAAACCGATGAGTTAAGTGATCAAGAACTTTGGGGGCTGGATATTTATCGGCGTAATGGGCGTTGCGTCAATTGTCACATGGGGCCAGAACTGACTAACCACAAGTTTGAAAATGTTGGATTGACTTACTATAAGGCGTTTTATGAAGATTTAGGCCAGTTTAATGTGTCTGGACAAAGTGATGATGTGGGGCGCTTTAAAACACCGTCACTACGTGACGTGATGAACACTGGGCCGTGGTTCCATAATGGTTTGGTGCACACCATGGATGGTGTTATTTCGATGTATTCAGAGGGAATGGCAAGTAATGCCCCATTTGGATGGGATAAATACGACCCCAATTACCCTAAGCTGTCTGACAAGATCAGGCCGTTGAATCTGACTTATCAGGAAGCACAAGCGTTGAAAGCATTTATGCATGTTATCACTGCTCCTTCTCCAAACCCATAAACAATAAAAAACCGCGCATTTGCGCGGTTTTTTATTTTCTTATCTCGCATCTAGTGGATAAGAGCGGTAGCTTCGCATGCCGTAAGTACGGAGGGCGTCGCGATATATGCCCAGAAGCTCTTTGTCACTTGCGGTGGCAAGATCCGCTAATGGCTTATCGGGGTAAGCGACAGTATCAAACGTGATGTCTCTTGGGCCAGTTTGCCAGCTTGCGATTTCAAACAAGGTTTGCCCGCGTCTAACATGACTTGCTGAGCTGATGATCGTGGCGTGTTTGACGTTATGGCGAGCGAGGGCATAGCTACTGAATAAGGCATTGTCTACCGTGCTGGTGGCGTAGTTTTCTTCAATGATGCGGTTTTTGCTCACACCGTTTTGGATCAACCAATCTGCCATCAACTTGCCTTCTGTTTTATGGTTCTTCGGAACACCGCCAGTTAATACGATCAGAGCGGTCGGGTTCGCTTTTGCCATAGCCAATGTGGTTTCTAGGCGTTTGATCAAGATTTCATGCATGCTGCCATCTGGATTTAACGCGTAACCTAAAGTGACAATCGCATCTTGGTTGGTCAGCTTTTTCTCAGCGACGGATTTTAAAGGCGCTTTTAAGATCCGGTCGATGGTATCGAAAATACGTTGAATATCTTGTGACTTACCTTTATCTAACATTCCTAGCTTTTTCAGGTGCTTCTCTGACTCACCTGTTTTTCCTTGGAAACGCTTCCACACCGAAAGATAAGCATGCAAATCGGTATCTTCAGGCGCCACAGTTAATGCTTGCTCGAAAAGTTGAACGGCTTGATCGACATTCTTATTGTAAATTTGAGCATTCGCTGCGGAGATAAGTAAATCTGTACGGTAAGGCTCAATTTCATAAGCTTCTAACAGGCGTTGAGTCACTATTTCCATATTGCTTGGCATTTTAGCGGTAAAGCCAGCATGAGAAATACGTGCAGGAGATTTAAACGCTTTCACTGCGTCAGCTAATAACTGGTCGACAACCTGACGTTTTGTCAGTAACTGCCCATATTCCACACTGGATTGGACGGCGGAGTTGGTTTGAGTATCTGCAAAAGTAGGGGCAGCAGAAAGCGCAATAATGCTGCTTAATGTAACGGCGAGGATGTTCTTATTCATTGGATAATCCTGTCTGTTTTCAGACTTATGGTTAAAATCCATGGCAGTGTGAAATCTGGCAAATATAAATTCCGTGAATAGACACGCAAAATTATGTAATGAATTTCATTGTTGATTAAAAATGTTCAACTGGTTCAGGAAATAAGACAGTGAGTGTAATGAAATTTAGAATTTCTAGCCTGTCCCAGTCAAAGCGTAGCCGCTTTTGAGGCGTGCGGTGATGCGTCCAAGCTTAATAGTCTATTGCTGGATAATGTGGAGATGTTGAAGAAATAACTGTATCGGTAAGGTTATTTAGCTTCGCTAAATGGAAAAATAAGCGCTGACGTGTCAATCCCGGCTTGCTGCGCAATGCGGAGATACTTTCTAAATTTGTACGCTGGTAGGGAAGTGCTACGCGATAAAATCCAGAAATAGTCGAGATTGTAGCCACTGACCAAAGCAACAGAATAATCAGGTTCAAGATAAAACACCACGTAACTACTATAAAATGGCCCCCAAAAAGAGACCTTTAAGTGGCCAAGGTCGGGATGCTTGACGGATTTTGCTACCCCAAATGCTTCTTTCCATTGCTGTTCTTGCTCATTCCAACCACGGTTTATGACCGTGACAGTATTGTCGTTGTTCAGTGTGTAATGCGCTTGAACGTGAGATAGCCCTGTTTCAAAGTCATGATCTAAACGCGCAAGCTCATACCAAGTACCACTATAGCGTTCGAGATCAAAATCTTTTACCGGGGTGAGGTTCACAGGCACATTAATGCAAGCAGTGAGAGAAAGTAACCATGTTACGAGCACAAATATTCTCATCATTATTGAACCCTCATAAAATGAAAACTTTAAGTTAATTATATACGTTAAGCGCTGCATATGAGTTGTGTTGAGGTGGGCGTGTATATAGAATGCGAATCCTTCCTATTTCTACTACAAATGCTAATGGCTCATATTCTTGTTGTTGATGACGATCTTCTCATCTGTGAAATGCTCAGTGAAATCCTTGTAGAAGAGGGGTATCACGTAACTTGTGTTCATTGTGGTGAAAGTGCGTTAAGCCATATCGAAAAAAAACCAGTGGATTTGGTGTTACTGGATGTCATGTTACCCAAGCTCAATGGGATGCAAGTTGCGAAGCGAATTTGCCAGCGCTTTGCTACTCCAATCTTAATGTTAACCGCGCTCAACGATGAAACGTCGATGTTGGAAGGGCTGCATTCTGGTGCGGATCAATTTATTACCAAACCATTCAAGGTACCGGAATTGCTGGTGCGCATTAAAGCCATATTGCGCCGCGTCGGGTTAGAGAAACAGCGAAAAACCTTTGATGATTGTCAAACGCCAGATGCCGAGCATATGTCATCGCTACCGTTAACCGGCACTGAAATGGAATTGCTGCAATACATGGTTCGCCACGAAGGAATGGTGGTGTCGAAAGCGGATTTACAGAGCCAAGTACTTAAGAAAGAACTGAGTCCGTTTGACCGTAATCTCGATATGCATATTAGTAATATTCGGCGTAAGTTTGTTGAAGCTGGGTTGTCTAAATTACATATCAAAACAGTACGTGGCAAAGGTTACACCTACCAACCAAGAATTGGAGCATAGCCTGTGTCTTGGTTTCTTCCGGCTTCCATACTGAAGCGTAAAGATGGTTTGCCGTTTCAGCTGTTTAGTTACTTGTCTGCGGTTATCATCAGCATTGTTTTGCTCCAAGGTGTGGTTGAAAAGGCATTAATGACCAGTATGTTAAAAGTGCCGCCTGCGATGAAAGCTGAAATGCGTAACCTTGCGGAGAAAGCGGAGATGCTGGTTGAACGCGGGGACATGGCACAGCTCGCTAACTGGGCCAATCAGCAGCCTTATTACCTGTTCGTGCTTGATTCGAGTAATCAGCCACTCTCTAACCGGAAGATGCATCCCCATTTTGAATTTAAGCTCAGGTTTTTGCGGGAATTGGATGGGCCGTTAAATGACGAAGTCAGTCAGCCGCTGATTGGTATTCCGTTGAAACATGGCAATGTTCTGGTGATTCAATTACCACGACAGCTTCATCCAGCACACCAGTTTTTGATTTATCTGGCGATCAGCAAAGTGGTGATTGTGGTGATCATCTTGGTGCTATTTTCAGTGATCATTGCGAGAAAGCTAAAACAGCCTCTGGATCGTTTACGCGCAGCGAGTCATCAGTTAGCAAAAGGGAATTTCAACATTAATGTCGCTTCTGAGGTGAAATCAAACGTGCGCGAGTTTAATCAGCTGGCACAAGATTTTGACGAGATGACTGCTGAAATTCATAACTTGGCACAAAAACAGCGACAACTGATACGTGACGTGTCTCATGAACTAAGAACGCCACTCGCTAGGCAGAATCTCGCGTTACATCTGCTACGTAAGCAGACGGATTCAACCCATTTTCATCTATTGGACAGAGTTGAACGAGAAGTCGATCAGATGGAAACCTTAGTGACAGAAATTCTTGAGTTCAGCCGACTTGAGAATGCACGCTATGAAGCGCAATTTGTGATGGTCGACTTACAAGAGTCCGTCAAGCAGCAATTACCCCTATGTGCATTACCAAAAGGGGATAAACAGAGCATTACATTTCATGGCTCGGATCATGTGCCACAAATTTTGGTGGACGAGCGCTTATTACAACGTGTGCTGCAAAACTTAATCAGCAATGCGATCAAATATGCAGGTGAAGCCGCGCAAATTGATGTTTCAATCCGTCAAATAGAAAACCAAGGTCAAAAATGGCTGTTACTTGAAATCAGTGATAACGGCTCTGGTATTGATGAAGCCAGTCTTGAAAGTGTCTTCAATCCTTTTACTCGGTTGGAATCTGCGCGTGACAAGCAATCGGGAGGTTATGGGCTCGGGCTTGCGATTGTGAAGGAGTCGATGAGCATTATGAATGGGGCTGTCTCTGCGGCGAACCGTCAAGAGGGTGGATTAGTCATCACGCTACATTTTCCGATTGCGTAACAAGATTTTTCTATCTGTGTAATATTTTTACACAATTAGTATTAGGTTTCATGACTCAAACCATGCAATGGGTAACCTCTTTTCGTTAACTGTGTCGCAACTCATTGAGGTTTGTATATTTTGTGACCTTTATTCATCTTCTACCCCTTTAGGGTAGTTCTATTTTGTAATTGATTTACATCATTTCTTCATTTTCTTTCATAATTAACAATGCGCTCAGATAAAGAACCTAACCCTTAGGAAGTATTATGAGCAAGTTGAAGCTGGTCGTTATCGGTAACGGTATGGTAGGACACCGTTATATCGAAGACCTAGTTGAGAAGACAGATGCCTCTCAGTATGAGATCACTGTTTTCTGTGAAGAACCACGTGTTGCTTACGACCGTGTCCACCTTTCTTCTTACTTTTCTCACCACACAGCGGACGAGTTATCTCTAGTTAAAGAAGGCTTCTACGAAAAACATGGTGTGAACATGTTAATTGGCGAACGTGCCATTAACGTCAACCGTGAAAAACGCATTGTGCATTCTAGTACTGGTCGCGAGATCCAATACGATACGCTGATCATGGCAACGGGCTCATTCCCATTTGTTCCTCCAATTAAAGGGCGTGAAAGCAAAGACTGTTTTGTTTACCGCACGATTGAAGATCTGAAAGCCATCGAAGCATGTGCGAAGAAGAGTAAAGTCGGTGTGGTAATTGGCGGTGGTTTGCTTGGTCTTGAAGCAGCTGGTGCATTGAAAGCGCTTGGTGTTGAAACCCATGTGGTTGAGTTTGCCCCAAAACTTATGGCAGAGCAGCTTGACCAAGCGGGTGGTAATCAGCTTCGTCAAAAAATTGAAAGCATGGGCGTGAAAGTTCACACCAGCAAAAACACATTAGAAATTGCACCAGAAGGCAAAAATGCACGTAACGTGATGCGCTTTGCTGATGGGACTGAGCTGGAAACCGACTTTATTGTTTTCTCTGCTGGTATTCGTCCGCAAGACAAGCTTGCTCGCCAAATGGGACTGGGCATTGCACCGCGTGGTGGTATTGAAATTAACGATAACTGCCAAACGACGGACAAAAATATCTACGCGATTGGTGAATGCGCGTCTTGGAATAATACGTTCTACGGTTTGGTTGCACCGGGTTACAAGATGGCGACAGTTGCCGTTGACCACTTGGTCGGTAATGAAAGCACATTTGAAGGTGCAGACATGTCTGCCAAGCTGAAGTTACTTGGCGTAAAAGTGGGTTCGATTGGTGATGCAAACGGTCGTACACCGGGCTGTAAGAGCTATGTTTACCAGAACGAAGAGCAAGAAGTTTACAAGCGTTTGATTGTCTCTGAAGACAACAAAACACTGCTTGGTGCGGTAATGGTTGGCGATACATCGGACTACGGTGACTTGCTTCAACTGATGTTGAATGAAATTGAATTGCCAGAACATCCGGATACATTGATCCTACCTGCTCACGCTGGTGCTGAGAAACCAACACTTGGCGCGGATTCACTTCCTGAATCAGCAGTGATCTGTTCTTGTTTTGATGTAACAAAAGGCAAGATTGCTCAAGCCGTTGCTGAAGGTCACCACACGATTGGAGATATCAAAGCGGTAACAGGCGCAGGCACAGGGTGTGGCGGTTGTATTCCTCTGGTGACATCTGTGCTTAATGCCGAGCTCGCTAAAGCTGGCGTGGAAGTGAAAAACGATGTTTGTGAGCACTTTGCTTATTCTCGCCAAGAGCTGTTCCACCTAATTCGTATCGAAGAAATCAAAAGCTTTGAAGAACTACTCGAGAAGTACGGCACAGGTTACGGCTGTGAAGTGTGTAAACCTCTGGCAGGTTCAATCTTAGCGTCTTGCTGGGGTGAGCACATTCTAAAACCTGAGCTGGTTAAGCTGCATGATACCAATGACAACTTCCTCGGGAACATGCAAAAAGACGGCACGTATTCTGTGATCCCTCGTATGGCGGGTGGTGAAGTAACGCCACAAGCACTGAAAGTGTTGGCAGAAGTTGCAGCTGAATACAAGTTATACACCAAGGTAACTGGAGCTCAGCGTATTGGTCTATTTGGTGCGCAGAAAGATGACCTACCAGAAATTTGGAAAAAGCTGATCGCAGCAGGTTACGAAACGGGCCAAGCCTACGCAAAAGCATTGCGTATGGCGAAAACCTGTGTTGGGTCAACATGGTGTCGTTACGGCGTTCAAGATTCAGTTGGCTTAGGCGTGATGATCGAGAACCGCTACAAGGGCATCCGTACACCGCATAAGATGAAGTTTGGTGTGTCTGGTTGTACTCGTGAATGTGCTGAAGCACAAGGTAAAGATCTCGGCATCATCGCAACAGATGCGGGCTGGAACATGTACGTCTGTGGTAACGGCGGCATGAAACCACGTCACGCTGATTTGCTTGCTAGTGATTTAGACCAAGAAACACTCATCAAATACATCGACCGTTTCATGATGTTCTACATCCGTACTGCAGCGCCGCTACAACGTACCTCTGTTTGGATGGAAAACCTCGAAGGTGGTGTTGATTACCTACGTGAAGTCATTGTTGAAGACAAGTTAGGCATCAACGAACAACTGGAAGCTGATGTGGCGAAGTTGGTTGAAGAGTACCGTTGTGAATGGACTGATACCATCAATGATGAATCTCAGCTCAAGCGTTTTGCGCACTTCGTTAACTCAGAAAAACGTGACGACAATGTTGTATTCGTTCAAGAGCGTGCCCAGCATCGCCCTGCGACATACACAGAAAAACATTCTGATGCGATTACAGAAAAGCATCAGGGCGACATCATTCACGTTGAGACGGTTTAAGGGAGACGCATCATGGCATTTACCAAAATATGTAACATCGAAGACATCATCCCGGGAACTGGCGTATGTGCGTTAGTTGACGGTGAGCAAGTTGCCATCTTCCGCCCTACAAAAGCAGAAGAAGTATTGGCAATCAGCAACATGGACCCGTTCTACCAGTCCAATGTGCTTTCTCGTGGCTTAATTGTTGAGCACAGTGATGAACTATGGGTTGCTAGTCCACTAAAAAAACAACGCTTTAACCTCAAAACTGGGGTTTGCATGGAAGACGAAAGTTTTAGCGTGAAAGCGTTTAAAACCAAAGTGACCAAAGGTGTGGTTGAGATCTCTGGCTAACGGTGAACATCACTTTGATTGAGATTTAATAGCTAAAAGGCTTCTTGCTCCGAACTGGATTTTTGTAGGGAGAAGAAGGGAAAGTGCAGGGAGCCTTTGTCTATTCAATTTCAATTTTTAACTTTCATTTTTGAATAAGGACGTAGATATGTCTTCTGCATTAAAACCTGCTGAATTCGTACAAACCATGATCGATGTTGGTGAGGCGAAAACAAAAACAAGTACCCGTGATTTAATTTTGCGCGGCACAATGGCAGGTATCATCCTCTCATTAGCAGTGGTAGTTGCGATCACAACGATCGTGCAAACCGGTGTTGGTGTTGTGGGTGCGTTAGTCTTCCCAGTGGGATTTGTCATTCTTAGTATCATGGGTTACGACTTAGTGACTGGCGTATTTGGCCTAGCGCCACTGGCGAAATTTGATAACCGTCCAGGCATCACTTGGGGACGTATCCTACGTTGCTGGGGTTTGGTTGGTTTAGGTAACTTGATTGGCTCGCTTATCGTTGCTTTCCTTGTTGCCGTATCTCTAACTGGTAATTTCTCACTAGAGCCAAACGCAGTAGTGAACAAATTTATTGCGGTTTCAACTGCACGTACTGTTGGTTTTGAAAACATGGGAATGGACGGATGGATCACTTGTTTCGTGCGCGGTATTTTCTGTAACCTAATGGTGTGTTTAGGTGTGATTGGTAACATGACAGCACGCACAGTACCGGGCAAAGTTGCCATGATGTGGTTCCCAATCTTCATCTTCTTTGCTTTGGTGTTCGAGCACACCGTTGTAAACATGTTCCTATTCCCACTGGGCATGATTTTAGGTGCGGATTTTGGTATCGCTACATGGTTGAACTTCAACCTTATCCCTACCATTCTAGGTAACATTGTGGGTGGTCTATTGTTTACAGCAATCCCACTGTACCTAACGCATGCGAAAACAGCACCTTCTCTTAGCAATGAAGAAGAAGTGAACGCAGAACCTGCATTAGCAAAATAATCTCATTGGCCCCTGCCATTCGGGTGGGGGCTCTTTCAATCCGAAACCTAAATCAACAATGGGTATTATCTGGCTATAAACAGTAGTCACCCGTCCAAGCAAGACGTGAGTTCTACTCTTTATATTTAGATTTTTTGATGGGCTTTATTATGACTACCAATCACCTCTCTTCAATCCACAAAGGTTTTGTATCGCTTGTCGGAGCAGGGCCGGGCGACCCAGACTTGCTTACGGTGAAAGGTCATCGCGTTATCCAGCAAGCGGATGTGGTGGTTTATGATCGCTTAGTATCAGCAGACATTTTGGCCTTAGCTAATGACAAAGCAGAACTGATTTATGTTGGAAAGAAGCTCGATTTTCACTGCGTGCCGCAAGAACAAATCAACCAGATTTTGGTTGATAAGGCACAAGAAGGAAAGCGTGTGGTTCGCCTGAAAGGAGGCGACTCATTTATTTTTGGTCGAGGCGGCGAAGAGCTCGAAGAATTGGCTAAGAATGATGTGGCTTACGAAGTCGTACCCGGCATCACTGCCGCTGCGGGAGCAACTGCTTATGCGGGGATCCCATTGACGCACCGCGATCATGCGCAGAGTGTTCAGTTTATTACTGGTCATATACAAAAAGATGGCACCGAGATTCATTGGCCCTCATTAGCGCAATCCAATAACACGCTGGTGTTTTATATGGGTTTGAAACAGAGCGGTCATATTGCACAAAAACTAATAGAAAATGGCCTATCCAGTGAGATGGACTGCGCGATCATCGAAAATGGCACCCGAACAGAGCAGCGTGTTTTACGTGGTCAATTAGCTGAATTACCCGATATGGCAAAAAATGCGGTGAGCCCTGCGTTGATTGTGGTTGGTAGTGTGACAAAACTGCATGAACAACTGGCGTGGTTTACCAAATAGAAGTCATAGAATAAAAACAAAGGTCAGCTCTTGCGAACTGACCTTTGAAGAGGGAAGAGCAATAGAGGCTTATTGAGGTGCTTTCATCGCTTCAGCTTGATCGCCTGTCATCACGAAGTGCAACTCACCACCCGGTTTGAACTCTGAATGGTCGAAGAAGAAACCGTTATCCAAAGCCTTGCCATTGATGGTGACAGATTTGATGTACATGTTGTCATCGGTGTTGTTCTCTGTGGTGATGGTGAACGTGCCGCCTTTCACCGGAATCACCGCTTTGTCGAACAGTGGGCGGCCCACAGTGTAGATAGGCTCTGCCGCGTTGACTTGGTAGATGCCCAATGCTGACATTACATACCAAGCGGACATTGCGCCCACGTCTTCGTTACCAACTATGCCCTCTGGCGCAGCGAAATACATGTCATCAAGAATGTGGTCGACAACTTGTTGCGTCTTCCATGGTTCAGCAGTCCAGTTGAATAGGTAAGGGATGTGGTGTGAAGGCTCGTTACCAAACGCAACTTGACCAATCAAACCAGACATATCTGCTGTTTCTGTACCTTGGCTTTCTGCGGAGAAGGTCGCTTCTAGGTTTTTCTGGAACTCAGCATCGCCACCCATGATGGTTTTTAAGCCCGCGATGTCATGCGGCACAAACCAAGTCCACTGCCACGCGTTACCTTCGGTGTAGTTGCCTGTTTCATGCTCTGTACCGTATGGGTCGAATGGCGTCATGAAGGTTTCATCAATCATCACCGGGCGCATAAAGCCCGTCACACCATGCTTTGCGTATTCCGTTGGGTTGTAATCGAAGTACTTTTTGTAGCCTTTTGAGCGTTCAAGGTATTGCTCTTCCGCTTGGGTATCACCGGCTGCTTTGGCAATTTGTGCGATAGCCCAATCGTAGAACGCGTTTTCCAGACCGTAAGAAACAGACTCAACCGTGTAGTCTTCAAATACTGGTTCACCATCGACACGTTGGATGGCTGGCGTGAAGCCGTTTTTCTCAATGTAATCAATGTGCTTGGTTAAAGTGCGATCCAATACGCCTTGATCCCAATCGGCTTGCAGTGCAGGGTAGTTCTCGTAAGTCGAAGAGTCGATCGCGGCTTTCAGCGCCAGCTCTTTCTCTTGTTGAGTAAACTCTTCTGGGAACTTGGTCATCGCATCCGCAATCACCGTTACAGCTGGGTAGCCAACCATGGTGCCTGTCTCGTCACCTAAGTGTTCCCACTTCGGCAGCAAACCGCTTTCAGTGTACTTCTGAACTAGGTTCTTCGCGTACTGAACCGCGCGGGTTGGTTCCGTGATGGTTTTTAGTGGGTGCAACGCACGTTGGGTATCCCATAGAGAGTAAACCGAGAAGTTTGGCTGCTCTTCTGTCGCCTGACCGTAAGCGATGGAATATTCCCCTTCACCTTCACGAATTGAGCCTTTTCCCATGCCACGGAATCGACCATCCACGTCTTGATGTACCATAGGTGCAATCTTGGTGTGGTAAAGCGCGGTATAGAAGATCTCTTTCTGATTTTCTGTGCCCCCTTCGATAGAGAAGTTGAGCGCTTTTGCCCATTTCTCGCGTGCGTTGTTGCGAGCAGTATCGAAAGAGACATTTGCTTCGGCATCGTAGTTGTTTTCTGCGCCTTGTGGGTCAACCGCAGACAACGCCACTTGCGCGTTCAACTCTTGTGAATCTTCATCTTCAAATTCGATGTAAGCAGTGACGTCTCCTTTGACACGTTTGATGGCATTGCCTTCATCATCGTAAATCAATTCAGAAACGTGCTCTGCCGTTAGGCCATCTACCGGCTTACCATTGGCAAGGATGTAGACGTCTTTGATCTTCTTATCGAAAGTCGCATAAAAGAAGATTTTTTGGTTCTTCGCCCAACCAGAGAAGTGCGCTGCGTCGCGCTCACCTGTGATGGTATGACCGTCTTCGCTCACCGTCAGTTTGTTGCGCAGAGAGGTCGAACCCCAGTCACTGTTTAGGATGGAGTTGAGGTCTATCTTCAAACGTTGTGGTTGACCTTGTGGGTAGGTGTAGCGGTGGAAGCCGACATGTTCAGATGCCGTAAGCTCAGCTTTGATACCATTCTCTGCAATCTTCACAGAGTAGTAGCCCGCTTCTGCCACTTCTGAGGTTTTGTCCATCTTGACCGAAATCGCTTCGCGATAGTCGTCGCTATCTTCGATGTATTTGGCTTTATCTTCGGTAAACGGCAGGAACAGAATGTCACCTAAGCCACCCATACCCGTGCCAGAAAGGTGAGTGTGGGAGAAGCCAAATAGGGTCTTTTTATCGAAGTGGTAACCTGATGAAGAGTGCCAGCCGATCAGTTCGGTATCTGGAGAAAGTTGCACCATGCCTTCTGGCACAACCGGACCCGGGAAGGTGTGTCCGTTAAAGCCTGTTCCAATGAATGGGTCGACGTATTTTAGATTGGAAGTATCGACGCTTGGTGAGGTGTTATCGTCGTCATCGTTGCAGCCAGCCAAACCAATAACACTTGCAATCATTGCGGTGGCGATAGCGGTTTTCGTAAAGTTCATAATCTTGATTCCTTAGGCAGGAAGCGCGTCACTTCCTGCCACTGAGTTAATCTATCTGCTTATTCTCTAAACACGAATTACATAAAACGTTACTGAGCTTGAAGCGCTTCTTGCTTGTCACCCGTCATGACGAAGTGAAGCTCGCCGCCCGCTTTGATTTCGCTGTGCTTGAAGGTGAAGTTGGCATCCAGCGGTTTGCCGTTGATGGTTACGGACTTCACGTACTTGTTGTGTGGGCTGTTGTTGTCTGCGATGACTGTGAACTCGCCGCCTTCCACTGGAATGGTGATTTCATCAAACATAGGGCGACCGATGGTGTACACCGGATCCGCAGGCGTCACTTGGTAGAAGCCCATTGCTGACATCAAGTACCAAGAGCTCATCTGACCCACGTCTTCGTTACCAATCAAACCGGTTGGCTCGCTGGTGTACATCTCTGACATGATGCGGTCTAGGTACTCTTGCGCTTTCCATGGCTCATCCGTTAGCGCGTATAGGTAAGGAATGTGGTGCGATGGTTCGTTCCCGTGCATGTACTGACCGATGTAACCCGTTAGGTCTGGCAGCTCTTCACCTGTGTTTGAAGAACGCGCATTAAATAGCTCGTCCAAGTCTTCACGGAAGGCTTTCTCTGGCGTGGTGTCTTTGCCTTGCGCCAAGTCTGCTTGGTAGATTTCTTGTTTCAGGCGATTGAAATCGTGCATTGGTTGGAACTTCCATTGCCACGCGTTCCCTTCGGTGTAGGCAAACTCGTCCACGTAGTAAGGGTCGAATGGTAGCAGTGGGCATTTCTCTTTCATCACACCTGAGCCTTCAGGCCATTCAACCATTTCACACTCATCCAAACGCTCTTCATCAATCGGTTGGTTGAACTCCAAAGGCGGTTTGTTTGGTGATGAGCTCAGCGGGTGGTTTTTCGGGCGTAAAAAGCCCGTCTCTGCATCCCAATGGTTAAGCCAGTTGTCGGCACGAGCCATAAACTCTTCTTGCAGTTTTACATCGCCAGCCATGCGTGCGATTTCGGCCATTGCCCAGTCACCATATGCAAACTCAAGCGTGTAAGACGCACTGTTCCAGTAACCGTGATGAACAAAGCCGTTTTCTTCGTACACTTTCACTTGCACAACGTTTGCTGCGCCGATGTTGTTGTCTTCCGTCCAATCAGGGAATTCAGATGCCTCGTGGTAACGCACCGTAAACTCAGCCGCTTCTTTGGCCAGTTGTGGGTCGATGTCTAAGCCTTTCGCCATCGCGTCAGCAATGATAGAAACCGCAGGGAAGCCGATCATAGTGCCCGTGTAATGGCTGTGCAGTTCCCATTTCGGCAAGATGCCACCGTCTTCGTATTTACGAATCAGGTCGTTGGCAAACTCTTCGGCACGTTCCGGATCGATGATGGTTTTCAGTGGATGCGCTGCACGGAAAGTATCCCACATGGAGTACACAGAGTAGTTTGGTGTGTCGCCCGCGTCTTTTTGAATACGAGTACGCATCGCTGGGTATTGACCGTCGACATCTTGGAAAATCATTGGTGCGATAGAAGCGTGGTAAAGCGCGGTGTAGAAGATCTCTTTCTGATCTTCCGTGCCGCCAGATACCATCATGCGGCTAAGCTCTTGGTGCCATGCGTCGTTGGCTTGAGCGCGCGCAGTATCAAATGACACGTCTTTCGCTTCTGCTTCTAGGTTTTTCTCTGCACCTTCTGTACCTGTTGGTGACAAGCCTACTTGGATTTCTAACGGTGTTGATGACGGTGCGAATTCTAGGTAAGCGATGGTTTTCACTGCGTCGATGTTGTCGTTGTTTACATCGATTTCCGTTTCTGCGCCGTCAACTAGAGCAATGGCTTTGACGATAGGTTGGTTGAAGGTGGCGTAGAAGTAGACGTGTTGGTTGTTCGCCCAACCGTTCGAGCTACGTAAACCGCGAATGGTGTAAGCGTCGATAAACTCCAAATCGCCCTTCATGGTGCGGTTGTTGAAGTGACCTTTGTTGAGAGTGTGGTCTAAATCGAATTTGATGTGTGGCGTGGTGCCTTCTTTGAAGGTGTAGCGGTGGAAGCCAACACGTTGCGTGGCAGTTAGCTCGGCTTTGATTTCGCCTTTGTTCAGTTCAACCGCGTAGTAGCCCGCTTCTGCCGTTTCGTTGTCTTTATCGAAGGTATTGAAAACGGCGTTTTCTTTCTTGGTGAAAGGCAGAACTAAGATATCACCAAGGTCGGTAATGCCTGTGCCTGAAAGGTGGGTGTGGGAGAAGCCATACACCGGGATTTCAGTCAGCTTGCCGTGGTCGAAGTAACCGGCAGCAGAGCCCCAGCCTTCCATTTCGGTATCAGGAGAAAGTTGTACCAAACCGTAAGGCACAACCGCCCCTGGGAAGGTGTGACCATCTGCGCCCGTACCAATCAATGGGTTGACGTATTGGGTTAGCGTGGTGTCGAGGGAAGGAGTACCAGATTTGCTGTTGTCGTCATCACTGTTACAACCAGCAAGACCAAACATGGAAGCGAGTATAGCGGTAGAGATAAGGGTTCTTTTTAGTTTCATTTTTATGGTTCCACTGAAGTGAAGTTTTTTAGGGGGCTAGATGCCCCCTTTCGTTATTTGGATAGGTATCGGTTACTGTGCTTTCATCGCTTCAGATTTGTCTGAAGTCATAACGAAATGCAGTTCACCACCGTCTTTCAAATCGCTGTGCGCGAAGCTGAAGTTGTCACTCAATTGTTTGCCGTTGATGGTCACCGACTTAACGTAGATGCTCTCTTGGCTGTTATTTTCTGAGGTGATGGTGAATTTACCGTCCGCGACTGGAATCACGGCTTTGTCGAACAGAGGACGACCGATGGTGTAACTTGCTTCGCCCGGTGTGACTTGGTAGAAGCCCAATGCAGACATCACATACCACGCCGACATCTGACCGACGTCTTCGTTACCGATCAGGCCTTCATGCGTTGGGTGGTAGAACTCGTTCATCGCTTGGTCGACGATTTCTTGTGTCTTCCAAGGCTCTGCCGTCCAGTTGTAGAGGTAAGGCACGTGATGATCTGGCTCGTTACCCATCACGAACTGACCGATGTAGCCCGACATATCGTGTGATTGGCTCGTATCGGCGTTGGAGTCCGCATTAAACAGCGCATTCAAGTTGGCTAAGAATGCCGCTTTGCCTTGTTCGGTTACGTCTTCAGGAAGAGAGAAGTCAGTACGGTCGATGTGCTCGCCACCCATCACGTTAGCCAGACCGTTCAAGTTGTGCGGTGCAAACCATGTCCATTGCCATGTGTTGCCTTCGGTAAAATCTTCACCTCGGTGCTCGGCGCGGTAAGGCCAGAACACGTCACTTTCGTTGAGTGCTTTGCGGTCTTTACACGCGTTGTAGTCCATACCGTCTGGGATAGACAGCGCCATGTTGCCGTCCAAACATTCGGCTTTCAGGTTATTTGCCCAAACTTTGCTGCCGCTGTTCATGTAAGCCGGACGCATAAAGCCCGTTGCACCCAATGCGTTGCCTTTGGTGTCTTGCAGTTTGCCGTATTGTTCTGGGTTGTAATCGAAGTAGTTCTTGAACGATTCAGAACGTGCCATGTAGCGGTCGTACTGTTGGTCGTTGCCAGCAAGTTTAGCGATCTGGGCGATACACCAGTCGTAGTATGCGTTCTCAAGACCGTAAGACACCGACTCGTTCACGAGCTCGTCGTATTTATCGACTTTTAAGCCTTCTACGTAACCCGGTTTGTCACCAGAATCCGGCGCCCATTTGGTGTTGGCTGGAATAAAGCCGACGTCTTGTTGGTAGTCGTTGTGACGAGTCATGACCGTGAAGCGTTTG
The DNA here is from genome assembly GCF_040869035.1 of Vibrio sp. NTOU-M3. NCBI lineage: Bacteria > Pseudomonadati > Pseudomonadota > Gammaproteobacteria > Vibrionales > Vibrionaceae > Vibrio > Vibrio sp. NTOU-M3. The sequence goes on from NZ_CP162100.1 coordinate 1,488,561, forward strand.
TCACCATTCCAAGCGTCTTGGTAAGGCACCCAGCTTTCAGTTTTATCAAGGTTAAAGTTGACCGTTTCGTCAGCGGCTTTCAACGCCAAATCAAACTCAGCAGCAGTAAAGGCTTCTGGGTGTTTGACCATGATATCGGCAATAACCGAGACCGCAGGATGACCGACCATTTCACCGGTGTAATCCGAGTGCAGTTCCCATTTTGGCAGCACGCCGCCCGTTTGGTATTTGTTCAATAGATCGCGTGCGTGTTCAATCGCGCGGTCTTTATCGATGATGGTTTTCAGTGGGTGTGCGGCGCGGAAGGTATCCCACATTGAGTACACCGAGTAGTTGACTAAGCCATCTTCTGCTTGGTGCACTTTGCCATCCATGCCACGGTATCTGCCATCTACGTCTTGGTATAGGAATGGGGCAACGAACGTACGGTAGAGCGAGGTGTAGAACATGGTTTTGTCGGCTTTGTTGCCGCCTTCCAGTTCAAACTCGCCAAGGATGTTTTCCCAAGCCACGCGGTTTTGTTGTACGACGTTGTCGAAATCCCAGCCGTTAGTGTCTGCTTCTAGGTTTTTCAGTGCGCCGTCGACGCCAGTGCCAGAAATCGCTACCTTGACTACCAATGGTTCATCGCTCTTGCCAAAGTTTAAATGAGTCAGGACATCGTTTGCGCGTTTTGCCAAACGTTCTGGGTCAGGTTCTGGTTCGCCCGGCATTGGTTTGTGCTCTGCGTAGCCGCGGTAATCTTCCAAGCCGACTTCAGTAGCGTCAGTTGGAGTCAATTTGCTTTCAGAAGCCAGCTTGGTGTACAGGTTCTCTTCAATGATTGGATCAGAGAATTCTGCCGCGAAGAAGACAGTTTGCCATTGACCCCATTCGTTTGAGGTACGTGCGCCTACGACTGTGGTGTCGTTAACGCGTTTGTAGTAGATGCTGCGAGAGTGGTTGCCGTATTGTTCCAACAGTTCGTGTTGCAGGTCGATACGCACTTTACGATCTTCACCCGGCTTGAAGGTGTAACGTTGGAACGCTACGCGGTCGGTTGCTGAAAGCTCGGCTTTTACGCCAGTTTCTACAAGGTCAACTGAGTAGTAACCAACCTCTGCCACTTCCGAGCTTTTATCCATGGTCACGGCATCAGTATTGAAACCTGTGTATGGCAAGAAGGCGAAGTCGTTTAAATCGCCTTTACCTGCGCCAGAGATGTGGGTCATTGAGAAGCCAGAAAGCAGGCTGTGCACAGGATCGTATTCAACAGGCGAGCCTTGACCATTCCAACCGTTTGGATCGAAGTTATCTGGGGACGGTTGAATCATACCTTCTGGCATGACTGGAGAAGGGTTAACGTTGCCAAGACCTTTAGTGCCGATCAAGGTATCAACGAATTCCAAAGTAGGGGTAGAGATCACCGGAGTTTCTGGATCAGAGTCGCTGCCACAACCAGCAAGACCAAGCATGGCGGTTAACACTGCGGTAGAGAGTAGGGTTCTTTTTAGTTTCATTGTTTTTATTCCACGAGAAAAGGGGACACGAGGTCCCCTCAAAATCATTATTCGCCTAGGTTGGCTTGCATTGCTTCAGACTTGTCAGCTGTCATCACGAAGTGCAGTTCGCCGCCTGCTTTGAATTCGCTGTGCTGGAAGGTGTTGTACACATCCAGAGGCTTGCCGTTGATGGTCACTTCTTTGATGTACATGTTGTCTGGACCGTTGTTTTCAGCCGTTACCGTGAAGGTGCCAGAGCCAATGTCTACTGTCGCTTTGTCGAAGATTGGACGACCGATGCTGTAGGTTGGATCGGTTGGCGAGATTTGGTAGAAGCCTAGTGCTGACATCAAGTACCACGCCGACATTTGACCTACGTCTTCGTTACCGATGATGCCGTCTGGTGTCGGTTTGTAGAATTGGTCGTAAACTTGGTCTAGGTATTCCTGCGCCTTGTAAGACTCTTCTGTACGGTTGTACAAGTAGATGACGTGGTGCGAAGGTTCGTTACCGTGAATGTACTGACCGATGTAGCCTGTCATGTCTTGGTGCGCTTCGCCGCCATTTGGATCGGCAGTAAATAGGTTGTTCAGCTTGTCGTTCAGACCTTGCGTGCCGCCCATGATTTCAGTCAGCTTGTCTAAGTCTTGCATGAACGCCCATTGCCATTGCCACGCGTTACCTTCTGTGTAGTAGAACGCGTCAGACTTGTAAGGGTCGAAATCAGTTGAAGCGTATTTCAGCGCACATGGGTCGCCTTCTTTCAGTTCTGTTGGTACGAAGAAGCCCGTGCCGTCTGCGTTACCTGCTTCTGCATCCCAGTGTTTCAAAGAGTTGTAAGAACGAGCTTTGAACTCTTCATACGCGTCCATATCGCCAGCGGCTTTTGCCATTTCTGCGATCGTCCAATCGTAGAATGAGAATTCCAACGAGTACGACACTGAGTTCCAGTTCGGGTAACGAACACACTGTTCTTTCTCGTGGTAGTTCAACTGACCTGCCATGAGTGAGCTTAGGATGTCGTCATGAATTTGTGGGTATTCATGCGGTGTGTAATGTGCGGATTTGACGGATGCTTTGTAACCCTGCTCTGCATCAATCAAGCCTTTGGTTACGGCATCGCCCAGAATCGCTGCCGACGGGTAGCCGATCATGGTGCCTGTTTCTGAGCCGTGACCTTCCCATTTCGGTAATAGGCCAAACTCGTCGTTGGATTTACGAATCAAGTCTTTGACGTATAGCGTTGCTTGGTCTGGGTCGATGATGGTCCACATTGGGTGAACGGCGCGGAACGTATCCCACGTTGAGTAAATCGAGTAGTTTGGTGTGTCGCCATCTTTCAGTGTGCGCACTGTGCCAAGCATATCGACGTATTGACCGTCCACATCGTAGAACTCGATTGGTGCGATCATCATGTGGTACATGCCAGTGTAGAAGTTGGTTTTCTCTGCGTCTGTGCCGCCTTCAACTTTGATTTTTGCTAGTTTCTCAGCCCACGCGTATTCCGCGTCTTCTTTCACTTGTGCTAGGTCGAAACTTGGCGCTTCCGCTTCTAAGTTTTTCTGTGCGCCTTGCCAGTTAACAGGAGAGATACCCACGCGGATTTCAATTGGCTCTTCGCCTGTGCCGAAGTTTAGGTAAGCGGTCAGATCATCGCCTGAGTAAACCGCACCATTACGCATTTCGCGCGTTGGCTCTAGATCTTGTTCGCCCAACAGTGCTTTCGCGATTGGTTGGTTGAATTTCGCGTAGAAGAAGATGTCCTGACCTTGGTGATCTTGCCCTTGGAACCAGCCTGTTGATGTTTTACGACCGCGAATGGTGTATTCGTCCACCACTTCTACTTTGTTCTTCAAAGACTTGCCGTTGTTGTTCATTAGGGTATGACCCAAATCGAACTTCACGTTGCGGTCCGCTCCATCAGTAAAGGTGTATTTGTGCAAACCAACGCGTTTGGTTGCGCTCAGTTCTACTTCGATTTGGCCTTGGTTTAGCTTGCTTTTGTAGTAGCCCGCGCTTGCTTCTTCATTGGCTTTGTCGAACGAGTTCAGCTGCGTGTCCGCCATGTCTGCGTATGGCAGAACCAAGATGTCACCTAGGTCCGTTGCGCCTGTACCTGAAAGGTGAGTATGGGAGAAGCCGTACAGCGGAACGTCAGTGTTAACCACTTCGCCAGTTGCGTAGTTGGATGAATCCCAATAGCCAGAAGCAGAGTGCCAAGGGTTAAGCCCTGATTCGTGATCAGTGTTAGAGCCGATGAAGGTATCTGGAGACAGTTGAACCATACCTGCCGGTACCGTTGCGCCCGGGAATGTATGACCAGAAGCTGCTGTGCCGATCATTGGATCGACGTACTTTAACACCGCGAGATCAACAACTGGCTCGCCCGGTAGTGAAGAGGAAGAGTCGTTGTTACAGCCAGCCAAGCCACCCGTCAGACCAACTAGGATAGCCAAAGAGATAAGATTACGTTTAAACATGTTCATACCGTTTTGTTGTTATTTGCTTACAAAGAGCGTTTATAAAGATTGCTTGTAGGGATGCCGGGGGATGCATCCCCCGGCTAGGTGGTAAAAATTGGGATTAGCGAGAATCTGCTGGCATCTCGTGTTCGTGCTGGAATTGGCCGATGCCTTGCGCAGGGGGAAGATCTTGTTCTAATGAACCCCAACGTTGATTTGGCTTATCGCCCATGACAAATTCCAATTCGCCGCCATACATGATTTCTTCATGGGTTAGATAGGTGCGATTAAAATCTTTACCGTTGAAGCGAGCCGATTGAATGAAGATGTTTTCTCGGCTGACGTTCTTCGCTGTGATTGTGAACTTCTGGTTGTTGCCGACATCGATAGACGCACTTTCAAACAGCGGCGTACCGATTTCATAGATGCCAGAAGAGGCGTTTACCGGGAAGAAGCCAAGCGCGCGGAACACGAACCACGCAGAGAGCGTGCCGAAGTCGTCATTACCACAGATGCCGTCAGCCGTGTTCTTGTAGCAAACGTTAGTTGCCGCGGCGATGGCAGCCTGACCTTTCCATGGTTGACCCACGTAGTTGTACAAATACGGCACGTGGATATCCGGTTCGTTACCTTGAACGTGTTGACCAACGTTACCTGTGTTGAACACTGGGAATTGGTTGTCGCCTGCGTTGCGATCTGGGTATGTCGACCAGTACTCATCCAAGCGAGCTGCGAACAAGTCACCGCGCTTAGCTTCAGGGTTTTGTTTCTTGTCGAAGCGCGTCATCAGGTCAATCAAACCATGAATGTCGTGCTGAACACTAAACGAGTATTGCCAGCCGTTAGACTCAGAGAATGACCAGTTGAACATATCTGGTCGCCAGTCTTTGCCAACGGCGCGACCTGTGACTGGGTCGACCCAATCGGCATCGATGAATTCACCGTTGTAGTCGCGCGCTTTAAACCAACCTTGGTATTGCTTACCGCCAAAATCGAATTGTGCTTGCCAGTTTTTAGAGCGATCAGCAAACTCGGTGTAGCGTGGATCGTCTTCACCAAAGACTTCTTTGATGGATTGTGCAATAGCCCAGTCATTCATTGAGTATTCCAGTGAGTAAGAGGCTGTCCAAGAATCTTTAAATGGTGAGTGAGCGCCATAAGAGTCGGGGGGAGTGTCATGTAATTGTGCTGGCACATAACCTTGTTCTTCGTACTCTTTAATCCATGCTACACCTTGACTGGTAGCTGAACGAGCGTCGGTGATCATGGCTTCGACTAAGCGTTCTTTGACATTTTGTTGGTCAGATTCAGTGAAACCTAACTCGATCATTCGTTTTTCTAATGAGCCTTTTGAAAGTACATCATGAATTACCGATGTAGAATGCATCCCCATCATCATGCCCGTTTCGTTGCCCTTGAATGTCCACTCAGGTAGGCGACCTTTGCGCACGTTACCTTTGTCATCCACCCATTCTTCTTCGGCATAAGACAGCATAGAAAGCACCACATCGGCTAGGCGATCTGACTCAAGAATCGAAGACAGCGGTTGAACTGCGCGATAGGTATCCCACAGTGAGAAGGTGTCGTAACGAGTAAAATCTGCTTTGCCGTCTTTGTTGGCATCAGCGGTACGAATTGACTCTTTTAAGGTGTCAATCTTTTCACCCCAAGGGGTGTTGCCATCAGGGTAAGCGTTGCGACCTTGGTGAACTTGGCGGTAGCGGCCATCTAAATCTGAGTGAATGGTTTGGCCTAGGTAGGAGTGGTACATCGCGGTGTAGAAGGTTTGTTTGTAATCTTCGTCGCCAGAGACTTCGACTTTGCCCAACTCATCTTCCCATTTTTTTGTTGCGGCTTCGCGAACTTGGTCGAAGTTCATGTCAGCAACTTCCGTCATGTTAAGAGAAGCACCGGACTTGCCATTGCGGCCAATTTCTACGTTGGATAATGCGAGTTTTGCTTCAACGGTTAAGCCTTCTTTAGCTGTGTCAAACTCAACGTATGCACGTGCATACTGGTATTTGCCGCGTGTCTCGTTACCAATTTCAGTGATGCCTTCAGGCACATTCATGTAACGACCTTCATCTTTATCGTAATAGGCAAAGCGGACGTTTTTGATTGGCTGGTCAAATTCCATGACGAAGAATTCTTTTTGACTAGGGGCCCAACCATCAGAGAAACGATGTCCTTCTAAGCGATTATGTTTTTTATCCCATTTCAAGTAAGAATCTGAGGTGTAATCCCAGTTAATTTTAAAGCCTGTGTTGACGATGATTTCTGACTTCTCGTCACGAGGAAAGGTGTAGCGGTGCACGCCAACACGATCCGACGCGGTGAGCTCAGCTTTGATGTCGTAATCTAATAATTCTACTTTGTAGTAGCCAGCGGTGGCTTGCTCGTCACGATGTTGGAAGCGCGAGGCTTCAAGGTTTAGTGTCGCCGAACCTTCGTTAAGCATGTAATCAGAACGTGAATTAATCGGCATCACTAGAATGTCATTCAAGTCACCTGCACCTGCGCCGGAAAGGTGAGTATGAGAAAAGCCAGCAATACGTGGGTCGTGGTAGTAATATCCTGAAATGTATTCCCAACCATTAGCCCCATTGTTTGGGGATAGTTGCACCATGCCGTGTGGTGTGGTCGCTCCGGGGTAGGTGTTACCGAGATTACCCGTGCCAATAAATGGGTTCACATAACGTGTTTTATCCATATCAGCAAAGTCAACAGGAACATGAACATCCATGTCGACGCCAGGGTTATCTGTATCTGTGCCGTCATAGATATTGGTGGTTTCATCATTACAGCCTGCTAGACCAACGAGAGCACTGAGAACAGCGCAAGCGAGTAGGGAAGGTTTGAATTTCATTTTTTAAGCCTTGTAAGTTGTAGGGTTATATAATTCTAAAAATCAGGGGTATTACTAAAACTAAAAAACTTGAAATAGAGCCCTTTGGGGGAAAGGGCTCTTAGGGGAGGAGCTTAAGGTTTAAGCGTCAATAAGAGTCGCTGCGTTACGCATCGCTTCTTTAGTTGAACATTCAACAACGTTCGCATTAGCAAAGCGGTGAGCATCTTTTACTTGGATATCGTGAGCGAGAATAACCAGCTTCGCGTTGGCAACGTCTAGGTCTGTGATGCGGTTCTGAATACCGTTTTGACCTTGAGTTTCGACTTTGATCTTAATGCCAGCTGCGGCACCCGCTTTCTCTAGGGCCTTCGCGGCCATGAATGTGTGCGCTACGCCAGATGGACAACACGTTACTGCGACGATGTCGTACTCGCCTTCACCAGCAACTGAAGCCGCCTGAGCTTGTACAGGTGCTGCTTCTACTAGCTCGTCTTCAGCTTCCTCTTCAGCAATAGGTTTCCAGAAGCCAACGATTAGGGCTGTAGTTAGCGAGCCAAGCGCAATACCGACTACGTACATTGGAATGTTGCTTGATACCGGTGCTGTGATTAGGCCGCCCCATGGCGCGTGCAGTAGAACGTTTGTTAGGAAACCAAACACACAACCAACGATACCACCAGCAACGATTGAAGGAAGAACGCGTACAGGGTCGTTAGCAGCAAATGGGATAGCGCCTTCAGAGATACCGATAGAGCCCATGATTGCAGCTGCTTTACCTGCTTCTTGCTCTTGCTTCGTGAATTTCTTCTTGAATAGGAAAGTTGCTAACGCCATACCCAATGGAGGCGTACAGATTGCGATACCAACACCGCCCATTAGCCATGGTTGAGTGTCAACTTGAGTTTGAGCGAATAGCGTCGCCACTTTGTTGATCGGGCCGCCCATATCGAATGCAGTCATACCACCAAGAATTGTACCCAGCACCACTTTAGAAGCGCCGGCCATCGAAGCTAGGAATTCGTTCATAGAAGCCATGAAGATCTTAATTGGCTCACCGATCCCCCAAAGTACGATACCCGCGGAGATTATTGTTCCGACAAGGGGATAAATAAAGTAAGCGCCTAATGCTGTCATGTTGGCAGAGAGAGGTATCTTCTTGAGCTGGAATACCACACCACCTGCGATGAAGCCTGCTACGATACAACCCAGAAAGCCGCCACCCATGTCAGCCATAATGCCAGAAGAGATCATGGCTGGTGCAAGTGCTGGTTTGTCTGCAATTGAGTATCCAATGAAACCGCCAAGGATGATCGGAAACAGCACCAGACCTTTAATACCGATATTTGAAATATCAGCTAATAAACCGTCAGCAGGAACCGCACCTTTGCCTGATGCCATTACCGCAAGCGCAAGCAGTACACCCCCCGCAACGATAAATGGGAGCATATGGGAGGTTCCAAATAAAAGATGACCTTTCATCTTGCCTAATGATTTTTTGAAATTGCTACTATTATTAGTAGCTTGAGCAGTGATTGTACTCATAAATTCACGCCTTATGAATTAATTAAAATATTTAGTATTTGGTTTTCGTTTTTTGCGTTATGAATATCTTCAATAAATTCTTCGCTAAATTTTCCGAATAATTCTTGAAGAACATAAATATGATGATCTGCACCGTTATCTGGTGAAGCAATCATGAAGAATACGGTCGGTTTGACTCCCTCTTCATCACCGTATTCGATACCTTCGCGCTTTACGCCAACTGCGATTGCTGGCTCAGTAACTGCTTTGCTTTTTGCGTGTGGGTAAGCGATGCCGTCCATTGAAGTGACGCTCATTGCTTCGCGTGATTGGATGTCGGTTAAAAACGCTTCTTTGCTGCTAATTCGATCATTGTCGAATAATAGTTGGGCTAGTTCTTCAAAGACTTCTTTTTTATTATTTGCCTGAAGTTCGTTTTTAATTAAATTGGAGTTTGTTAGTTCTGTAATCATTTTTTGACTCATTAATACGATGGTGATGAATCAAATTTAATGGTCGTTGAGATTTTCTTAAATAGTAAAAAAAATACAATAACTATACATTTGTATCACTCAAGTATAAGTGTGATAGATGTCATTAATACCAATGGATGAGAATTAAAAAAGATTGTGATTTATATTCCATTTTTATGGGGGTAATAATTAAGACCGGAAATATCCAAGCAGAGGTCGTCAATGATATCTCCATTTTTTAATTATTGATGAGCGGGGGAGGAAAGCACTTTTTAGAAATGTATGTGTTGAACCAAAAAATTTACGAATGCAAAGATTGTAAATTTAATGCAAATGGTAATGGTTATCATATAGATTTGCTCGCAAGTTTTCGATGTGGCAGTCCTTGCCACTGACTAAAAGATGATTTGGAGAAGCAAATGTTTACAAAAAGCCGACTTGCATTGGTTATCGCCTCGGCCTTGATGTCTACACATTCGATTGCGGATGTAGTGAATGCTGATGAGCACATGGTGATTGAAGGAAGAGAATTTGGCTATAAAGCTGACAGTAACTCGACCGCAATGAAAATGGAGGCCACTCAGCTTGAGACTCCGGGACAAGTTTCGGTGATTGATGAACAGATAATTGAAGAGCAACGAGCAAGCACCTTAGGTGAAGTGCTTAAAAATGATTCTTCAATTACTGCTGGCTCTACGTCAACTAACCGCGAACGTTTTTCCTTACGAGGGTTCCCTTTAGATAGCGGTGACAGTTATTTGCGTGACGGTGTTCAGCATTGGTCTCATTACCGCCAACCTGTAGAACTGCTGGAGAGAGTTGAAGTTCAAAAAGGACCTGCAGGTCTGCTTTACGGTCAATCTGCACCAGGTGGCCTTGTGAATATGGTGACCAAAAAGCCGACATACGATACGCAAGTGAGTGTTAGTCAGGATATTGGTTCAAATAACTACACGCGTACAACCACAGACGTGAGTGGCGCATTAAACGAAGATAAAACGATGCGAGCGCGTTTGATTCTGTCAAAAGAAGATAAAGAATCATGGCGCACGCGTTTCGACGGAACTGATGTTGAAAGTGAACGTTTTGTTGGTGGCCTGTTTGTCGACTATGACATTAATCAGGATGTGATGCTGTCGATGTATTACGACCGTACCCAAGAAACCGCAGATCTCGACAACGGTTCAAAAGTCGACGTGACAACAGGTCAAGTTATTGAGCCTAACATCGTAAATGACCAACGATTTGCGATGACAGACAACGACGTGAGCAATTACGGTTTTAAGGTTAAGGCAAACCTGAATGAGTCGTGGGAAGTGAATACTGGGTTAAATCGTCAGTTCTATGACAGACAACGTATTGAGTCAGATAGCGAAGTAGACGAAACCAAGAGTGGTACGTATGGCTATAAAGCTTATGATCGCCACGATGAATGGACATTTGATACTGCATATGTCGACTTTACCGGTGATTTTGACGCTTTAGGTATGAACCACCGAGTGCTAGTGGGTGCCAATGCGCTTCACAATGATTACAAACAACTTAGATACACTACGTATGCATGCGAAAGTGCGACTTCGGCCGAAGCGCAAGCTCAGTGCGGAAATGGTTTTTCTAAACCTGCTGATTTAGATTATCGTAATGACGATTCGTTATACAAAAGCAGCTCGAAACACTACGGAATTTACGTTCAAGATTTATTAACCTTAAACGACCAATGGCAATTATTGGCAGGTGTTCGTTTTGCTTATGATAAGAAAGAAAAAGACACAGGTGATGAGACGTTTAATAACGTATTGCCGAAAGCTGGTGTGATTTTCCACCCAACCGACAATGGTTCTGTGTACGCGGTATATTCACAAAGTTTTGAGCCACTAGACAACATTAGCGACGAGAACGACGTTAACTACGGCGACGAACAGAAAGCGAAACAAGGCCATTTATACGAAATGGGTACGAAATGGGAGCTGCTGGATAATCAACTGTTACTGAGCGGTGCTGCGTTCCAAATTACGCAAGACAACATGCAAGTAACCGAGGATCTTGACAATGACATGCAACAAACCACACAGGTTGGTTCTCAAGTCCACAAAGGTATCGAATTGGCCGCAAGTGGTGCGTTGACTGAGTCACTATCTCTGAATGCAAGCACTATGATCCTTGATGCCGAGTACAAAAACGATCCTCAGCTAGAAGGCAAAACACCAAAAGATGTCGCTGAATTTTCAGCAGCGCTATGGTCAACGTACGCATTTGAAAACGGAACAGACGTGAACTTAGGCGTGTATCATGTTGGTGAACGTTATGGTGATGCTGCAAATACATTCAAGAAAGACGCGTACACACGAGTTGATCTCGGGGTATCTCACACGTTCAAATATGATGATAACTTAGACATTACAACACGCTTAAATGTTGAGAACCTATTCGATACGGACTACTTAGCCGGTGGAGATAGCGACAATGTTGTCGTTGGCGAGGGACGTAACTTTATGGCGACGCTACAAGTTAAGTACTAATTGAACTGACACATTTAGGTATTTATTGAATCAAATAGGAATATGTGTGCCATGTGAGATGTGTTATGCATAGATGATAAATACTTTAATGAGTGATCTAGGGGAGCGTAAAGCTCCCCGTTTATCGTTGGCAAATTGCTCAAAAAGCGCTAGTATGTCGACCTTGTTGATAATGAGATTTTTTATCAACTGAAAATCTTATAACACTTAAGTAATTGATTACTATTATGAATCTGATTCGAACCAGTTTAGCCTTGTTGATCACGGCTTCCATACTTCCTGCCAATGCGTCCGGCTTGGATACGGCGCAGTCTATCCAACAAAAAACCAATAATGCCTCTGCTGCTAGTCAAAAGCGTATAAGTGCCAGTGCTGATCATTCGGTCAGTATGCGAGCAGAGATAGAACAACTTCGAGAAGAAGTGAAAAATCTCGAGGTTTATCAACAGCACCTGACAAGCATGGTTGCGAACCAAGAACAAGAACAAACCAGCCTGTTGAATCAGATTGAAGAAATCAAAGTGACCCGTCAAGGCGTAGTGCCCTTGATGTATCAAATGATCGATGGTTTAAAAGAAAACATTGAGAAAGATAAGCCGATTAAACTAGAACAAAGGCAAGAGCGGGTTGAAAAGCTGGTGGCACTGATGCCGAGGGCTGATGTCAGCGATGCGGAAAAATACCGTCGCATTCTCGAAGCTTATCAAATAGAAATGGACTACGGGACCAAGCTTGGTACTTATCAAGGCAGTATTCAAATTGATGGTGAGAGTCGTGAAGCGGATATTCTATATGTTGGTCGTCTCGCCTTAGTAGCCAGAAGCCTAAATGGGACAATATTCTGGAGTTGGCAGCAAGACCAATCGCAATGGCAGGAAATCGACAGTGCAATGAAGAGCGAGTTAGATACTGCATTTAGTATTGCTGATAAACAAATTGCACCGGGCCTTATCACTGTCCCAGTTTCCCTGAATGCCGTGGAGTTCGACTAATCATGAAACTAAAACTCATAACCTCTGCGATTTGTCTGGCGGTACTTTCTTTCAATGTATCTGCAACGGCTGAACTTGCCACAAAAACGAAGCAGGAAGCCGCTGTAGAACAAAAACACAATGCCGTACGTGAGTCCTCATTTAAAACGGTTGAGCGTGACTTAGCAAAGATAAAAGCTGAACTTAATGCGAAAAAAGCATTCTTTCAGGCCAACACAGAAAAGCTGGCTGAGCAGTTTAGTAAAAATGAAGATCAGTTAGCTCGGCTCGAAGAACAGTTACGTTTAGAGACGGGGAGCTTAGGTGAACTTTTTGGCGTGGTTCGTCAAAATGCGAAAGAGCTGCGTGACGAGATTAAATATTCAGTAACCAGTGTTGATCACAATGAAAATACACAACTGGTGGATCAAATTGTTGCTTCTGAATCACTACCATCTATGCCTCAGTTGACGGCGTTATGGAAGGTAATGGAACAACAAATTGCAGCCAGCTCTGAGGTTGCTGAAGTTCAAGTGTCTTTTGTGAATGGTGAAGGTAAAAAGCAGTCCATCAGTGCAACACGAGTAGGTAGTTTTGGACTGATTGCGGAAGACGGCTTCATTCAATGGAACGGCGCACGTGGTGAGGCGAAAGCGTACATCAAACAGCCGGATAATGCGCCAACGAGCAAAACGGTCTCTGGGTTGTTTTTAGGTGACACTGTCACTATGGTGCTTGACCCTTCGCGTGGAATCATGCTTGAGCAACTGGCACTAACCCCAAGTGCGATGGACCGTTTACAGGCGGGAGGTGTCGTAGGGAAGATTATTCTTGGGCTTCTAGCTATTGGTTTGATTATCGCAGTGGTTCGCGGAGCATCTTTAGCTACCGCTCGAAGCAAAATTAAGAACCAGCTGAAAAATCCGGCACAGCCAGGAGATAATCCTTTAGGACGCGTTCTATCTGTTTATCAAAGTGAGCAGAATCGAAGTGTCGAAGCATTAGAGCTGCGTTTACTTGAGGCTGTCGTCGATGAACAAACAGGATTAGAGCGCGGCCTTTCAATGCTTAAGCTCCTCGCTGCATTAGCGCCGATGCTAGGTCTACTGGGTACAGTGACAGGTATGATTGAGACCTTCCAAGTGATCACCCAGTTTGGTAATGGTGACCCGAAAGTGATGGCTGGTGGCATTTCAATGGCACTAGTAACCACTGTTTTAGGTCTTATTGCGGCAATGCCATTGCTACTGGCTCACAATATCTTGAGTACGCAAGCGGAAAATATTCGAAATATTCTTGAGAAACAGGGAATCGGCTTAGTGGCAGAAGAAGCTGAGCGAGAATCGGTTGCGGCTAATACCAATACGGTTGGGAATGCTGCCTAATGGATACGGTCATGTCGTGGTTACCACATTGGCTCAGTCAGGCAAACTGGGCCATTGCGTTGCAGCAATTTATGGAGCAGGGTGGCGCCGTTTTGTGGTGGCTAGCAGTGGTTGTTGCCGTGTATTGGGTCTTAGTTATTGAACGGATACTTTATCTATTCCTAACGTTTCCTAAACAACGACAGAGTTGGGTTGAACACTGGCATCAAAGAAAAGAACAACATTCATGGAATGCCAGAGCCATTCGAGAAGGTTGGCTGGCGCAAGCTCATATTGCACTAAATCAAAACTTAAACTTTATCAAAGTACTGGTCGCGATTTGCCCAATGTTGGGTTTACTTGGCACTGTGACAGGTATGATTTCGGTGTTTGATGTGATGGCAAATCAGGGAAGCAGTAACCCTAAATTAATGGCATCTGGTATTTCATTAGCAACGCTGCCCACCATGGCTGGTATGGTTGCAGCACTTGTGGGCATGTTTGTGCATGCTCGTTTAGTGAAGGCATGCCAGCTACGTGAAATCAAATTAGAAAAATCATTAAGGAGTCAGCGATGAGACTCGGAAGACGCCAACAGAAAAACGATGAGGCGCAAATCGATCTAACATCGATGCTTGATATTGTATTTATTATGCTGATCTTCTTTATCGTCACTAGTTCATTTGTTCGTGAATCTGGTGTGGAAGTGAACCGCCCTCAGGCTTCAAATGTTGTAAGCCAAAAAGATGCAGGTATTTTTGTCGCAATTACAGCCGCAAACGACATCTACATTGATAAACGCGTTGTGGATGCAGAGCGCGTACAAGCGACCTTGGAGCACTTAGCGCTCGATAAACCTGATGCTTCTTTGGTCATTCAAGCGGATGAACACGCCTACAATGGTACCGTGGTTAAAGTCATGGATGCGGCAAAAGGCGCAGGTATTAAGAATATTGCACTTGCTGCGGAGAAACAGTAGTGAACAGGCTAATTCTTGCACTGCCAACAGCAGCCATAATTACTCTGGGTCTATTTGTTTTTATGTCATGGATGGTGGACAACGGTCATCGACGAACGCCAGAAGCCAGTCAGCCACTCAGCTTTAACATGGTTATGGTGGAAAACGAGCAAGACGTTCAGCGCCGGAAACGAGCGTTGCCTGAACAACCTGAAATTCCAGAAGTCCCTGAACAAAAGCCAGTGGAACAAATGGAAGCTAAGGTATCGCAAGTGTCACCAACGTCATCGATTCCGACATTGGGTTTGAATACAGCGATTAGCGGCATTGCCATCAATGCACCGACCTTCGGCGATTTTGGTGTCAATCAAGAAGTGGTGCCGTTGTACCGAGTGGAACCTGCATATCCGGCGAAGGCGAAAGCACGCGGTGTCGAAGGGTTTGTTACATTAAGTTTTACTATCGATGAAACGGGCAGACCGGTGGATGTTGAAGTGGTAGACGCCAAACCGAGACGTTTCTTTGAACGAGATGCTATTCGAGCGCTGAGACGTTGGAAGTATCAACCTCAGATAGAAGAAGGTAAGGCTGTCGCTAGACAGGGGCAAACCGTAACGTTGGAGTTTAAGTTGGTAAAATGATTAAGCAAATTCTTCTCGGTGTTTCCCTGATTGCAACGGCAGGCTTAACTCAGGCCGCTGAACTAAGCCAATATACCGCCGTCAGGGTTCAAAAAGCGCATCAACAAGTTCAAAACGACAAGATCAAGCAAGCAATTTCAACGCTAGCGTCGATTGATACATCGCGTGGCTACGATAAAGCGTATATTGCACGCATGTTAGGTGTGTATTACTGGCAAGATGGACAAGTAAAGAAAGCGATACAGCAAATTCAGTACGCGGTAGATTCTGGCTTATTGGAAGATGAACAGGCGTGGGTGACCCGGAAAATGCTGGCAGACTTACTTCTATCTGATCAGAAGTATCAACAAGCATTGCCACATTACTATCGATTGGCAAAGAAAGTCCCTGAAAAGCAAAAAGCGGATGAACTTTGGCTGCGCATTGCCCAATCTCATTATCAGATTGACCAATGGGCGAAAGTAGTGAGTGCGGTTGACAAGTATCGTTCTTATCAACGCAAAGATGAAGTTCAGCCACTATCTCTGAAGCTAGGAGCATTGCTGCAGCTAAAACGCTATAAAAATGCCATTCCAACTCTAAAGAAACTTATTGCTCTACAACCTGAAAAAGCAAATTGGTGGCGTCAACTTGTTGGCCTGCAAATGCAAACTGGTCAGAATGCTCAAGCACTTGCAACACTTGGACTAGCAAAACACCAAGGTGTAGCGCTTAGTCAGCAAGAGTTAAGATTAATGGCTCAGTTATATGCCCAAAAGGGGATTCCCGAAAGAGCTGCGCGTCAAATTGCAGAACTTGATAAGTCAAAAACCGACTTAAAATTGATTGTTGAGCAAGCCAGTTACTGGCAGATGGCGAGAGAGTGGGATAAAGCAACGGATCAATGGGCACTGGCTGCAAAACAAGACAGTAAATACCATTGGAACGTGGCACAATTGTTAGTTCAACAGGGGCATTATCGCACTGCATTAACGGTGCTTAATAAGGTTAAGGGACGTAACGCTGAGGTTGCATTAGTTAAAGCCAGAGCTTTGTATAAGCTCAATCAAATTGAAGATGCATTGGTACAAGCAAAGAAATCACAAGCGATCAAACCATCAACACAAGCTAAAAGCTGGGTTAAGTATCTTAGTAATTTGCGAAAATCGGATGATAAGAATCAATCTTCTTAATCGAGCAAGTATTAAAAAAGGATGCCAATTGGCATCCTTTTTTTTGCACTGCTTTTTCTTATTAGAAGTAGAAGCGAGTACCGAATACGATGTTAGTGAAGCTGTCAGATAGGCCATCTGAAGTCACGTTTACGTCGTCAGTTGCGATGTTGTAGTTAACTTCTGCACTTAGAGCAACGTTAGGGTTGATGAAGTATTTCACACCAGCAGCCATTTTAAAGTTAAGTGCAGCTGAGTCACCTTCGCCATCTTCACCTAGACCGCCATCAAAACCTTGACCGTCTTTGTAGCTAAGCGCAGCGAACTGAGCAGAAGCACCTAGGTAAGGTACCCAGTTAGTTTCGTTAGTGAAGTTGTACTCTGTGAAAGCACCTAGAACAAAACGTTTGTTGTTGTCAGACATGTTAACGCCTAGGTTACCACCCACTTCCCAGTCATCAGCAAGGAAGTAACCGTAAGAAGTATCAAGAACCAATAGGTACTCGTCAGAGTAATCTAGGTTTAGGTTACCTTGAACAGAGATTTCTTGAGTGCCTTCTGACAGTTGAACCGCTGCTTGAGCAGAACCAACAGATGCAAGCATAAGTGCGATTGCTAGAGTAGTCTTTTTCATTTTATTTTCCTTTCATGTTTTTGAGCATCAGCGAGCCCATGGCACATAAAGTAGAAGGGACTGGGTGCTGTTCTGTCAGTGAAATGTCAGCAAAATATGCTGCCAATTACCTGTCTCAGTAGTGAAAAAGACTATAAGTGGTTAATTTGAGATTACAGAAAAACACCACAAAGCACTCTATATGCATTGTGGTGTTTATATAATTATTTTGTATGTACGGTGTGAGTTTGATGGATGTAAAGATTTGATCATGTCTTTACTCATAGGGCGGGATTGATGCTTTTCTTATCCTCACTTATTTCATTCGTTGACAACAAAACTCAGCACGCCAAACACGTGAACGCGAGTGCTTCATAGACTTCAACACCTCCTTGCCTGATAGCTGAGGGTATGATTCCAAAACCTGTGCGTCATCCAAAATTTCTGGCGAATCATAAGCTCTGACATGAGTGAAAGTAGAATTGAGGTTGCTTGATAACATAGATTTTGAAAGGCAAATTCCTAATACGTCGCGCTGCATTGTCTTTTCCCTCTGAACGTCGTTATTTAGTAAGCGTATTGTTTTATTGTGTGCTTACCTGAAGCCATTTGCTCATACTAAAGTTGTACAATAAATATACAACAAGAATGCATGTCTAGCCGGAAAAATCCCTGTTTTTAATGTGAGCGAGATCTAAGGTTCAAGCCAGAATACGGAGCTCTATCCTTACAGCATCAATATTGGCTAAAACGTAGACTCTCACTTCAATAGCTCTCACAAATTCAAACGCAACTATTCGGTGGTTTGTTAATTAGATGTTAGCCTTATCGCATTAGTAGGGAGAGATGTATGAAATGGAGCCGTATCAGCTTTCGTAAACGGATGCTGATTATCATGACACTTTCAGGTTTGTTAGAGCTGCTTATCCTTGTTGCTGCTGGCTTTTTTTATGTCAAACACGCTCAAGAAGAAGAAATGGGGCTCAAAGCCTTAGGTGTGGCTTCATTCCTTGCCAAGTCGCCTTATGTTATCGAAATGATTGAAGCAGGAAGTGGTGAGCAATATCAGCAGCGATATCGTGATTTAACGAATTTGATTGGTGCTGCGTTTATTGTTATTGGCGATAAAAACGGAATTCGATTGGTTCATCCGGTTGATGAGCGTATTGGCAAGCCAATGAAAGGGGGAGATAACAGCCGAGCCTTAGTTCATGGTGAGTCCTATGTTTCATTAGCAAAAGGGTCTTTGGGTTATTCCGTTCGAGGTAAATCTGCGGTCTACAATCAGCAAGGTCAGATCATTGGCGTTGTATCAGTCGGCTATCTCATCGAAAGGCTACAAGATAGGGTTGAGCCGTTTCTCTACTTTTTGATCATCATGGCGTTTATTGTAGTTGCCGCAAATGCCGTTGTATCTAGTTATGCTTCTCGTCGTTTCCAAAAAGCCATCTTCGGTTTTGAGCCAGAAGAAATCGGTCGTTTATATGTCGAAATGGACGTGACATTAGAAACGTTAAAAGAAGGAATTTTGAGTATCGATGGCGACGGTAAGTTACGATCTATCAATAAAAGTGCATGCCAAATTCTAGGATTAATAAAAGAAAACTGCATTAATCGACCATTGAGTGAGGTTCTGCCTGATAGTGACTTACAGTTGGTATTGCAAACCGGAAGAACCGATCACGATATTAATCTTTATCTGAATGAACAACGGTTAATTGCAAACAGAAGTCCCATTGTGGTTGATGGCAAAGTCGTGGGAGCCGTGTCCAGTTTTCGTTTGCGTGATGAACTTAATGAGCTGACGGAGCAACTTGCGCAAACCAAAGAGTATGCGGAAATGTTGCGCTCACAAACTCATGAGCATCGTAACAAGCTCAATACGATCAGTGGTTTGGTACAAATGGGAGAGCTGGATGCGGTACAAAACTTGATCGGCCAAGAAACTGCGCACTATCAGAGCCTAATTGAGTTCTTACGAGAAACGATTAAAGACCCATTGATTGCGGGGATGTTATTAGGAAAAACAGAGCGAGCCCGCGAGTTAGGGTTGGAGATAGTCGTAGAAGAGGGGTCGCGTTTAGAACCGTTACCGAAAAGGATTAATGCAGAAGATATCGTGACGATTGTCGGTAATTTGATTGATAACGCTTTTGATGCTGTAAGGACTGCGATTAAGAATGATAAGGCGTTTTCAGTGACTCGCAGGAGTATTGAGGTTTCGATCAGTGATTACGGCAATGAAGTTATTTTAGAAGTGCTCGATCAAGGCTGTGGTTTACCACCAGAACTTGAACCTCAAAGCTTATTGCAGCGTGGTGTATCGAGCAAAGACAAAAGTACGCGTGGAGTAGGGCTTTATTTAGTGAACAATTTGGCCCAGAGATACCATGGAGAACTTGAAATGGTAAACAATAAGGAATTTGGTACCAGGATGACGGTATATTTGCCTAAGGAAGATCAGGCATGACAACGCAAACAAAAGTAATGATCATCGAAGATGACATTGCAATTGCACAGCTACACCAGCGCTATATAGAGCAAATCGGTGGGTTTGAAATTGTGGGTATAGCGACAACAAAAGCTGAGGCAGAAATCCAGCTCGATGTACTTCAGCCCGAGCTTTTGCTTCTTGATGTTTACCTCCCTGACGGGACTGGCTTGGATATATTACAAGCGCTTCGTAGCAAAAATTATAGTGGTGATGCGATATTGATAACCGCTGCTCGGGATGTCGAAACACTACAACAAGCCATGCGCGGCGGTGTGGTTGACTATCTCTTAAAGCCGGTGATTTTCCCGCGATTAGAAGCGGCACTCAAGAAACACGCATTACAAAAGCAACAACTGACAGAAATGTCTAACCTTGACCAGAGCTTGGTCGATAAGATGCTGCAATCAAGCAATAACAGTAATCAACCACAACGTTTACCAAAGGGCATTGACAGTGTGACGTTGGATAAGATTAGAGCGCTATTTAATGACCCCTCTCCGTTAACTGCTGATGAAGCAGGGGAAAGAATTGGTGCGAGTAGGACGACAGCACGACGTTATCTTGAATATTTAATCAGTACTGGAGAGCTGGAAGCGGATCTTCACTACGGCTCAGTGGGAAGACCTGAACGTAGTTATAAAAAGGTAAGTCGATAATTTTCTAGACGGTAAGTAGAACGCCGCCTACAGTTTAATGATAACAAGCAGAACGAGTTTCTCGGGGTTATCATGCGCTTAGTAAAGTGGATATGTATTTTTATCTTGGCTTTGTCTACTCAGGCATTGTCAGCTCAGTTAAATGAGCTGACTTTTATCACGGAAGAATACCCTCCTTACAATTATGTCGAAAATGGTCGCACTCAGGGAATCGCAGTTGATTTACTACTTGAGGCAAGTGAAGTCGCTGGTACACCGCTTAAACGTGAAGAAATTTTGGTTCAACCATGGGCCAGAGGATATCGCTCAACATTGGTTAAAAATAACACCGTCTTGTTTTCAACGACACGGACTGAATTACGGGAACATTTGTTTCAATGGGTTGGTCCGCTTAGTGACACTCGAATTGTGGTGCTAGCTAAAAAATCTCTTGGCGCAAAAATCATCTCACCAGTTGATTTAGCGAAATTTCGAATCGGTGTGATCCGAGATGATGTAGGGGAACAGTTGCTACTGGAATTAGGCGTCCCACGCAATTCCATGGTGGAAAGTTCTCACGCAGAAATACTGGCTAATCAATTGTACAAAGGAAGAACTGATCTTTGGGCATATGAGGAAAATGTAGCCAAGTGGTGGTTGAGCCAAGCGGGGTATGACCTTAACCAGTTTGAAGTTGTTTATGTCTTGCAACAAGGCGAGTTGTATTACGCATTTAATGCCAATATCAGTGAAGAGATTGTGGCGTCACTACAAAACGCGATTAATAAACTTAAACATGACATTAATGAAGATGGGACCAGCCAATATGAATCGATTGTCAAAAAATATTGGTAAGAATTGAGCGGAGGGCGATAAGAAAATGAATGGTGCTGTGGGTCAATTTATTCGTATTGTTGCGCTATGTTTGATTACTAATTCGACTCTGGCTTCAGAGCTAACATTAGTCATGCCTTCTCAGCTTGATAAAGGGCACCGCTATTATCATGAGTTGCTCTACGAAGCATTGTTAGCACAAGGGTTGAAGCTCCACATTGAAGTTCCCAGTGCTCACATACCGCAAAAGCGGGCATTCAAGATGCTAGAGCGGAACAAGCTTGATATTGCTTGGATGATTCCTACCAAACAACGTGACCAAAAATACACCATAGTGGATGTACCACTCACAGGTGGATTGATTGGGCGCCGAGTCCTATTGATACCGCCAGAGCTGCAACCCGCATTTAACATGATTCATTCCCTTGACGATTTGAGAGCGTCAGGGCTTGTCGCTGGGCTTGGCGTCAAATGGTTTGATGTCAAAGTATGGCAAGCGAGCGGGCTTGCATATTACCCTCAAGATGGAGAGTGGCGTGAGATCTATCCAAAACTAAGTGTTGATGGCGATGTAAATTACTTTCCTAGAGGCATGAATGAAATCATTGCCGAGGCAAACCTTCATAGTTATTTAGCGATTGAACAGCGACTGATCCTCGAATACAGCAAGGACTTCAAATTTTATCTAAGTGGTAATGCAGCAAAGTATAAGCCAATAATAGAAAAAGCATTAAAGGAAGCTCAAGAGTCGGGATTGATGGACAAGCTAATGCAGAAGTATTGGACCAATACGTTTGACCGTTTAAATCTTGAAGAGCGGATTGTTATTAAGCTAACGCAACCTGAATGAATTGTTGCTAGAAGTAACAATGATGGGTAGAGGAAAGCCATAATATCGCAAAAACCTCATTTGTTGCTTGATGAAAGCGCGGAAAAACGAATAATTAAGGTAATTTCAAAGAATTGAGAGTTTAGTTGCCTGAATGGAAAGTATTTTTATCGTCGTTCTTCTGCTGATCGTGTTCTTTTGGTTCATCCAAAATCGCTATTTAAAGCAAGACGAACTGAAAGACGCCAGTTACAAAAAGAAAGGCCCGTTGCTAACAATGAAAGAGAGTGCATTTCTTAACGCACTAATTTCTGCTATCGGTGAGCACGGTGTAGTGATGGCAAAAGTGAATATGACGACAGTTGTAACGCCATTAGAAACCAATAAAAAGAAATGGTTTATTGCAAACTCGCGTATTTCAAAGAGTTACTTTCAATTTGTTGTGTGTGACCCTCGCTCGCTAGACATTCGTGTTGCAATTGAGCTTGATGATGGCGTTGAACTAAATAAAGGCAAAGTTGAGCGTCAAAAATTACTGATGCACGTCTGTAAAACAGCCAACATTCCACTGATTGGTGCCTCCATCAAACACAGTTATCAAGTGGGAAAACTGAGACGCTTACTTGCGGCACATATTGATTTGATTGAGCCGGAAAAAGAAGTGCGTTTTTGCAAACGGTGTGGCAGTCCTATGGTCATCAAAACAGCAAGCCAAGGTGAATTTAAAGGCAGACGTTTCTTTACCTGTAGTCGACAGCCTCATTGTACTTACACGGAAAACTATAATGTTGTGTTTGATGAAGATGAGTAGATGATTCAAACTCAAGCAATATCTTAAGAGCAAGTCACTTTGGCTTGCTCTTTTTTGTTGTAGACCATCACTTGGTTACGCCCATTTTGTTTTGCTTTATAGAGCTCTTTATCTGCGAGAGCCAATACTTCATCAAGATTTGCAAACTTATCACATTGATAAATGCCGATGCTGGCTGTTAACTGGATTGGAGTAGTTGCATCGTTGAACTGAAACTGTTGGATGGCAAAACGTATTTTTTCCGCCTTTAAATGTGCCTCATGACTGTCAGTATTGTGCAATGCAATACAAAATTCTTCACCGCCAATTCGATAGACTAAATGTTCATCAGATTGTGCGTCGATTAATGAGGCTGTCTGAATTAAAACTTTATCACCAACATCGTGGCCGTATTGATCGTTCACCGCCTTAAAAAAATCGAGATCTAGAATGAGTAAAGAAAGAGGGACTTGCTTACTTTCTCTGCGGTAGCGGTCAAAGTTGTGGCTCAAAGCGTGTCGATTATAAACTCCGGTTAACGCATCGCGTGATGCTAACTGCCCGAGAGCCGCCTCGGAGGTTTTCCGCTTTATCTCAAGTACATGAGAGGTGATCCATATGCAGAGGTAACATAGGAGAAGATTAATAAGCAGCTCAATGTTACTGAAATCAAACCGGCATACTTTGAAAATAATATTGCTAAGAAGAACAGTAAACGCAATGCCACTCGCTAACATGCCATAGCGTTTACCGAGTAACAGATAAAATAAGACAGGAAACAAGCAGGACCAGATGAAAAAGCCACTTTCTAACGGACGAAGAAAAGTACCTGTGCTGACAATACCAATCAGGAAGTAGCTATAGATGTTACACCAAAGCAACGAGTAGCGTGCGTTGTAAGTACGATAGAACATCCACAATGAAAAGATACAAAATACAACCTCTAAGGTAGCCATTGAATAGGACTGATTGCTTGCAATGTTAACCAATGCAAGAACGGCAGACACAACAGCAAGTAACGCGCTGCTCCAACGCAAAACGTCTTTTCTTAGTTGTCGTGAAGGCCTGAAAACATCCAAATCCATGAGTACGCTGTGGGGTATAAAGTGGGTATTTTGTCAATCATTCAATGGTATTAGATCTTTGTATTTGTTCAATAGCAGTTATGAATGGATGTCACAATATTAGAAAAAGGTTTATATGTCTTTTTTTAAGGTTTTATTTGAAAGTGTAAATGTTAAATATCCTATAAAACATAAGGTTATTTTTGTATGTGCCATGTCTATGGCTTAATTGTTCGTTAATTTTTGTTACAAATATCTATACGAGCTATCGTGCGACTATGGAACTAAGTGAGATGAAAATAATTCATCATTCTTGCTCAAGGAAGTGAATAGCTTGCCGATAAAAATATAAGTTGAGATTGGGTAGACTAGACTCGGGCTAGAACCTACATTTTAAAGACAAACAATCTGTTATGTTTTTTGGTTTCGTATTCAAGAAAGGTTATTAATTAAGCCAATGCATAACATGGGTGGGTTACCAGAACGTGTGGTTCTTTTAGGGAGATTACCTAAGTATTTGTTTCTGGGCATGATCGAGTAGTTGCATCGAGAGATTGTTAAGAGTAAAACTACTTAAAGTGTGGTGATGGTACTTTGGATTTCACTCGCGAACCCGAATATAAACAATAATACTAAATTAAGACGTAACAAGTATGAGTCATTCAAGCAGCACAATATTAACCGAAAGTGGCACAAATGAACTTGAGATCATTGAATTTCATCTCGAAAAACAATTGCCGGACGGTAGCACTAAGACGTGTTACTACGGGATAAATGTCGCAAAAGTTCGTGAAGTGATTCAGGTGCCAGAAACGACAGATTACCCAAATGCTCAGCCACATATGGTCGGGGTATTTTCTTCACGCGACATTTTAACGCCTTTGGTTGACCTTGCCGGATGGTTAGGCGTTCCTACCAGTAAAGATCTGACACGTAAATTTGTTATTGTTACTGACTTCAACCGAATGACCAACGGTTTCTTAATCGACAGTATTAGCCGAATTCACCGCATTTCATGGAATGATGTTGAGTCTCCGAGCCAATTTTTGGAAGCGGGTGAGCAGGACTGTGTGGTTGCTGTTGTTCGTAAAGATGGCAATCTCATCATGATCTTGGATTTCGAAAAGATCATCGCGGATATCAACCCTGAACTGAGTATGGAAAAATACGATGTTAAAGTTGATAAGACGGTCGACCTAAACCAACAAATGGTGACCAAACGTAATGCGAAAACAGTGATGGTGGTGGATGATTCAGCGTTCATCCGTAGCTTAATCCAAGATACTTTAGCGTCTGCGGGCTACAACATTATTTCGTGTAAAGATGGTGGCGAAGCACATGAGAAGTTGATGGAAATTGCTGAAGTTGCGAAGAAAGAAGACTTGCCAGTACATGAACTCGTAAATGCTGTTGTTACTGACGTAGAAATGCCTCGCATGGACGGCATGCACTTGGTCAAGCGCCTGCGTGAGAGTGATATGTATCGTGACACACCAATTATCATGTTCTCGTCTTTGATGAGTGATGATAACCGCGCGAAAGCCCTTGCTCTTGGTGCAAATGACACCATCACCAAACCGGAAATTGGGCGTATGGTGAATCTCATGGATAAGTTTGTATTTAAGTAACCGTAAGCCTTTAGGAAACGCAGCTTAATTAAGCTGCGTTTTTTATGTCTATTCTTCCTTTTTGTATAATTTCGTTGTCAGCCGAATGTAGAACTACCGCACTTAACGAGATCATTATTTACGCTCAAGATCGATTTTCTCGCAAATGTGACACCTTGTTTGAATCCTACAGTTTCTCCATAAACTCCTTCTACAAACTGTCGTCTGTTTCACGTAAATAGACTTCTTTGCGTAGTTTTTTGATCGAAAAAATGGCCCTTGTGTGAGTCATGGCTGGTTTTTATTTCTCCTCCCTTTGCTCTACGCCTTATCCTCTTGTTGTATAGGATGAGGAAATAAAATGCTTCATATTTATAACGTTAGCTTGTGGTGGTTTCACATCCACATGAGGGCATTTCCCTTTGAACGTGAACGAATATGGACATAAAGATGAATAGCAAGCTAACAAAACTCAGTTTAGCCATGGCTTCACTTGGACTTTTAGCCGGTTGTAACGATCAGCTACAAGTGCGCGTGATGGATGGTTATATTCAAGATGCTCAGGTCTGGTTAGATACCAACAAAGACTTTTTACAAAGCGACCTCGAGCCAAAAGCCGTTACGGATAAATATGGCCGAGCGACTCTCACACTTTCAGGTTCTCAGAGCAGCGATAAAAAGCAGATAGTGGTTGCCAAAGTACAACGAGGAATTTCCATCGATAGTGATATCCCCGGCGTCACGTCGACTCGTGATTACTTAATGATGGCACCAAGCAACTACGAACATATTACGCCTTTCTCGACTTACATTACCTTGCAAATGAACGAGGGGCTCAGTGCGAGAAAGGCACTTAAAAAGCTAAGAAAACAATTAAATCTGCCTAAGCTAAGCCTACGTAAAGATTACATTAAAGAAAAACAAATGGTGGTGGCACGAAGTGCAAAAGCACTTGCCCAGCTATTGCCGTCAGGGCTGAAACATGAAGACCTCAGTGAACTTCGACAAACATTTGAGCTGGGTGCCATTGCCATTGGCAATGAACTGAAACATAACCGTAGTGACATGCTCGGTAAGACTCTTATGTTTGATGAGTTAGGTAAGCCAGTGATCAGTGATGACAGCGACGGCGACGGGGTAGCAGACCTAGTTGATCGTTTCCCTAATGACGTTCAAGAATCTGCGGATGCAGATAATGATGGTGTTGGCGATCATGCAGATTTAGATGATGACAATGATGGTTTTAATGACGTCGTGGAATTTAAGCTAGGTACTGATCCGTATGATGCAGCGAGTCATCCTTCCGATCTCGATGGAGATAAGATCCCAGATGCACTAGATAGTGATATAGATGGTGATGGCTGGAGTAACATCGATGAAGAGCGCCTAGGGACGGATCCATATGCAGACGATGATGTACCTGCGGATTACGATAATGATGGCACTGCAGATATTGAAGATAGTGACATCGACGGAGATGGCATTACAAATGACCAAGACCTTTTCCCAACCAACCGCTTTGAAAGCCTTGATACAAATGGCGATGGGTTAAGTGATTTTGCGTCAAGTGACGATGATGGTGATGGGATTCCAGACAGCATTGATCCAAATCCAACCAGCCCGGACAACAGCTCAACTGAGCCTGCACCGTCTTACAGTGAAGCAGTAATTTACTATAAGCGTGATGATGGAAATTATACGGATTGGGGATTGCATCTATGGAACAATGCAACGTGTGACGCCATCGATGCTAATACGCTAGAAGGGGTAGATTGGGGCAATCCATTTGCATGGAGTGAGATTGACCCTGAGCATGGCGCTAAGTTCGTTGTTCCTTTGAAGTCTGAACATGGCGCTTGCATGAACTTCATCGTTCATAAAGGTAATGATAAAGCACTTGGTGGTGATGACCTAAAAGCAGAATTTGTTAAAGGCAACACGCTGTATACCAATCATGGTAGTTCGACTCTTAAATACTCCCCAGATGAACAGGTAGTAGTCGCATTAACGGGAGCCGCTGCGCACTGGCTGAACCTTAACTCAATTGCGTGGTTTGACCATAGTGAAGCCGCCAGCTATCAGATTTGGAGTCGCCAACAAGGAAATGGTGATATTACTAAGCCCCAACAGTTTGAAAAATACGATTTGTCCTTTGCTGGCTTAAATGACAACAGCGAATTCCCACACCTTAAAGGTCGTACTGAGTTCTTCCTTGATGTGGATGCGGCGACAGCCAAGTCTTTGTTAAAGACCCAGCTGATTGCGGTTGCTTTAGATGCTGAAGGGGAACCTCTGGTTGCCACGCGGATACAAATCCCGGGTATTGTCGATGACCTCTATACCCAAGGTAGCAACGATGCGGATGAAGCAAAACTA
This sequence comes from Vibrio sp. NTOU-M3, assembly GCF_040869035.1. Taxonomy (NCBI): domain Bacteria; kingdom Pseudomonadati; phylum Pseudomonadota; class Gammaproteobacteria; order Vibrionales; family Vibrionaceae; genus Vibrio; species Vibrio sp. NTOU-M3. The sequence goes on from NZ_CP162100.1 coordinate 1,516,192, forward strand.
GGTAGTTGGTTAGAAGCGGGACAAGCCAAGTTTGCTCTTTGGGCTCCGACGGCACAAGAGGTGGAGTTGTACCTCTATCAAGAGGACAAATCGCTATTCCCAGAATCACCGATAACCATGACGCTGGACCCGACTACCGGCATTTGGCGTTATCAAGGTGATGCTTCGCTTGAAAACGTATTCTATCGTTATCGAGTTAAAGCTTACCATCCCAAAACAGACCATGTTGAATGGATGATGACGACTGACCCGTATTCGTTATCACTCAGTACATCGAGCTTGCATTCACAACTGGTTGATCTAGATTCACAGCAAAGCAAACCATTCGGGTGGGATTCTCACACCGTCCCAGAGATTGATAATCCGGAAGATAATATTATTTACGAGCTACACATTCGCGATTTCAGTATCAGCGATGATAACGGCTCCAACCAAACCAGCGGAAAATATCTTGCGTTCCTAGAAGACGAACGTGACAGTGTGACGCAGTTGAAACAATTGAAAGAAGCGGGTTTAACCACGATTCATCTGTTACCGAGTTATGACTTAGCCTCAATTCCTGAAGATGAAGCAAAAACCGTTAACCTAACTGACACGGTTGAGAAGCTTTGTGGTGTGAACCTAGAGGCGAAGCTATGTCACGATGGAACGTCTCGTGAGGCGACAATTCTTTCACTCTTAGAGCAAACAGATCCAAATACCGGTGAGGCTCAAGCACTACTTGCAGATGTAAGACCGCTTGATGGGTTTAACTGGGGATATGACCCATTCCACTACAATGCACCAGAAGGAAGTTATGCGGTTGAGTCGGATGGTATTTCGCGTATTCGTGAATACCGACAAATGGTCCAGAAACTTCACGATATGGGCTTTAGAGTGGTTCAAGATGTGGTTTACAACCACACTTATTCATCTGGGCTTTACGATAAATCCGTATTGGATAAAACCGTGCCGGGTTACTACCATCGCTTAAATCCTCTAACTGGCGCCGTTGAAAACTCAACATGTTGCGACAATACCGCGTCGGAAAATCGCATGTTTGAAAAACTGGTGGCTGATAGTGTCATGATGTGGGCACAGGATTACAAAATAGATGGTTTCCGTTTCGATTTAATGGGCCATTTGATGAAATCCAGCATGCTACACATTTACGACAAAGCAAAACAAGTCGACCCTGATACATGGTTCTACGGAGAAGGTTGGAACTTTGGTGAGGTGGCTAACGGGCAGCGTGGTGAAAATGCAACTCAATGGCCAATGGCAGGGACGGGCATTGGTAGCTACAACGACCGTTTACGTGATGGTGTCCGTGGTGGCGGGCCATTCGATAGTGGTGGAGCTTTATTGAGTAACCCAGGCTTTGCCAATGCGGGCGATCGTTTTTCAGAAGAACTCAAGTCACGTATGGACTTGATCCGGTATGGCATGGCAGGCAACCTGCAAAACTACCCACTTGAAACCTACAGTGGCGCAACCGTATATGGTCGTGATTACCAGTACGGTGGTCAGGGAGCGGCTTATACACTCGATCCGCAAGAATCGATTAACTACGTCTCTAAGCATGACAATCAGACTCTATGGGACTTCAACCAGTACAAGGCTTCGGCGGATATTAGTCCGGCAGATCGTGCACGGATGCAAATTGTTGGTATGTCGACGGTGATGCTTGGCCAAGGCGTACCATTCCTACACATGGGGGCAGAACTATTGCGTTCGAAATCGATGGAGCGAGATAGTTATGACAGTGGGGATTGGTACAACAAGGTCGATTTCAGTAAGCAAACCAATAATTGGAACATTGGCTTACCGAGAGCAGATAAGGATCAAGCGAACTGGAGTGCGATTCAGTCAATTATCAGCAATCCAAACACGATAGCAACGGCACAAGATATCGAGTGGACAGACGATGCGTTTAAAGCTCTGCTGAAAATTCGTTCAACAACACCATTGCTGAAATTACTTTCTGAAGAAGAGGTGCTTAAACGCGTCAGATTCCACAACACTGGCCCAGAAGCATTACCGGGAATGATTGTGATGTCTGTGAACGATGGAGTTTCTGCGGGAGCAGATCTTGATAAAGCTCACGATGCGATTGTGATTGCGATTAACGCCAATACAAAGGCTCAGAGTATCGCTATTGAAACGGCAGAGAACTTCCAGCTTCATCCAGTGTTATTGGCGTCGGGTGATGAGATTGTCAAACAAGCTAAGTTCTCTGAAGGCCGCTTTAGTATTCCTGCTCTGACCGCCGCCGTTTTTGTTCAGCCACAACAAGGTGAGCAAGGTTCCGGATTAGAGGTGGAGACTAAGCCGGTTGACGTTGCGCCATATGGATCAACTAAGCTGTACCTGCGAGGTTCAATGAATGGTTGGTCAGTTTCTGACGAATTGCAGTACCAAGGTGATGGCATATATATCTTTGAAGGGTACCTCATGCCCGGAGTTTACGAGTTTAAACTTGCTTCAGAAGATTGGGCGACGGTTAATCTTGGCTTTGGTTCATTTACCACTGCAAATGGCTCGGTGCTGTTAGAAGATGCAGGTAACGGCAATATTAAAGTTACCGTATCAAACCAGGGTGTGTATGAGTTTGTGCTCAATGCACTCGATCAAAATGCACTACAAGTTGGTGTCGTCGACAAAAATCTTGATTATGCATGTTATCAAGACAGTAACCCGGCGTGTGATCTGCGTATTTACCAAGTCATGATGGAGTCGTTTGTCGATGGTGATAGCAAGCATGATTATGGTGTGGGTTATGGTACATCGCATCACAAAGGCGACTTACAAGGTGTTATCGACAGTTTAGATTACATTGCAAGCTTAAACATGAATGCAATTTGGCTAACGCCTATCTTTGATTCGTGTGCAGGTGAAGGCGGAGACGACAAACTTGATGCGACTGGATATTTTGCATGTGACTACTTCAATGTTGATCCAAACTTTGGCACCAAAGAGAAGTTGAAAGAGTTGGTGGATAAAGCTCATGCGAAAGGTTTGTATGTCATCCTTGATGGCGTTTTCGGCCATACACATATTAACGGAGTGAAAACGTCACCAAGTGGTAAACAGCCAAGCTTACGTAGCGAAGCAGGTTATCCGGGGATGTATGTCAACTATCCAAGCGCAGAGAGTGAGGCCTTCTTTGCCGAAGTAGCAACGTACTGGATTAAAGAGTTCGGTATCGATGGTTGGCGTTTAGACCAAGCTTACCAAGTACCGCTTGAAAACTGGCGAAATATCCGTACGGCGGTCGAGCTTGCAGCAAAGCAGAACCAGCAGGCGGGCAAACAATGGGGAACGTTAGGGTACATGGTTGGTGAGGTATGGAATGGTGCTGATGAAATTACGCGCACAACCTACGGTAGCGACCAAGAGCCGGGTTTATCTTCGGCCTTTAACTTCCCGCTGCGTTATGGGGTTGTACAAGCGTTGGCAGTCGAGGAGTCAGGAGCAAGCAATAATGCTCGTGTGCTTGATGCGAACTGGAATAGCCGAGACAAATCGCCGTATCATGCCATGCCAAATTTGATGTTAGGTAACCATGACTTGGTGCGCTTTGGTGATTTAATTCAGCGAGGTGGACTGGGTGATTATGTTCAGCGTCATAAAGCAGCATTCAGTTTCTTAGCCGCTTATTCAGGTCCAATCACACTTTATTATGGTGAAGAGATTGGTGATGAGGTTGAAAACTTTGCTGAGAAAGTCTCTGGTGATTGTGTAAGCCAAGGTTTATGTGATGATCATGTGGCTCGCACCAGTGCTAAAATTGAAGGAGTGACGGATGTAACGCTAACGTCAGACCAGCAATCACTCAAAACATACCTTGCTAAGCTGATGCAAGTTCGCAGTGAGCATAAAGCATTATATGCAGGGGAACGTCGAAATCTTTGGTTAGACGATCATGTCTATGCGGATCTTAAGACCTATGAAGATGAGCAAGTGCTGTATGTGTTGAATACCTCAACCTCGCAGCAGCAATTATCTGTTGAACAGTTGCAACTGAACAATGCCAATGGCTTGGTTGATCTCGTTACGGGTGAGCAGATCGTGTTGGAATCCAACCAAAGTGTGCTCAAGATATCGCCACTTACAGGACGTTTATTGCGGATTAACTAACCATTTATCATTAATTTGTCCAATAAAAGCCCTTTTAAAGGGCTTTTTTTTGTGTTTAACGGCGTAGGGTTGTTAACATATGGCATGTTTTTAGTAAGGTTAAAATAAGAGTTCGTTATGGAAAAGGTCGCGATATTTGCGGATGTACAAAACATCTATTACACAACCAGACAAAAGTACGCTGCAAATTTTGATTATAACGAGTTTTGGTATATCGCCACGCAAGGTCGAGAAGTGGTGAGTGCAAATGCTTATGCCATTGCGACGACCGATCCAAAACAGCGACAATTCCATCATATTCTTCGAGGGATTGGATTCGACGTAAAGCTTAAACCTTTTATTCAGCGGCAGGATGGCAGTGCGAAAGGGGATTGGGATGTCGGTATTGCGCTCGATGTTTATGAAATGGCCAAAGATGTTGATACGGTGATACTGCTTTCAGGGGATGGTGACTTCGAAATACTAGTAGAGCGTATAAAAGAGCGCTTTGGCGTAAAAGTCGAAGTTTATGGCGTGCCGGGGCTCACTGCACAAAACTTGGTAGACTCATGTGATCGCTATATAGCCATCGATGGAAATCTTCTTCTCAACCGTAGCAATCGTTAGTAAATTGCTCTGCTGAGTATAAAAAAACATCATTTAGGCGATATGTACGCCAAACAGTTCAAAAATAGAAAAATTACACTTGCACGGTATAAAAACACTGGTTATTATCCTTCGCGTTCTAAAGGAATGGGTCCGTAGCTCAGTTGGTTAGAGTACTACCTTGACATGGTAGGGGTCGGCGATTCGAGTTCGCCCGGACCCACCACTCCTTTAACGCATATCGATGCAAGAACACAAGATTTGGGTCCGTAGCTCAGTTGGTTAGAGTACTACCTTGACATGGTAGGGGTCGGCGATTCGAGTTCGCCCGGACCCACCAAATTTCGTTCTTTATGAACAAACGCAAAGCCCGCTTAATAGCGGGCTTTGTTGTTTTTGTCTATTAGAAACTTTGCTAGCGTGCATTCTTGTTCCATTGAACAGGGTACTGAATGGTGTTGTGACTAGGTAAGATTGTCATTGACTGTTTTCTTACCGCACTGTTCACATATACTGTGGCGTGAAAAATCGTCCATGGCACTTTCGAATGCACCTACAGCAGCACTTTTAATAAAGCCATTTAAAAAGTCTTGAACTTTGTTTTGCTTCGGCTCTTCACGCACCAGAACCACGATATGTGTGGTCTTGGTTGAGCATTGTGAACAATAGTGCTCTTCTTTCACGCTTAACATAGTTCATCCTTTTGTTTTTTGCGATTCTTTCAGTATAAGTAGGTTGGTAAGGTATTACGTGGCTTTATATCACAAATACATTCACATAGTGGATGAAGCATACATTTGCATATCCTATTTAAATGTCCATACGTAGGCAAAAGAAGAGGGGTAAACGGTTAGTTTTTGTATGAATTTAAAATAAAGTTAGAAATTGCTATCTATTCTTTACACAAGGTGTATAGTAGCTCCAGCTCTAAAAGCCGGGCTATTAATGAAATATTTAGTTCAAGATCTTCACAGTTTTCTTTCGAATCACTTCGTCATATTGTCCTGCGATAACTTTTTCTTCATTCCTGATTTAGTAGCTTCATTTTTTAAATTATCGATGTTTTCGAGGTATATATGTCAAATAAGACAACTGGTTCAGTAAAATGGTTTAACGAAACAAAAGGCTTCGGTTTTATTACACCAGATAACGGTGGTGCTGATGTTTTTGTTCACTTCAGAGCAATTGAATCAGATGGTTTCAAAACGCTGGCTGAAGGCCAAAAAGTAGCATTCAACGTAGAGCAGGGTGGCAAAGGCCCGCAAGCTGCAAACGTTACTGTAGCTTAATTAATTTGAAGAGATCTCATCTATTCCCTAGTTATGTTGAGATCTCTTTAGTTTCTTATTCCGTACACAGTTATATGATCCGATGAGCCAGTAGGACATTGCAGCATCATAACGATTCTTTCTGACTTCCCATCATTCATAGCTGAACCGCGACGTATTGAGTCGTCCTACATTACTCAGATTAATAGACTTTTTTCTATCGTTTTTTATTTGGCCGAAAAATAAATGTGCGCTTTTGATATTAGTCAGTCAAATGAGTGATCAGTGACGGCACCAAAGAGACGAAAGATTGAAAATATTCTGTTAAAGCATGAACAGAATAAGTATTTAGACCTTTGATAGTAAGAGGCGGGATTATGCGTAAACCGGTAAGAAAATCTAATAAAAAAATGCGAAAAAGTGATTTCGAAGAGAAGTTCGCCCAGATGGTTGCTGAACACCAAAAAGCGAATGAAATCCTAGAATCACTGGAAGTAGGCTCTCCTGAATATATCAAACAGAAAAAACAGTGTGATATGTTGTTTGCACGAGCTGAACGTTTTATCAATGCTCAGCGATAGCGTTTAACTCACTAAATTGAGTGAGCTTCTATCTATAAATTTTAAAACAAAGCCCGCAAAAAGCGGGCTTTGTTTTTTATTTCATATGGAAAATTTGTTCTGTCTCAAGAGAGGTCATGGCGCGGATCTGACGCCAAACATAGTAAAAGATACCAAACATCATCAGCATGCTTGGAATAGCGATAATAGGGTAGCTGTACAACGTTAACTTGCCTAACTCCTCATTGAATGCTGGTGTCCCAGCAGGGCTGGTCACAATCCAAGTCGCTAGAAAATAGTTCATTGCTGAAGAAAACGCGAAAGTACTGGCGAATAGGTAGTTAGACGACATTAAGCAGCGCTCAAACGCTTCAGATTTTCCATTCTCTTTTAAACGCTCAGTGATCAAAGATAGGTTTAGCACGGTGTCGTTTAAGACCATCTTTTGCATCAATGGGTAGCGGGTAAATGTTGAACCTAAAACAGCTAAACCAATTAAGCCAGGGATCAATGCTTCTTTCAGCGCTAACCAGCGGGTATCGAGTTCTAATAAGCCAATACCGCCTGTTAGTAGCACACTAATAAAGCCGAGTGCGGAGATAAAGTTAAACTTCTTATTACGGATAAGATCCATGCCACCGTAAACGATAGGAAAGAGTAAAGCGACGACTAGTGCCATGGCGGTGCCTAGGTGCTCATCTCCACTGAGTTTCATCAAAATGATAGATGGGATAATTACGTTAAAGAGGATCTCGAATAGGGGATTCGACTTTTTTGTGGTCTTGTTGTTCATACTTTTACTAATTCTACTGTGTAGGCTGTATTTTACTTCGAGTGGAAGTGTTCAATGCTTCGCGTCAGATGTAAAGCTTTAATACGCTGGCTTATGTAACGACTTATGAAATATGTAGGCTACTAAGCGTTTCTGTTTTTGATAACTGGTCTCCTATGAATATGGAAATTAAATTGGTGAGTATGATTAAGCATTATCGTCATTATAGTTTAAGTATTGTATACACAGGTCGTGAAAGGCCTTAGCCTGTGGGGAAATTGTTCGGTCGGATAAGGTGAAAATACCAATTTGTCGCTCTAAAGGTGGGTCGATGAGTGGAATCCAAACTAAGCGCGTTTCATTCGTTGGGAATGCCAACTTTGGTAACGTAGTCACGCCGATTCCTAGTTCTAGCACTGAGAACAAGGACGTAATGTTTTCGACAGAGTATAAAGCTTGTTCACTTAAGGTGCGTGCTGGAGTAGGGTCGAGTAGGGTGCACGTACCATTTCGGATAAAAGGTTGCTCAAGTAACGTTTGCCATTCCACCCCTTCTGGATGACTCGCGATAGGGTTATCTTTTAAACACACCACGCCAATGGGATCAGAGAGTAAAGGTGTAAACTCAATCCCCCCTTCATCTAGTTGAGAAGCGTTGCCTAGTGCTAAATCTACCTCTCCTGATAACAATCTTGCTTCAACGCCGGCAGCATTATCATCAATTAAACTCACCTCAACGTTTGGGAATTGTTCACAGAATGCGCCTAATACGCTCGGAATGAGCTTGGCGGCAACCGAAGGGACACTTGCGATACGTACGCGGCCCTGTTGCCCGGCTGCTGCTGCTCTTAGGTCGTTATCCAATGCATCGTAAATATTTAGGAACTGCACAATCTTAGGTAAACAGATTTCACCAAATGGCGTGAGCTTGGATTTGTTGCCTGATTCAAATAGGGATTGGCCAAGGATTTTTTCCAGTTCTTTGATTGACGTTGATAGTGCGGCTTGTGAACGGTTTGCTCTATGTGAGGCTGCTCGAAAACCACCTTCCTCGACCACCATCACAAAATTGTTTAATTGTTGCAGTTTGATCTTCATGGAGAAGCCTCTCTAATCCCTTCATTTATCGAGCTTTCATAAAAGTGATAAGTTTTTCTTATCAAATGTAAGAAATTTACCGTTCGATTTATCGCCTGTCAATGTGCAGTATTTAACCAAATTGAAACAAGGTTATTACAAAGGTTAACGAGCACGTGAACAGTTCTACAAAAAAATACCCAGTAAAAACGGCATTATTTGCCTCTAAAGCGCCGCTGGAATGGGCAATCGTCAACAATGGCACTTTATACACTGCGCAAATCCCGATTGATGATACTGGTGCTGTCGTGGAAGGCGGTATCGAAGCGCAAACTCGTCAAACCTTTAATAATCTCGTTCACACGTTGGAGTGTGCAGGAGAGTCTTTAGACTCTGTTCTGCAAGTGCTGATTTATGTGACGGATCGTGAGTACTTAAAAACGGTTAACCAAGTCTACGCTGAGTATTTTGACGCGCCTTACCCTAATCGCGCAGCCATGGTTGTGGCAGGGCTAGCCCGTGAAGAGATGCTGGTGGAGTTTGTGGTGTACGCATCTGCAAGTCAGTCGGAGTAGAGAAGAGCTTAATCGCAGGGCTTTATAAGTGAGATTAATGAACTGGTGCAAATGACCAGACGTCGGAAGAATAAGGATAGAGCAATGACTTTTATTAATAGTGTTCAAGCAGAGAGATCTCTTTACATTGCAGGTGAATGGCAATCAGGCGTCAACACGGTTGCGAATATTAACCCTTCAGACATCGGTGAAAATTTAGGTGATTTTGCTCAGGCGAGTGAGGGACAAGTAGAACAAGCGATTCAAGCTGCAAAAGCCGCACAACCAGAGTGGGAAAACACGCCGATTGAACGCAAACAAGCGGTGTTGCAGGCGATTGGTGATGAGCTAATCGCACGCTGCGATGAGCTTGGCACGCTGCTTTCACGTGAAGAAGGTAAGCCATTTGCTGAAGGTCGTGGTGAGATCTACCGCGCAGGTCAATTCTTCCAATACTTTGCAGCTGAAGTGCTGCGCCAAATTGGCGATAACGCGGCTTCTGTCCGTCCAGGCGTCTCCGTTGAGGTAACTCGCGAAGCAGTTGGCGTTATCGCCATTATCTCTCCTTGGAATTTCCCAACTGCTACTGCCGCGTGGAAAATCGCGCCAGCGCTTGCTTTCGGCAATAGCGTCATTTGGAAACCTGCAAACCTAACGCCAGCAAGTGCCGTTGCACTGACAGAGATTATCCATCGTCAAGGCTTACCTGCAGGCACATTCAACCTTGTTCTGGGCAGTGGCTCCCAAGTGGGTAACACGCTTATCAACTCGAAAGACGTAAATGGCGTGAGCTTTACTGGCTCTGTGGATACCGGACGCAAAGTCGCGGCAGCAACAGCACCGAATTTTGTTCGCTGCCAGTTAGAAATGGGCAGCAAAAACGCACTAGTGGTTGCCGATGATGCTGACATTCAAATCGCCGTTGAAGCGACCATTGCAGGATCTTTCTCTGGCGCAGGTCAGAAGTGTACCGCGTCTTCTCGCTTAGTCGTCATGGATGGAATTCACGATGCGTACGTAGAAGCACTGATCAAACGAATGAGCGAGCTTAAAGTCGGTCACGCTTTAGAAGAAGGCGTTTTCATGGGACCTGTTGTGGATGGAAACCAATTGAATGCCAACTTTGAATGGATTGAGAAAGCACGTCAAAGTGGTGCGGAATTAGCATTCGGAGGCGAGCGCTTGAACTTAGAACATGACGGTTTCTACATGTCGCCAACCCTTTTCCTCAATACGCAAAACAGTTGGGAAGTGAACCAAGAAGAAGTGTTTGCGCCAATGGCAAGCGTGATTCGAGTTTCTGACTTGGACGAAGCCATTGCTGTCGCGAATGATACTCGCTTTGGCTTAACGGGCGGCATCATTACGCAAAGCCTCCGTAACAGCGCCATCTTCAAACAGCAAGCTCAAACTGGCTGTGTCATGGTCAACCTACCAACCGCAGGAACGGATTATCACGTGCCGTTTGGTGGTCGTAAAGAGTCGAGCTTTGGTCCGCGCGAGCAAGGTCAATACGCAAAAGAATTCTACACCGTGGTGAAAACCGCTTATCAACGTCCTTACTAAGTGAAATTGGGCAGCCGATGATTCCGCTGCTCAACCTAAAAGGCTTATTAACGTTTAAGGAGTGGTTATGTACCAACAACGGATTGTGATTGATGGATTGCAGTACTGCAATTGGGATCGAGAATACTTCCAAACGCTGAAGGCGAGCGGTATTACGGCTGTGCATGCGACGATTGTTTATCATGAGAATGCACGAGAGACCTTAACTCGCTTTGCCGAATGGAACCTGAGATTCGAACAAAATGCAGATCTGATTATGCCTATTTACTCGATGGCTGACGTCGAGAAAGCAAAAGCAGAGGGAAAGGTTGGTGTCTTCTTTGGCGCGCAGAATTGCTCCCCAATTGATGATGAAATCGGCTTAATAGAAGTCATGCGTCGCCAAGGTTTGTTGATTATGCAACTGACATACAACAACCAAAGCTTGCTGGCAACAGGGTGCTATGAGCAGAACGACTCAGGTGTCACACGTTTTGGTAAACAAGCTATCGAAGAGATGAACCGTGTCGGGATGATTATCGACATGTCCCACAGCGCTGAGCGCTCAACGTTGGAAGCGATTGACCTTTCTTCACGTCCCATTTGCATTAGTCACGCGAACCCAACCTTTGCTCATGATGCTCTGCGCAACAAATCGAACAACGTCATTAAAGCGCTCACCGAACGTGGCGGCTTAATTGGCTTTAGTCTTTATCCATTCCATCTTCCAAACGGAAGCCATTGCACGCTAGAAGATTTCTGCCAAATGGTCGCGAAAACTGCCGATCAGTTCGGTGTGGATCATTTAGGCATCGGCAGTGATCTTTGTTTAAACCAACCACAGCAAGTGCTTGAGTGGATGCGCAACGGTCGTTGGTCCAAAGCAATGGACTATGGTGAAGGCTCCGCTAGTAATGCGGGGTGGCCTGATGCTTTGCCTTGGTTTAGTGGCAGTAAAGGGATGGAGAACATTTACAACGGCTTAATGCGTCATGGATTCAGTGAATCCGAGGCAGGAAAAATCCTGGGTGAGAACTGGTTTAACTTCCTTAAAGAAGGGCTGGAGGCAAACTAAGTTGTAACCCAAATAAACATGGAATAGCCCGCTAAAAACACAATAACAAGGTGGGTGTTAAAGTCACTTTTTGTAGCCGTTAAGGCAGCTGCAATAAACCTCTGGAGTCAGAGTATGTCTGATCTAACCAATAGCATGAAAGCTTCAGCGATGAGTTCGTCATCAGAGAAGCAGCAAGCAAAACACAGCGACACTTTAGCAACAGAAAATTCACCGGATAAGTTAGGGTTGAGTAACCCTGCACTTTGGTATAGCGGTGGTTTCATCGCCTTATTCGTAGCTATCGCGCTTTACGATGGTGACCTGTTATCAACCCTTGTTAACTCAGGGTTTGCCTGGTCAGTAAAAGTATTTGGTCCATATTGGCAGATACTGCTTCTTCTCACCTTTCTTATTGGTCTTGGTTTGGCGGCAGGGCGAACAGGTAAGGTGATTTTAGGCGGAACCGCAAAGCCAGAAATGAATGGTTTCCGTTGGATGGCAATCATCTTCTGTACGCTTTTAGCTGGCGGCGGCGTATTTTGGGCGGCGGCAGAGCCTATCGCGCACTACGTGAGTCCTCCTCCTTTGTATGGTCCGCAAGACAATCCTCAGCAAGGTGCCATTAACGCGTTGTCACAGTCGTTTATGCACTGGGGTTTTCTAGCGTGGGCTATTGTTGGCAGCTTAACGTCTATCGTGGTCATGCATTTACATTACGATAAAGGGCTGCCGTTAAAACCTCGCATCTTGCTTTATCCAATGCTGGGTGAGCGAGCGCTAAAAGGTCAAACGGGTGCGCTGATTGACGCATGTTGCATCATCGCTGTAGCGGCAGGAACCATTGGGCCGATTGGGTTCCTAGGTTTACAGGTTAGCTACGCGTTAAATGCACTGTTTGATATCCCAGATGGCTTTACCACACAGTTGATCATCATCTTATTTGCGATTGTGTTGTACACCGTATCAGCTCTAAGTGGCTTAAACCGCGGCATGCAAATGCTGAGTCGCTATAACGTGATCCTCGCACTTGCGCTGATGGTTTACATTCTGCTGTTTGGCCCAACAGATTTCATCTTCAATGGTTATATTCAAGGCGTGGGTACCATGCTGGATAACTTCATCCCAATGGCAACCTACCGCGGCGATGAAGGCTGGTTGAGTTGGTGGACAGTATTCTTCTGGGGCTGGTTCTTGGGCTATGGACCGATGATGGCAATCTTTATTGCCCGCATTTCTCGTGGCCGTAGTATTCGACAGATCATTACCACGATCAGCATTGTTGCACCGCTTACAACCTGCTTCTGGTTCACCATTGTTGGTGGCTCAGGTCTCGCGTTTGAAATCGCTAACCCGGGTAGTGTGAGTGCCGCATTTGAAGGCTTCAATTTACCCGGAGCACTTCTCGCTGTGACACAACAATTACCGTTACCAATGTTGGTGTCCATTTTATTCCTGATCCTAACCACTATCTTCATCGTTACTACAGGCGACTCGATGACCTACACCATTAGTGTCGTGATCAGTGGCGAGACAGAACCTAATGCCATTATTCGCACCTTCTGGGGTGTAGCGATGGGTGTAACAGCATTAATTCTAATTTCGCTTGGGTCTGGTGGTGTTTCAGCCTTGCAGTCCTTCATTGTGATAACCGCAGTTCCAGTGTCCCTGATCTTGTTACCGTCACTTTGGAATGCGCCGCAAATTGCCATCAAGATGGCCAAAGAACAAGGGCTATAACTGGCTCAAATAACCAATAACGTGGAGCTTGTGCGGGTGAATTTTCCTGCATCCGCACAAGTCTAAATTCTTACAATAAAAATAGGTGGTGAGCAAAATGGATGCACATCGTTCTACTTATACCAAAGCTACACTCCGCAATGCTGCAATTGTAATGGCGCCACACAGGCTAGGGGCTATGCACCAAAATCGAATCAGCTTTGTGCGAAGCTTGATCCGAAAAATGGCAAACCAAAAGTGGCAAGTAAGCAAACATGAATGGCAGTTGTGTCCACGTGGCTTTGGTTACGTGATATACAAATTAGCGACACCGGAACACATTTACCATCTGGTTGTGTTCTGTGATGAAATTGCCGATGAAGAGCGTAATGACCGAGTGATCGCCGAGAAATGGGACGTAACCTTTGCTTTGGTAAAAGGTGATGTGAACGTCGAACTGCTAGAGCAACTTCGAGCCAATGTTCCTTTGCAGGAAGCTGGGCGTAACCCAAACAAAGTGCTTGTACTTGCTCGTGCGAATAAGAGTGTTCGTGTGTTTGAACATATCGTGAATGCGCTTGCTAAAGGTACGCAACCAGAGCCTGCGGAGCTGGCAGAGGTTGGTTATATCCTAAGAACTACCGCCGTTTATGGCAATGGAAAGTTTGGCATTGCAGATTTTAAGCTGCTAGAAAACAATTCAGATTTCAATCAGTCGTTCAGTGCACAAATGTGCGCGGTGTACATGCTTCGCGAATTCAGCTTGGATTGGGTGCATTATCTGGCTCAGCAACAAGGTGGAGACAGAGCCATTAGACTTCACAAAGGTCTGCAGCGTTACCTTGGTGTTGGTAACGCAACAGGCCTAGGTATGGCACCTTACTTAATCAATCATCCATGCATTGTCGATCAATGGATGACGTCACGTGAAGGTGCTGTCGCGAGCGTGTTAGCCATGTCATGTGAAGCGAAGCAAGGGCAAGCATTACAAACGTTACTTGCCAAAGCACAGCGCCATCTAGAGCAAGTTATCACCATTAACGAACATCAAGATCAACTCAATCATCAAGCGATAGAAGACATCCAAGCGCTGAAAATCAATTTGAATGTATTGATCGCGAAACATTCAAACTGGGCGAGCGTAATCGAACAAACCAACTCAATGAGTTTGGAAGCCCAAGAAATCCTAATGTCATGTTTGATCGAACTTTACCCATCTTTGACTGATGAATTTGAAAACCAAATGAACACCAATGAGTCACTTTCCATTCCAGCAGGCAAGCGTGTTCAAGATATTCTACAAACACTAGAAAGCAAATACCGTTGGTCTATCGATGCAGATTACTCGTTACCAGAGAACAACTATTGGTTCTGGTATCGTTCGCAAGATAAAGAAGAGCCAAGGCTCGGTGTTCGTGGAGAAGAAATTGGCGAAGATCGTGAGTTGCCACTCGACATTGGGCGGCAGGTAAACCGTCTTTACCATGCACTCAATAAGTGCCAACCGGACATCTCGTTGGCTGAGTTCTTACTGCAACATCCGCAATATCGTGCGATCACTCGTCGCGTATGGACGCTTGGCAATCGCGAAATGGGCGATATTCAAATGAATGTGCTACGAGAAGATGCACTGCCAATGCATCTACTTCGTTGTAAGTTGGCCATCTTTGGTGCCACTAAGTTTGATCCGCGATCAGACCGTTGGGTTCGTGTGACTTTCTTCCAAGGTGCTCCGTTGCTGGATGAGATTAACGACCCCAATTACACCGACACTTGGATGTTCCCAACCATGCCGGAGCATGAGGAAATCGCGCAAAGCGATAAT
The DNA here is from genome assembly GCF_040869035.1 of Vibrio sp. NTOU-M3. Lineage (NCBI taxonomy): Bacteria > Pseudomonadati > Pseudomonadota > Gammaproteobacteria > Vibrionales > Vibrionaceae > Vibrio > Vibrio sp. NTOU-M3. The sequence continues at coordinate 1,531,270 of NZ_CP162100.1, forward strand.
CAAAAAATCGATGGAGGTTGTGCACAATGATCGTCTCTCACAATGAACTGGTTGCAGCGGTAAACAAAGCGTTTTTGGGTATGCGTCGTCACTGTGGTGAAGCTGATGTGATCGCCAATATGGTTGCGGATCTGCAAATGGTGGGTTTGCACGGTGTGCGTCATTTCAACAATGCTAGTCTGTTTCTCAATTTGGACTCTGACTGCGCAGTAACCATCACTGGCAACACGGATTCGGCTATTGAAGTAGAACTGCATAATGGCAGTATCGCATGTCATTTGCCTGCGGTATTGGATTTTGCATTGGAGAAAATGGTCAATAGTAAATCTGTCACCATCACGCTGAAGCAATGCCACAACCGTTGGTTAGCGTTTAGTGAATTAGTTAGACTCTCGGCCAAAGGAATAGCGTGTCGTGCACAATGGGTAAATGGAACCAGTCCTAAACGTACTTTGTATGTGCTAAACCGTGGCCGTATTGCACCAGAGGTGTTCTTTTCTGATCAACTAAAAAGCCACGACACAGATTTCCACAAAATGACGATTGAACTGTCCGTCAATGATTACGATATTGAAGCGACTTCTCAGGGTTACGCAATTCACATTGAAGGAGACGAACTGAGTCAAGCGCAAAGAACGTCGTGGCAAGAAGGTATTTTCGTTGAAGATTCTGAGTGGAATGCTTTGAAGCAAACTGCGACTGTATTCCTTGTTGAAAACAGTGAGCGTTCAATTCAAGGGGCAGGCGAGTTGGCTTGATCTCAAAGTACTAATGTCATCGTTCGTTTGGCTTCTAGCTATTTTGAGATTTGAAGTCATTAAAGATTTTCAACTAAAAAGCCTCACAATGATGTGAGGCTTTATTTGCTGTTCGTTATTTATTTGGCATCGGGAGAATGTCGAACAATCCGTCAAACTCATCCAATGTGTCAGCCAGTTTATCCAGCAGTGATATGTTGCCTTTTACACTGGCGCGACCAGACTCAAACAACGCTTCCAAGGTTGTTTCACCAAGCACAACTTTAGTGAAGTCCGTTTTGTTAATGACTAACTCAAAATCAACCTTTGGCAGCGTATCCACTTGGATATTCGCCATGTTCGCGTTCGATACTTCACCATAGTAATGCTCGTTCAAATCTGGGTGGTAGACACCAAAGTTAAAATCAAGTTGTGCAGCTTCTGCTTTTGGCGCATTTAAGCTAACAGCGATAAAATCCAAGAACATGCCTGTTGGTGTATTCGCGATCACATCGGCTGAAGCCAGTTTGATGGATGGCTGAATGTCACCGGTACGTAGCTCGACAGCCCCTTGTAAATAGCTATTGCGCCATGCCATTGTTTCGGATTGATAACCTTGTTGCTCAAAACTGTCAGCCAAAGCAAAACGGTATTTGATATTGCTAGGTGCACATTGCACTAAGTCATTAAACAGTTGTGATGCCTCTTGATATTCGCCCTTATTAAAATGCTCCATACCTGCGTTGTACAATGTATCTGTTCCTGCGGCGTTGACATAAACGCATGATTTTTCAGTGGTTTGAAGCGGGTTAGTATTAACCGGATTCATATCATGATAACCCAGGTACAGATTTACGACTGCGCGGGCATTGTGACTGTATGAACCGTGGTAGCCATTGGTATGCCACGTATCGATTTGAGATTGTGGTACAATTTTCTCAATCTCGCGCCCAACATCGTGGATGGTTACGCCATGATTGGCTAAGCGCATCGCTTGGTTATGAATAAAGCCATAGTTGTCTCGTTGTAACGTCATGTATTGGGAAATCTCGTTGATCTCAGTGCCAGCATCGTTCCAAACCGGGGCTGAATGGGCCGCGTGAATGTTGTCAACGAGTCCGCTATCGACAAAGCGCATTTTCAATTCGGTAAGATATTTCGTCCACACGAGAGCATCACGTACTTTTGCACCACGGAAGGTATAGATGTTGTGCATGCCATCGTAGGTCAACTCAGCAGTATTGAGTGAACGGTATTCAGGTACGTAGAGCACAATCTCAGCGGGTGCTTCTGCCCCCGGCATGTTAATCGCGTGGAATTTGAGACCGTCGATTTCAAACATTTTCTCGCGGCTTTGAATCTCTTCTGTTGGTGCAACTAATGTTACTTCACCACGAGATGTCCCAAGTCCAAGAGCATTATCTACGATACCTTTGGTGTTGTTATCCAATGTTGTTCCATATTGATAATTGGCGCGGCGGCCCATTGCGGTACCAGCGATCACGTTTTCATCAGCGAGCTCTTTAATGAAGTCTTTTGGTGCGAGAATGGGGGCATCTTTAGCAAAATCACCAGATTCATATATCCCGCGAGAGCCTCCAAAGTGGTCTGCATGCATGTGGGAGTAGATCATGCCTGTAATTTTGTGTTCAACGTTGATCGCGGGTAAATGTTGTTTGGCAAACTCCCAAGATGCGGCTGCAGCTTGACGAGACAATAATGGATCATGAATCACGTAGCCATTGTCAGTGCGATAGATTGTCATGTTTGAGAGATCCGCGCCACGAATTTGGTAAACACCATCGGCCACTTCATATAAACCACCGGCGGCATAATTCAACATGCCTTGACGCCAGATAGATGGGTTCACTGTAGCTGGCAAGTCTTCGACAGACATGTCCGTCATGTATTCAAATCGGTTTTTAAGCTCTCCGGCTTCGTGGGTACCAAACTCGGCAATGAGGCCACGCGCAGTACGTTGGAATGCAGAAGTATCCTCCCATGGCAGTATGCGTGCCACTGCGGCATTCGCTTGTTTTGTATGTGTAGAGGCGGGTTTTCCTTCATAAGTGTCAATGGATGCGTAATCGTTCGCAACGGCATTAAAGGACACAATGATTGCAAGTGACAAAACAGAAGGAACAAAACGAGTTTTCATACGGAACCTCTTTGGCTTAGGTATTGGGTATGTGCTTAATGTAATCCGTTGACACATATCAATACATGCATGAAACTGTATTTAACACATCGCGATTTGTTATGTATGAGGAAGGCGTGCTCAACAATTTAGATTTAAATCTACTCAAAGTCTTTGTCGCTGTGTATCGACATCAGTCAATCACACTTGCAGCAGAACAGTTGGGACTAACTCAGCCAGGCGTCAGTGGGTTACTTAAGCGCCTGCAACAACAAGTAGGTAGCCAATTGTTTGTGCGGGCAGGGCGGGGAATTGCACCAACTCAACATGCACAGGAGCTCGTTCGCCACGTGGAACCCGCTTTAGTTCAGATCAGCAATGCATTGGAAAGTCTTCAAGGTTTTTCAACTGAGTACCCAAGAAAGTTTGTGGTGTATACCTCTGAGCCCGTGATGTTGATGCTTTTGCCGAAAATAGAGGCAGATACGAGCCTAGGTAATGTCACGATTGAGTTACAGCCGACCCTCGCCAATGAAGAGATGCTGATCCAAGGCCTTAACCAACATCAAGCTGATCTGGCGGTCGAATTTGCCAGTTATTCAAACCCTTCGTTTTTTACTGAATCACTGTTTGAAGATGAGATTTGTGTGATTGCCCGAAAAGGCCATCCTAGAGTGACTAAGAGGCTATCTCAAGAGCAGTACTACAAAGAAAAGCACATTACGTTAAAGTTACGCAGAGAAGATGCTTACCTCGTTGATTACTTTACAAAAGAGCGTATTGAAGAGCGTGATGTAGCTGCTGAATGTACGTCGTTGCTGTCACAAATGTCGATGGTTTCAACCAGTGATTGTGTTGCGACAATGACCGCGAGCATCGCCAAGTTGTTTGCTGATAAATTGGATATCCAAGTTATGGATGTGCCATTTACCACCATTCCTATTCGCTACCTCTTAATGGCTCATAATCGAGAGCGTAAAAGCCCATCGAATGTTTGGTTAAGAAATAAGATCAAATCTTATTTTGAAACTGATTAGTCTTAAACAAAGCGGTGATAAATCGTTTCACCGCTTTGTTTATTTAATATTCAACGGGGCGAAATCCGATGTATTGGCCTGCAATCTGCGTTTGTTTGGTAAATAGGACGCCATCGATGATCAGTGAAGTGTGTTGACCAGTTCGGTTTGGTTCTTGGCTTAACGTAATGGTTTCAATTTGTGAAAATGTTATGTGGCTGACGTCGGCGGCGATGTTACTGTGGCTCAGTTTGGTCAGGGCTTCTGCTTTTGCTGCAGCAATAAGCGTTCTTAAAAATGCAAAGTTAGGAATATGGAGAAACTGTTCACTAAAATACGTGCATCCCTTTATTTGCATGTTGCTTGCAGGGCAGGCTGATACGTCAAGACCAGAGTTCATTGCGGCGTGATGCAGTTTTTTCGTAATAATGTCTTTCCATTGCAAGGAGTCTGATTTAACAATTATGGGCTTAGCGGGGCTTTCAAGATATTGATGAAGTGCGTCTTTTAACTTTTGTCGCTCACCAAGCAGTAATACACATAACATTTTGGCGAGTGATTCTTTGTCATTAATATGGCTGAGCTGAAGCGTGTTTACAACGTTATAAACTAAAGGGTCATCATATCGCTGCGCGTTAACGAGTGTCTCAAATTGATGGTCAATGGCTTGCCTGTTCACAACTTAAACCTCTAAGGTGAGTTTTACTTTCCATATCCATTTAAAGAACTTCCTGTCAATAATTGTGTTATTAAACCTATAATTAAAACTAAACTATCGCAATAGAAGCGATTGGTTCTAAAGTTAACGTTTTGTCAGAATTTCTTTTAAATGAGACAGTGCATAAAAATGATGAATTATTTTATGATAATTTATTTATAGAAAGAATGTGCTTATTGTTTAAATACGAAAATTTGCAATGTAATATTGCGGATATTTAAAGCTAATATAAATAAGTTCTTTGGTTATTAGGTCAGACTAGATATATGGGATAACATATTTCACCATCGATTAAAAATATTAGTTCTATTTATATCAAAGGTGCTTATAAATGAATTTCTAATATGCTCATTATGTCAGGTTTAATTTAGCTTAAAGAATGGCTCGACTGAGCCATTCAAATGGGTAGTAAATAGTATTACATTGAACGAACGGTCATTGGTTGTGGACGACCGATTTTAGTCAAAACCAATTGCCATACACTAAGATCCCTTGAGCGAAAAGCGCCAGCGCAGCTGAGTAAGTAGTACTTCCACATTCGGTAAAACTCTTCGTTGTAATCTCTTCTTAATTGATCCCACGACTTTTGAAAGTTTGCAAACCAGTGCACTAAAGTTTTGTCATAGTCTTCGCCAAAGTTATGTACATCTTCAATGTTAAATAAGTTCTCTATAGCTTCTGATAACTGTTTCATTGAAGGGATCACACCATTTGGGAAAATATATTTAGAGATCCATGGATCGGAGGCATAGGTACTCTTTGGAGAGCCTATTGTGTGTAGCAGAAAGATGCCATTGTCTTTTAGAAAGCGGTCTGCACACTCAAAATATTCTGAGTAGTTTTGGGGGCCTACGTGTTCAACCATACCAATCGAAACAACGCGATCATATTTGTATGCAGGCTTAAATTCTCGGTAGTCTTTGATGATGAAATTGGGTAGTACGTCATGTGCGATGGCGAGTTTAATTCCGAGTTTTTTCTGTTCTTGAGACAACGTTAACCCATCACATATAACACCGTATTTTGTAGATGCGTAGATCATAAAGCTTCCCCAACCACAACCAATATCTAATATGCGCATACCTGGTTTAAGGTCGAGTTTACGACAAATTAGATCGAGCTTGTGCTCTTGTGCTTCATCCAAAGAGCAAGCACGATTCCAGTATCCACACGTATAAGTCATTCGGCTATCAAGCATCTTGCGGTATAGCCGGTTACCTATATCGTAGTGGTGGGGGACATCAAATTTGCATCGTTCAATGCTTTGAGGGTTCACCAGTGTTTTTATTTTTTCTTTCGCAGCCGACGATACGAATTTTAGTTTTTGTGAAAGCCCTAGTTCGCCTTCAATGTCGTACGCCAGAATTCGCTCAAAGAATTGATCTAGGCGAGAACAATCCCACATCTTAGCCATATATGCTTCACCTAAACCAAGTGAGCCTGATGACATAACCATGCTATAGACCTGAGGGTTGTAGATTTGTATATCCCAGGGATTAGAGCCGTTAATGGTGATACCTGCAGAGGCGAGTACCTCTTTGAACATGTTTTCTAGCTTGCTCATACAATACCTATGTTATCGAAGATAAACGCAGCATCTTTGTCTATGAAGCCATACAAGGAGCTGCTCTGTAACACAGCTATATGCAGACGAAGACAAACTGTTGTGTCGGAGTAAGGAAGTATTCGGTGTATTTGAAGAGAGAGAAGTTTGGAGGCTGCTTGATTGAATGGACCCATTCATAACAAGATTCCTATTACCAGTATGATAGATAGAATCACAACGATGGTAATTGTCAAACAAAGTAACTTATCCATGCCTCGACTAATCCAACCAAGATCTTCCAATATATCGTTTGGGAGATCGATGTTTATTTTTTCCACGTATTCATCAAGTTCTCTCATTCCGTTTACCTGTTTATTTAACCTCAATATCAATAGATTATGCGTAAGCTTCGTTAAGTTAAATCAAATTATAATAAACAACTCGTTTATTATTTATTAACGATAAAGGAAAAAGACTACGGTGTGTTTTGAGGCGGGATAGAATGAAGAAAAAATAAAAATACCTACGATATTCATCGTAGGTATTTTATGAATTTGGATTTTGTTATTAAATTTCGTGCACTAGATTTGTTCAGTTATAAGGCCTCCAATTACACCTAAAGAACAAGCGAGCAATAAGCCGAGTACCCAACAGATGTACCACATGTTACCTCCTAGTATAGGGATGAACTGTTATTGCGAATAAAGTCACTGTCTAATCGCCCAAACATTTTGTAATAACACCATGTGGTATAACTCAAAATCACAGGAACGACGATGACTGCAATGATAGAAATAATACTTAATGTTTTCTTGCTCGATGTTGCATCCCATATCGTTAAGCTGTGAGATGGATTAATACTCGATGGCATAATGATAGGAAAAAGTGCAATGCCAGCTGTAAGAATAATAGAGGCGATTGCTATGCTGGACATGGTAAATGCGGTAATGGTTCGATGTGAAACAGTTGCCCAAAAACACAAGAAGAAACACATAATTCCCATAAAAGGGATTGCCCATAGTTGTGGCATATCACTGAAATTATGTAGTAAACCGCAAGCTATTTCCCCAAGCTGTTTGTTGAGAGGATTTGAGACCGCATTAGTTAAAACAGGACTAATAAAAAAATAACCTGGATGTTTTGCAGCCATTAGGCCGCCAAACATAAATGCGATCATAGTGAAACTAGCGCCCCACAATGTTAGATTTTTTGCTCGATTGAAGAGTTGATTTCGGGTTTTTAGCTGAAGAAATGCCGCGCCTTGGGTTATCGTCATTCCTAAGCTGATAAATCCGCACAACAAAGGAAATGGTGTCAGCAAGTCAAAGAATCCACCTTGATAATCAATCACTAATAGATCATTGAGTGTGAAGGGGACACCAATCAATAAATTACCAAACCCTACGCCAAAAATGATAGGGGGGACAATACCACTAATGAAGATAGCAATGTCACATGCCTTTCGCCATGTCGGGCTGTCAATTTTTGCACGGTAATCCATTCCCAATGGACGCAACCATAAAGCAGCAAGTACGACGATCATTGCCAAATAAAAACCCGAAAACGCAACAGCATAAACGAGAGGCCAAATAGCAAAGATTGCCCCACCTGCGGTGATTAACCAGACTTGATTGCCATCCCAGTGAGGAGCGATTGAATTGATCATGACGCGGCGATCAAGTTCTTGTTTGCCAATGATAGGAAGCAGTGCTGCGACTCCCATGTCAAACCCGTCGGTAATTGCAAATCCGATCAGCAGTATTCCAATCACAACCCACGTAAACAAGCGTAGAGTTTCGTAGTCGAACATAATCTCACCTTAACTAAGTGGCTTAAATGTATTTGATGATGAATGAGCATTCTCGAAGTGATAGCGGCCAGTTTTTAGAACGCTAGGTCCAATTTTGGCAAACCGAACCATCAAATATATTTCGATAATCAAAAACGCAGAATATAAGAAGAAAATAACCCCGAGAGAAATCCAGATATCGCTTGGAGCGAGGTTAGATACCGCCATATTAACGGGCAGCACCTCTGCAATTGCCCAAGGTTGGCGCCCATATTCTGCGACAAACCAACCAGCTTCGCAGGCAATGAATGGAAGGGGAATAGACCAAAGACAAGCTCGAAGCAACCATGGAGTAGCGCCCAATTTTTTTCGACAAAGCTGAATGAATGACAAACCAATGATGGCAAACATAATACCCCCACACACGACCATGATCCTAAAGCTCCAAAATAAGGGAGCTACGCGCGGAATCGTGTCTTGTGCAGCTTGTTGGATTTGACTTTCAGTAGCATCAATCACCTTATCAGTATACTTCTTAACAAGTAGACCATAACCTAGGTCTTTCTTAAGGTTTTCAAATCGAGCGATGTTCTCTGCAGTGTCGTCTCCGGTTCTCAGTTTCTCTAATAACTCATAAGCTTTTATACCATTGCGAATTCGATTTTCACTTTGCGCCATTAAGTCCTTTAACCCAACCACAGGTTCATCAAAAGATCGCGTAGCAATAAGGCCCATGAGGTAAGGGATTTTTATCGCGTAATCCGTTTCCATGGTGGTTTGATTCGGAAGACCAAACAATGTAAATGCAGCTGGCGGGGTTTCTGTTTGCCATTCAGATTCAATTGCAGCGAGTTTAACTTGTTGAACATCTCCGAGTGTGTAACCTGATTCGTCACCTAATACTAATGTTGAGGTAATCGCCGCCAAGCCAAATGCACTTGCAATAGCAAAAGAACGAAGTGCAAATGGAAAATCTCGTCCTTTTAATAAGTAATAGGCACTAATTCCCATCACGAATAGAGCACCGGTGGTATAACCTGCAGCGACGGTATGTACAAACTTAACTTGTGTTACAGGGTTAAATACAACGTCAGCGAAGTTGATCATCTCCATTCGCATGGTTTGATAATTAAATTCGGCACCAACCGGGTTTTGCATCCATCCGTTTGCCATAAGAATCCAAAGTCCGGAGAAGTTAGAACCGAGTGCTGTGAGCCATGTTATAGAAAGGTGCTGCCTTTTAGAGAGACGATCCCAACCGAAGAAAAACAGCCCGACTAGTGTAGATTCTAAGAAAAATGCCATCAAAGCTTCGATGGCAAGTGGGGCACCAAAAATGTCGCCCACGTAATGAGAATAGTAGGCCCAGTTTGTACCAAACTGGAACTCCATTGTAATACCTGTCGCAACACCAATGGCGAAGTTAATACCAAATAATTTTCCCCAAAACTTTGTCATGTCTTTATAGATTGTTTTACCTGTAATGACATAGAGCGTTTCCATTGTGGCGAGTAGAAAGGACAAACCAATCGTCAATGGAACGAAAATAAAGTGATAGAGTGCAGTACTAGCAAATTGAAACCGAGATAGCTCAATAATGTCTGTGAACACAACAACTCCTTCCGTCGTCGAATGCAGAATAAATTAGAAAACAATAAACGCTGGGTATGTATGCGTTAAGGTGATGTTTTGGTTATTTGTTAAGATGAAAATGTGTTTTTAAAACACGCTTTTTTCAACCAATAATCTAAGCTGACATAACGGCCACCACCGTATATAAACAAGACCAGTAACATGACGAAATAAGTGGCAGCAAATTCCATCCCGTTGTTTAGCATGACGGGGTCGCCAAGCTCGGTGATGTAGTTATATCGTCCCGGAAAATTGACCGATAGCCACTCAATGAAACCATTAAGACGAATTGTGGCTTCCATACTGCTTGTAGCGATGGCATCCCAACCATGCTTCCAGTGAACCATCGCGCTTGCGACACTCATCAGAAAGATCATCGGGATAGACATAATTCTTGTAAACAACCCCAGTGCGATACAAATACAACCAAGAACTTCCGTTCCTGCTGCAAGAAAGGCGAGCAATTCAGGAAAGGGCAGATTTAACCCTCCATCAGCGCTGGATGCGCCAAACCAAGCTACCGTACCGGAAAATCCCAGTACTTTTGAACGAGCCCCAACAAATATCACCGGAATGAGATAAAGACGAATCGCGAGCAATACGAGAAAATCGTATTCTTTACATTTTTCGACCAGTGCGTTGTACCGATTCATCGTAAACGCACCAAAAGCTGACTTAATCATAAATTATTCTCCTAATGGGCGTGTTGTCAGTACTCCAAGTTCGTTGAAGTATTGAACCCACTCCACAAGACAAAACCTGACTAACCGTTGAGCGGTATATTGTTGTAGTTGAGCAAATGTCAGGGTGAATGGTGGCTGTAACCGTTGAATGAGAGCAACATCGACTTCTCTGAGCCTTTGCGATATCACCACGTGATGATGGTTACGGAAAACAGCATAAAAAACGGGATAGTGCCGATTCTCTAGAAACGTCACAGATTTCTCATGGAGCAAAAACGGCACTTGTAACAACCTTAGCGTTGGATTGAGTAGTAAGGTGTAATTTTGTTCCATTGGAACTGTCTTACCATTGAAATGTGCCGTATCTAATTCGTCAATTTCAGCGCAAAATAACACCCATTCGAATTCTAGAAGCGCCATTTGATCAGAAGATATCAAACAGCTATATCGACTTCTGCAGCGTTCTTGTATAACGAAGAGCGTGAACTCAGTTGCAATATGATGGAATTCAGGTTCATTAGCACCATGCAGTACAACAAAGTCATCAACCATTTTCTCTATCTGCTTACTGTCAAACTCAGAACAAAATAAAGGAAAGGTATTGGTCACCACACCAAGAATGTTTTCTCGAATGAACTCACCATAGCGACATAAACTACCTTGCTGAGCAGGAGTTCGAATTAAAGCCGTTAAAGATTCTGTTTGTGCGTGCATTTGATTTGATACGTTAAGCATTACTTACCTCCTCGAAAAAACTCCGAATGGTGTAACTGGCATCAAGAATGTCCTGATGAATGCAACGTAGCTCTTCTGCTAATACCAACAAGGATGGAATGTTGTGGTCACGCTCAAGCAACATTGGTTTACTGCCATGAATTGACACAGTTAATTGAGCAAGCTGTATGACGTCTTCTTGTACGGGCTTACCATGAGTATCCAGTAAAAAGCCCTTTCTTTCGTTTAGATGCCCTGCAATGTGGTAGTAGCGAATTGCATCACTGGGTAGCGTGCTTAGCATATCAAAGGCATCATAATGATGATTTTTACTGTTGACATATACGTTGTTAATGTCGACAAGCAGCTCACATTGGCTTCGATCTGCAATCTCCGCAATGAACTCACCTTCAGGCATTTCATCTCCATAATCATGGTAATAGGAGATATTTTCTAAAACGAGTGGACGTTGAATGATGTCTTGAACGCGTTTGATTCGTTCAACGAGATAGGGGATATTCTCTTTAAAACGAGGAACAGGAAGTAGTTCATATAAATAACCTTGATTGTCCCTAGAAAAACTCAAATGTTCACTGTAGATCTCGATTTTGTATTCATCGAGAAACTGAGCTATCTCGCGTACAAAGCTCTCATTTAGTGGCTGGCAGTCACCAATTGATAAGCTTAAGCCGTGGGCGACCAGAGGGTAATGTCGAGCAATATCTTGTAGTTGCTCCCGCTTTAAACCTCCAATGTGCATCCAGTTTTCTGGTGCGAGTTCAAGAAAATCGATATCAGGATGTTGTTTTAGCTGCCGTAGTAACTCGACGTGTTCGCTACGTAATCCGATACCTTTTGAAGTTTCGTTTATTGTCCGCATACACCACCTGTGACTTTGCTTTTGATTAACTGAATGGTCTCAGGGGATAAAGTGATACCTTCCCCATTGATTCCACACTTACCATCACGTGCTCTGACCAAACGACCTTGTGGGTTATTTTTTAGTTCTTGTTTTTCAAAACGTTTCTCGGTACCACATTTACCTGCTGCGCATTTCCCACCATGCTGTGTGTTAGGTTGTGATTCGACAGGTGCTTCAGATGGCGCGTCGGCATAAACCATTCCTGAGTTAAGTGTGATTGCCGATGTGAGTGCAATTGAGAGGGCAAGCTTATTGTTGTTCATGAGGTATCTCCTTCGTAGCAGTGATTGGATAACTGGATAGATCACGTCCCGCAATTACTTGTCCGTGATAGTATTTCTTTACGATCTCGATTGACTGAGGTTTTAGCTTGAGACCAAGCCCCATCCAGTGGTTTAAAACCAGTATTTTTGGGGCAATTTCTGCGGCTATTTGACCAACAACGGATGGCTTAGCATGCATAAAAGCGGAGGTTTCATCGGCTTGCTCATGAATCGCAAGAGGCATAACTAAGATGTCAGCGCCTTTTGCGAAGTCGATGAAAGAGGGATTACTCCCGTTTTGATCAGCGGAGATAACGATAACCCCTTCATCACTCTCAATACGGTATGCTAAGCACGGTACATCTCCATGAGGAATGCCTTGTGCATAAACGGTTAAGCCATCGTGCTCATAGACTTTTGTACGTTTGTTATTGGAATAAGAAACGTCAGTTATCGTCACGGGAAACAGCCCATCAGTACCGTCGAATAAGCCATTTAAGTATGCATAAGCCCCGTTTTTACTATCGAATAAGGCATGCATATAACCCGAGAGACTAGGGAAAGCGGAACCCGCTTTGGGACCTGCAATATCGAGCGGATCATCCCGGTTAAAGAAATAACCACCTTTCAGTAGGGCAGGTACAGCTGCCACATGATCAGTATGAAAGTGTGTCAGGCCTAAAAAGTCCAAATCTTCGAGTTTAGCGCCAGCTTGTCCAAAGCGTAGAAAGACACCACCACCAGCGTCGATCATGATACGAGATTTGCCTTTCCACCAGATAAGTTCGCCGGAGGATGCCCGAAGATCATCTGAAATAGGTCCGCCAGAACCTAACAACTGCAAGGTAAAGTTTTTATCGAGTGGTTCGAGATTGAAAGCGTAACTACTAGCGGTGGCGGTACCTATTGATAAACCTAATGCAAGGGCCAACAAATTAAACGTTTTTTTCATAGTAAATACCTACTGCTGAATACCGTTATGCATCGTTAGAGTTGAATATTGAGATCCTAATCAACTAAACGGCTTGTTTTTGATGTTTGTCAAAGCACATGGGTAAGGTATCCGATACGGAAGGTTAATTATATCTAGAAATATTTAAGTGTTCGTTCAGCTTAGTTGAACGATGGTGTCATTTACTTCATTTACTAACGGGGAAAACATCCAGTGCAATAGAAATGCTGTTTCTCCTGATTGCTCTAATGAATTAATTTCAGTGAAGAATTATTTGATGGCCAGCTATGCAAAGAGGGGACTTGCTAATGAATGAGAAGGTAGAATTGTTCATTTTATTCTAATGGTTTTACAACGCCACTAAATATACTTATAAATAGTGACAAGATTAAGAGTGATGAAATTAGTTTTATTTACTATGAATATATATTTATCTTGTGAGTAATTATATTCTGAATATAATCATTTAAGATTAAATAAATATGATATTTGTCATTGGTTGAGGTAAGATATTATTCTCTTCAATTCGAACAAATTTATTTATGAAACCATCTCAATTTATTATGCTTCTCATTGTTGTGTTTTTTAGCGCATCAAGTATTTTGGGGATCTTTGGTTTGACGGTGATGAGCGTATTACTTTATTGTTAATTGAATCTTAATGGATTTAAAAAGCCCGATATCAATAATATCGGGCTTAAATCTAACCTATTTTATTATGAATATAATTCGATGTTATTTATATTTCACTCGCAAGTTTCTCTTCAACCATAGGTGCTAATTTTTCGTAAGGTAAATATCCGGGAATCAATTGACCATCAATCAGCATTGCAGGTGTTCCTTGGACGCCTAAGTCAATAAATAGTTGGTAGTTTTTCTTTACCATTTCTATCATTTCATCGTCAGTTGATACGTATTGTGCAACATTGTTTGCTGTTGCAACTTTCATTATAGAGCGTAAGTTGTGAATGCCCGGTTTGCTCATCAACATCTCGCTGACTTCTTCAAACTTGTCACGTCTTTCCTTCCATACTTTTAATGCAAATGTTGAAGAGTTTGAAGGGCTAGAAAGCTCTTTTAATGGAACGTATATATTAATAACTTTGACTTCTTCAGGATGCTCCTTGGTGATTTTTTGAAGAACTGGATCTAATTTTTTACACCATGGGCAACTTAAATCAGTGAGAACAACAATAGTTAGTTTTGGCTCGCTTGCACCAAACCAAGGTAGGTTTGGGTTGTTATAAATATAATCATGGTTGTCTACCAATGTTTGGTCGAATTTTTTTTGCTGGACAATATACATGGCTAGACTTTCGTGAAGGCTATCAATAATTGCGCTATTTCCTTTTAGCATCTTATTAATATCATCTAGTTTTTCCTGTTCAGTCATGGCAGAAACAACAGGAGAGAGCATCATTGTTACCATTAAAGTAACGAATAGTTTTGAATTAAATTTCATTGGATTTCCATCTTAAATTTTTGTTAACCAAAGGCGAGCTAATAAGCCCCATGGTGTCGTTACACCCGTGGTGACGGTTTTAACTTCGCCCTTGTCAATGATTATGATTGTTGGGGTGACTAAAATTCCCCATTGTTTTGAAATATCGCCAGTTACGTCGTTGATATTGGAGAACTGATAATCGTGGGCGTCCATGTAACGCGACACACGTCTGTTCTCACCGGAATTAAGGCTGACTCCAATCACTTGATATGATTGATTGAACCAATCAATGGTAGGTGTGACGAACTTGCACGCAGCGCACCACGTTGCCCAAAAATAGACAATTACAGGTTTATTTTTGCTCATTTCAATCGCGTCAATAAATTCCCCCGACAGAGTGATACCACTAAGTGGTGGCGCATTTTCCGTCGGCATATCTTTTGTTCGCCATACATCAACTGCGATCGCAAGCACAATGGATAGTAGCGCATAAATGATGACATCACGTGTCCATGATTTACGGCGTTTTGACTTAGCCATTAGATACGTCGCCTGCTTTTTTGATGGCTTCTAAAACGGCGTCGCTGGTCAAGATCACTGGTAACTTAATCCCATCTGGTGCGCCAGGGCCATAAACCACATTAAACGGCACACCAAAACGACCGTGGCTTTGTAGATATGAGGTGATAGTCAGGCTAGGAACGGTCCAATCTCCCTGCATGACAACAATGTCACCGTTTGTGAGTGTGCTATAAACCGGTTCTTGCAATAAAACACCCAATTTGTTGGCTTTGCAGGTGACGCACCAATCGGCGGTCACATCAACGAATACGACTTTTCCTTCACTGACATACTGATTAATCGCGTCGACGGACAGGGGTTGCCATTGTGGCTCAGATGGCAGTACCTTTGTTGACGTTGCGTTGGAAGAGTATGTTGCGAAACCAATGATCACAACGAGCACCAAGCTTGCAATACTCGCAGATTTTAATCCATGAACTCGCACCATACGAACTAAAAAAGCACCGACTGAAACAATCGCTAGTATATATAACCATTGCATTGATAAATGATTCGATAGCAAATAGAACAGCCATATGCTGGTGACGAGCATCATGCCGCCAAATAGGTATTTGACTCGGTTCATCCATGCCCCCGGTTTAGGTAACGCAAGTGCGATGGAGGGGAATAGAGAAACCACGATCCATGGCAAAGCCATACCAATAGCGAGAGCGGTGAAAATGCCAAACATGGTGGGTATGTTTGTAGCTAGTGCAAAGGCAACAGCCGTACCAAGGAAAGGTGCAGAGCACGGTGTTGCAAGCAGTGTTGCGAACATACCTTGAGTGAAGTGACCATAGTAGGAATTATCACCTTTTGTTGCCATCCAAGTATTGGTATCAGACGACAACCGAATTTCGAAAAGACCAAGCATGTTTGCGCCAAACAATGCGGTGATCAAAAACATGAGGCCAATAAACCAGCCACTTTGGAATTGAATTCCCCAACCGATGGCACTACCCGAAATCTTTAATACAGCAAGAAATGTAGCAATCAACCAGAAAGAGCTAATGATCCCGCCAGCGGAAGCGAGGAACTGCAATCGAACTTGTTTTTTCTCAAGCCCTTGAGCAGCAACAATACCACTGAGCTTCATGCCTAGAACAGGGAAGACACATGGCATCACGTTAAGGATTAAACCGCCAAAGAGTGCAAACAAAACCATATGTACTAGGGATGTTTGTCCTGATTGGCTGGTAATGGTTTTAGCTATAGCGGTTGTTGTTTGTTCTGCGGTGAAATCATTATCTTTTAACGTTACTAAGATCGTTTCATCGGTTAGATCGGGAGTTCCCATCCAACTGCTCACGTCATAAGTTGCTGTGAGAGTGTCTCCGTTTATCTCAATTTGTGGGCGAGAGAAGTTTGCATCTTGCATCTGCTCTGACGGACCATCAACCAGAACATCAGGGTTTGTCCAACCCATACTTTTGGTTGCGGTAACTTGTAGTTGGTTTTTTGTCTTATCCCAACCCGTTGTCACTTTATTAATCAAAGCTGAAGCTTTAGGAACTAAGCTCATACCTTGCGCGTATGTGCGCATTGCTTCATCTGAGACCATGAGATCGTTAGGAATGAACGACAACTGAATCGGATAATCGGTCAAAACACAAATGGTTGTGCATGAGGAAAGCGTTAATTTTGCATTTAACTCAACGGGCTGATCGAGATCTTCCACGTGAAGCGTGAGCGGGAAAATAACATCTTTCTTATAACCCAGAGTTTCTAACCCCAGCATCTCAAATCGTTGAGGATAGGGCCAATGCCAGTCAATATTCTCAATGTTTTTTGAGTTTTCCCAAACCATACTCGGCGCAATGCCGCCTTCACCTGGGCTACGCCAATAGGTTTTCCAATCGCCAGTGAGACGAACTTCCAAGTAGCCGGCTAAGGTTTTGTTTGCTTTGTTCACTTGTCCTGTTACGACAAAGCGAGTCTCTATCGGTGGATGGTTCGGGTTTTGTAACCAACCAGTAGTGAGTGTTTCTGCTTGAACGCTGAATACGCTCAAGGCACAAAATACCGCGAATAGCCATAGACTGACTAAACGTGAATACGTTTTCGTTATGTACATGTATGTGTTCCTTAAAGATAAATATTTCGAATGTTGGTGTAAACAAACGTCGATTTATTCTCTAAAGACACACAATTGAAGATGAAGCCGCCTACCTTTATAGAGGGTTGGGGTTGTGGGTGAGGGTCGATATTCTGAAGTAGAAAGCAGCCATAAGATCAGCACCAATGCAAGAATTTGCATGATCAGCGCATGGTCCGCCACCTGATGTTGGTCAAAGTTAATTAAATGCTCTGACAAACTGCATTTGTCTGCAATATCGGTGTTGTTGGTTGCTTGGTCATCATTTTGCAAGACTTGTTGGATAACTTGATTGTCGTCTTGGTATTTCACCGGACAGGCGTTCAACAAGCCGATGTTATTCGCTAGACAGATGCAAATAACCCACCACACTAATGCGAGGGACCATTTGGTAAACCTATGTCTTTGTCGGCTTGTATTCATCTGTCTTTTAGTCTGATGACGGCTAATATAATTGTCAGCCAGTGAGACTGACTACTGGACGGATAGTTCCAATATTTTAAAATTTTTTGTATGGCATACTGTCGTATTAGCTTTTGAAGCTTAGCTTGTAAGAAACAAATAGAGCCCATGTGTGACCCACAAAGCCCACAGAACATATGTAATAGCCCAGCATTTTGCTAATGTACCGCGAATGGTGGTTTTAAAATCTGGAGCGGATTGAAATACACATATAGAACTGAAAAGCGCGAAAAGGGGAAGTGTGATTATTTTGAGCGTGACGCTAATATGATCTGGGAGTAGCCATTTGCTCTGCTCCAGCATAAACAATAAGGTGTAACTGCCGAAGAGTTGTAGAACAAAAACGGCTTTCCACAATGGTAATTCACCTTTGAGCCATCTCACCAAGAGAGGAGGGCTTTGTAGGACATGTTCCATGATGCTTCCTTTTGTAAATAACGTTGAATGAAAGCCCCTTATAAGGGGCTTTCTCGTATTTATGCCGTGGCGAGCTCACCACAAGATTGCTCTAGGATGTTGGCAATGAACTGAGCTTTAGCACCCAAAATGATTTGAACACCATTGCTACCCACTTTTACCACACCGCGAGCACCCAGTTTCTTGATTTCAACGTCGTTAACCAAGCTGGTATCTCGAACTTCTAAACGCAATCTAGTAATGCAAGAACCAATTGAAGTTAGGTTGCCACGACCACCAACATGGTGAAGAATTTCTGTTGCAAGTTCTTCATCACTCAATGTGATTTCAGCTGTTGCTTCGTGTTCACGTCCAACGGTCTGGTAATCAAACTTACGAATAACAACTCGGAAAACAGTGTAGTAAATAGCTGCGTTAATAGGGCCCCATAGGAATAGGTTCACCCAGTTGGTCTCATAACCTTGCAAACCAGGAAGAACACCAAATACAACGTAATCAATGATACCAGCAGAGAAGGTTTTACCCATTTGCATATCAAGAGCAAACGTTACGGTGTAAGAGACACCAGCCATAATAGCGTTAAAAATGTAGAGTAGCGGTGCAGTAAAGACGAAAGCGAATTCTACTGGCTCTGTGATCCCAGTGACAAACGACGTTAGTGCCGCAGAACCGAGTAAACCCGCCGCAATTTTCTTGTTCTTTGTGTGCGCTTCTTGATACATCGCCAAACAAGCCGCAGGGAAGGCAAACATATAGATAGCAAAGTTACCCGATAGATACGCACCGGCATTGCTGTAACCACCACCTTCAAATGAATGAACACCATCAGCAAACATGCGGAACCATATTGTATGTGCACCATTAACCACATCGCCGTTGGTTGCTGTGTATTCAAAGAAGGTATACCAGTATGGATTGTAGAAGATGTGGTGTAAGCCAACAGGAATCAACGCACGCTCCATAAACCCATAGAAGAAGGTAGAAATGTACATGTTACCTTGGCTGAGTGTCGTTGAAGCTGCGGCAATACCTTCTTGAACATAACCCCAGAAGTATGGAACTAGCAAACCAAGGAAGAAAGCAGAGAATGCCGTCACAATCGGAACGAAGCGTTTACCAGCAAAGAAGCCCAGAAACTCAGGCAATTGAATGCTATAAAAACGGTTATACATGTATGCGCCAAGTAAGCCCATGATCATACCGCCTAGTGGTCCCATTTGCATGGAGTTGATCCCAAGCACTTTTACATAAGCCTGTGAATTGGCGACCATTTCGTCCGTAATTCCGTAGCTTAAGCCTATGGTCATATGCATCACTAAGAAACCGGCAACCGCAGCAAGTGCAGCGGTACCAGAATCTTTGGTTAAACCAACGGCAACACCAATACAGAAAAGTAGATGTAAGTTGTCAAATAGGACTTGCCCGGCCATTTGCATTAACGGCCATTGCAACTGAAAACCAAATGCGAGCAGCAAACCTGCTGCGGGCAGCATGGCGATGGGGAGCATCAAGGCCTTACCCAGCACCTGTGCTTTGGTCATGGTATTTTGTAGGAAACTCATAAGTTACTCTCATAAATTGTTAGGGTAAAAAGGGGCTCTTCCATGGGGGAGCAAAGAGTTAGCTGAGAGTTTAAGAGCCTTTATTAAGTTGAAGGTTACAAATTCAATCAGGTTTGTAAGTGTTGCGCGAGAATGTAAGCGGGCTATTACAAATAGGGCGAAAATTAAGCAAGAAGCAACATTTGGACTGGCTATAATATGCCTACCATTTATCGGCATATGCATATTTCTAATTATTCAACATGTAAATCAAACGATATGATTTAATTTACATTAAATATGCGATGTTAATTGATCATGAAGAAATGGTTACACAGTACTATTGCTCTTTTATCCATTGTCGGTTGTGGTGAATCCCAATCCGCCTCCGAAGGGATTGCTCCTCTCCCGCCAAGAATAACGCCGGATTTAGCGTTAAAACTGGAACAGCAAGAGAATGTTCGTGATCAGTTTTCTTTATTATTAGAGTATTTTGAGCTCCATTTTGATCGGAGTGATTTGCTGACGGGAGTCGATGAAAACGTAAATGGTATTCGAGATGACATTGAGGCTGTTTTGAATGCTTTGAACGTTTCTGAACCAGTTCGTAAAGCACTCAAGCAAGACGCACGATATCAGCAAGAAAACCTTTATCATGACTTCAGTAATTTCACTTATGCCAATGTTGATAAGGCGGCAGCCATCGCCAATATGTACAACGAAGTCATTGCATGCAAAGTGTATGTAGGTATGTCGATTGACGATCGGGTTGCAACATCTAAGCACTTAGCTGACCTAACTTATAACACGTTTGACCGTGCGATGGCTTACCTCGCATATGAGAGTTTACTTGATGGTGTTTTCACTAATGTATTGCCGCCAGAAGAGCAGTATTGTGACTAAGTAATGGAGGAATTACCTTTACGTTAATGACTGGATTTTTATCGAATAAAAATTCATTTGAATGCATATCTCTTTGTTGATCTGATTGTGCCATTATAGATTTGTCATGGTTTAATTTAACTGGGACGAAAGCTCGCCCCAATTATTAGTTACTGAAGTTGAATTTGGGTGAGTGCGTTAAACAGGGCTTGTTTATCGGCTTGTGTTAAATAGGGAGAGCGAATTGTGGCAGAAAACTTGGCGTTATCCTGCGTAGTAAGCTTGCCGCCTTGTTTTAGAAAATCAGCCAATTCATGATTAATTTGCTTACCTAGTTTGATAAGCTCGGGCCTCACTACCGTTTGTAAGTCACGTGGAGTACGGGTTTCTGGTGATGTCAGTAAATCTGCGCGGTAACGATACTGAATTGCTTTAGCCGCCGAGATTTGTGCTTGAAAAAAGCCGACAACACTTTGTTTATCCAACCCAACTTTTTCAGCAGCGATACTTGCATTTTCAATCACCACTTCTTCACGCTTGATATCCTCAATCGCTTTACCATGATTTGCTTTAAACAAAGCGACATCCTCCATAAAACTTAAACGTTCGTTAATGGTGGAAAACAGTGCATCTGGTGTTGGAGCTGAATATGCGTTGAATGTTAGCAGGGTGAGTAGGGTGATGAATATTCGGTGGAGCATGGTGTCCTCATAGAATTTTTGGTTACACAAGTCAGGATTACATCATGCTCAACTGGTTTCTTATATAAAACTTTGGTCTAGTACTTTCGATTGCTATGCTCACTGGGGAATATCGTTATTCTCTCCTATACTATTTACAAAATTAACATTTCGCATGTTGGCTAGTACAAAAAATAATTGCGCGCTATGTATCTAATTTAAGGGGAGTTCTATGTTCCGGAGAATCTTACTCAGTGCCATGGTGTTTTTTGCGCTGCTTTTTACAAGTACAACACACGCCAATGAAAAGGTGGTTAATGTTGGATTTGTGGTGGGTATTCCACCGTTTGTGATTGGTGATTCCGGCATCCTTGTCGATATCGTTGGTGAAGCTTTAGGGCGATCAGGGTATGAAATATCTAACTATAAATTCCCAAGCAAGCAATTTGATCAAGATCCTTTAAATACCTTTAGTGAATTGGACATTTTTATTGGAACACCGTTAACTTTCCGAGTGGACTATTCCTACGGTAAGGTTTTCGAGTTTGATAATGTCGCTGTCTCTAAAGTAGCGAGTCAATTAAAGATCGACAATGTTTCTGATTTAAAAGGAAAATACATTGTTGGTTTCAACAATGCAAAGCAACATCTCAAAGAGCCTTTTACGACATTTTATAATCAAGAGTTATCGGACTGGGAAGGGTATAAAGAGATTGAAAATCAGCAAGCACAGTTCGATATGTTGATGAAAGATAGAACTCAGGTAATTTTGTTAGATAGAAGTATGGCGTATTACTACGCACGCCGTGCTGGGGTAAAAAATATGGAAGGGCTTGTGTTCCATGAAATTTTTCCACTTAAAAACACCATTTATGTTGTTGGTCGTGATCAAAAATACATCCAATTGATCAAGCAAAATCTCGATGAAATGTGGCAAGACGGCACATTTACCATGTTGCTGGATAAATACCGCTAAATCTGCCGTGATTTTGGGAAGTCAAAGAGATGATGAGTTCTCAGTCGATCAATAGCCGGTTAACGATCAGAATTGTTATGTTCAGTTCGTTTGTCACCATATTCATCACGGCGTTTCAGCTGTACTCAGATTATGTGGTGGCCAAAGAAAGCATTCAGGTCAGCCAGAAATATATTTTCACTTCTTATAAAGACGCACTAGAAACAAGTTTATGGGTGCTAAATAGTGACCTGATTGAATCTCAAATCAATGGCATTATTAGCATCCCTGATATCAGTTATGTGCGTATTGAAAGTTCTAGTGGCGAGAACTGGGAATTGGGTGTTAAGCAAGAAGAGCATATCCTTCAACAATCATTATCATTAAAGCATGCATACATTGACCAAAAATACATCACTATTGGTAAGCTTATTGTTCAGTCCGATTTATGGTTGATTTACAACAACTTGATTGATAAAGCGTTGTTGATTTTATTGTCCAATGGGCTGAAAACCTTCATTGTTGCGGGCTTCATCATCTACTTGGTTAATTCGTTGGTGACACAGCCATTAAACGAAATGCGCAAGTACCTAAAAGAATTCCAGTTTCAACAAAATAACCCGCCGATGATCATCAAAAGAACGGCTGCAAATGATGATGAAATAGACTTCATGATCGCAACAGTCAACAGAATGTGTTTAGAGCTATCTTCATCTTATGCGATTGTTGTGGAGTCACAAAAGCAATTGGCGCGAGCCCTAGATGACAAACAGGTATTGCTAGAGCAAGAAACACGGTTTAAAGAAGACCTTGAGGTGATGGTCAAAGAACGAACCCAAAAGCTTGAAGACACGTTACTTGAGTTGAAAGCGACACAAGCCAGTATGATTGAAAGTGAAAAAATGGCTTCGCTTGGGGCTTTGGTGACCGGCGTTGCTCATGAGATCAATACGCCACTTGGTATTTGCATTACATCGAGCTCATTTGTCTCTTCAGAAGTAGAACAGATCTTAAGAAACTATGAAGCTGGGGAATTACAGGAATCGACATTTACTGAATCAATGAGCAATATTTCTAAATCGGTTGAGTTGCTCGTTTCTAATTTACAAAAGTCAGCACTACTGGTTTCAAGTTTTAAACAAGTGGCGGTAGACCAAAGTGATCGCTCCATCAGCAAGTTTTTCATAAAAGAGCACCTTGATAAGCTCATGCTTTCGCTGTCGCATGAGTTAAGTAAACATTATGCTGAAGTTGAAGTTAAGTGTGATGACAAGCTTGCGATTGAAAGTTACCCAAGTGCCTATATTCAGATTTTCACTAACATGGTGAGCAACAGCTTGAACCATGGCTTTGAAAATTGGGATAAAGAACGGCGTATATTAATCAATATCTATAAGCACGATGCAGACTTAATCATTGACTATCGAGACACGGGTAAAGGGATCCCTGAAGATGTTAAGGGAAGAGTGTTTGAGCCGTTTGTCACGACAAAGCGGGGGATTGGGGGGACAGGACTAGGCGCGAACATTATCTACAACACGGTATCCCAACTATTGCATGGAAAAATCGAGTGTTGTGATGAGAATACAGTTGGCGCTCGCTTTATTATTACGGTTCCATTAGACGTTGTCCCCTTAGCTGAAGCCAACGGGTAAAAGATCAGCTTTCGATGTTTTTTACTTCGTTGATTTCAGCAATTTGCTCGCCATTCCATATCATTTCGACGAGATGACCTTGAATGACATCTTGTACGGGTTTTGGTGTAAATAAAGCCCAGCACATACCACCTTGATGACGAACAGACGGGTATTGCACCGCTTGAAAGCCATCTTTCTTTAGATCTTTTGCTAACTGTTGTGAGGCGCTGTAATGGTTGGGGTCTAAAATACTTTTGTCACTAGGTTGAACCACATGCACTGGGTTAGAGCAATGAGTGACAACTAAGCTCCTGAACAAAAAACGGTCATAGGCAAGCCCTTCAACATTTGCCCAGTATTTTTGTTGATGGTGTTTTACTTCCTGAACCGCGGTTTGTTCGGTATCGGCGACATATAACGCACCAAAAAAGCCATCATTAAATCGTCCACCGTTTGGATTGATATGGGTAAATGGACCCACCGCATAGCTTCTGCCACGTTCGCACTGGTAAGGAATGTCGTTAGGATCAATCAACGCAATATCGCCAACTTCGTCTCGTAGCCTTGGGTTCGTTAAGGCTTGAATTGCGTAGAGTATTTCAAAGTCTTCTGGGTTAGCCACGGATTCAAATAAATCGATTGGTGGGTATTTGGTATTCACCAATCGATGACTTGTCAGCGTACTTTTTTTATTTTTTAACCCCACAAACCACCTCGCAAAGCATCGATACGACGTGCTACTTCATAGAGATCAGCGAACTTGCCACTGGTAATAATTTCAAGCGGCGTTCTGCCTGCGAAAAAGTCGTTATGGTTCTTCATCGTCATAAAACCATCGACGTTGGCAGGGTTGCTGAACACAATTCGTAAGGCTTGTTGAATGTTCAAAATATAACTCACTCGCTCAAGCTGATCATCGCTAAGTTTTGTTGTTTCTGGGTTCGCCTTAAATTTATGGTAAGACGATTTAGATAACTTAAGAATATTTTGGCTTTGTTGTGCGCTACACCCCCAAGACGCAAGAATATTGTCCGCTGTTTTAAAGCCGACCATTGCGACAGCTTTAGGGTTGTAACCGGTATCTTGTGCAAGGCTCATATTTGAATCCTATTTGGGAGTTAATTGTTAATTTAGTCTATAATTGGACATTTGTAAATCATTAGGAATTATCTCCTCATAAAATTAACAAGCTTTCCTTTTGTCTAACTATTGTCTTACCATCAATTCTTACGGGAGCTGTACAGAATGATGGTAAGAATCATCGGGTATGCTTACCAAGAATATAAAAGTGAATAGGAAAGGAATAATGCGTTTTTTAATAGGCGATCTGCATGATGCAGAAGAAATTAAAACGTTATTTACTTCAACGTTTTCAGATTCTGAAGGCGAGGGTGAAGGTAAACTTATTGGTCAATTAGCGTTAGATTTGATAACAACAACAGCCAAAAGCGAATTGTTAGCGTGCATTGCGAAAGAAGAAGATAAAATTGTAGCGTCTATTTTATTTACGCAACTTGAATATGAAAATGGAGAGAAACCTTTCTTGATGGCTCCCGTTGCCGTTCTAACGGATTATCAAGGTAAAGGGGTAGGACAAAAATTAATCCAATTTGGTTTAACTCAGATGAAAGAAATGGGAGTTAAGCTGATATTTACTTATGGTGATCCTAGTTTCTATTCTAAATCCGGCTTTCTTCCTGTCAGCGAAGAGGCATATCCAGCACCTTATAAGTTAGCTTATCCTCATGGATGGCAAGCCAATTTACTTACTGATAATGCATTGGAATTGATTAAAGGCACTCCTTCTTGCGTAAAAGCTTTCCAAAATCCAGCTTTATGGTAGTCGATTGAAAAAGAAAGCCCGCAGTAAATGCGGGCTCTGATGTTTATTAAAGTAGCGCTGGGATACCCGGCAACTGACCAACCACAGCCAGTGCACCGACACATACAATAACTGCGGCAAGTGGGATGCCCAATTTGTCAGTACGTGATAGAGCCGCACTGCGTTCGTTATTGCCAATAAGGCCTGTATTATCGAGTAGCATGGTGATGGCCCACCCAAATACTGGGTTAACCAATGCACAAGCAAACATACAGATACCGGCACTTTGCGAGTTACGTGCATTACGGACCATTTGCATACCAGCTTCAAGTAGTGGTAAGAAAACACCGACGAGCAACGCAACACGTAAAACCGGTTCCCACATTGCTAAGTCCATAGGGTAGCCAAGTACTGCAGCGAAGATACACAACACACCGGTTAATAATGCGCCGCCCGGAATAGGGCGTTTTGCGATGGCAGCAGGGATCATGTAAGTACCCCACGAAGAAGCAAGGTTACCCCCACCAAGTCCTGCACCAATGATCTGACGAACTGAACAAACAGTCATGGTGTCATCAACATCCATCAATGCACCTTTTGCACTTTTCGGGTAGTTCAGTTCTTGGAATACACGGTGGCCTAAGAAGTCAGGTGACCACATTGCAACAGCTAAGATTGCGAACGGAATAACGGCAATGTAGTGTTCTAAGTCCGGCCATCCAAGTTGCCAGCCAGTGTCTTCACCCCACCAGTAGAATGGGCTCATATTTGGTAAGCCCGGTTCTGTCGTGAATTCGAACGGCACGCCCATCATGTAAGAAACGATACCTGCGACAAGTGAGCAGAGCGGTATTGCTAGCCAGCGTTTCTCGATCTTTGCAAGGTACGCATAGATAACAATGGTCGCAGAGATAACAACAAAGGAGACTGACTCCATCCCGGAAGCAACAGACCACGATTCAAACTTGCTCAACTGGCTAATCAGGCCCACGGCACCCAAGTAAATTAAAAGGCCGCCACGGACACCTTCACCTGTTAGCTTTACCAGTTTTGAACCGCCTTTCGTTGCGCTGAGAATGAGACCAAAAACACCAACCATGATTCCCAAGGCAAGTGGATGGCCACCAGCAGCGGCAACAAGAGGGATCAATGGGATCATAGGGCCGTGGGTACCGGCGAGGTTGGTGAGTGGGTTTAAGATTGCTGAGAAAAAGATAACAAAAAGCAGGCCAGCAATGAGCAACTCAAAACGTACGTTTTCCGCAACAAACTCAGGGGAAAGTCCAAATTGTGCTGCAAAGGCTGCGACCATGGCCGTGACCATAACCACTTTACCAATGGTTGCGGCAATCGCAGGTACCCAGTCTTCTATTTCAATGCCGTAGTCACGTTTAGGTAAATGGATACTCCAACGCTTTAACTTTAAGATTGATAATTCATGCTCTAAGTATTCTGATCGTGTTGAAAACTCGTTCGCCTTGCGGCGGCGAGCCTGGTAGTCCATTTCGTCAACTTGGTTCATTGTTACTCCGTAATTATAATATGTACTGATGATATATTTATTATTACTGAAGTGAATAATGAACATTATTGATATGAATCAGTATTGAAAATTGACACGATTAAAAACTTTAATTAAGTCGATCTACCGCACATTTTTATTTAGATTCAATATGAAACACAGTTAAATGCATTTGTATGAATTATTTATTTGATTAGGAATAAAATGATTTCTAAAGAATATTTACTCTATTTAAATATTATGTGAGGAACGAAAGAATAACTAAGTCTCTTTAACTTGTTGTTTTTATGAATAAAGTGCTCTTGCGTGTAGGCGGCTTAAATTTCGCTGTATATAGGGGGGGCGATTTAGTTATGTCAGGTCGATTAATAGAAGAACGCTGAATAACTTATAACGATATGTAATTAGGTTTATGTGTGATTAATTTCATTTCTGAAATTTAAAAAATAAGCCCACAATAATTGTGGGCTTATTAAGGTGTAGATTATTTTTTAAAGCTAAATGAGAAGAACTCACTCGTTCCGTCATCATTATCGCTTGCTAATACACCTTTTACTGAATGTGAGTCTTGTTTCTGAATAGCGATGGACTCAACTTTAGTGATAACACGTTTGTTATCTTTCAGAAGCGGGATTAAATTATCAGTCAAATCAAGCGTTTTACTTGCATCTAGATCAACGAGTTTTACTTTACCCACAAAGCTGCCAAGAATTTCACCATCGTTATAAGCATCACCTGTTGCTTCGATAGAAGCGGTTAGCAGCAGACTGTCTGCTTCATCCCAATATTCAGCACCGGATAAGCCTGCTTCAAAGCCTTTTACGACAGGAAGCGTAACATGGTAAGCCTTGATGCCTTTCAGCTGGTCTGTTTGGCCTGCTAGATAAGCTTGAAAACCTTCCAATGGAATGTCGAAAATTACATTTGAGCCACCGTTGC
This sequence comes from Vibrio sp. NTOU-M3, assembly GCF_040869035.1. NCBI lineage: Bacteria > Pseudomonadati > Pseudomonadota > Gammaproteobacteria > Vibrionales > Vibrionaceae > Vibrio > Vibrio sp. NTOU-M3. The sequence goes on from NZ_CP162100.1 coordinate 1,559,335, forward strand.
CGCGGTTAATGACAAAGGCAGAATCTTCAGAGGTTGCTAAACCTTCGATGTTGATCTCTTGATCGGCGTTATAGCCAGCCGCCGTACGTAAGTCTTTATAAAGTGCTTTTAAAGAGCGTTCGGTTCTAACCAGACCATCGTGGCTGATCACAAAAGCCCATTCACGTACATCTTCTTTGCTGCCTGAACCCAACATAACGAATGAATCGCGGCCGTTAACTTCGATATTATCTAACGCTTCGAAATCTGGTTTCACCTTTTTCACAATACGACCATTGTCACGGACAGGGTAGTGCTTGATCATCTGCTTTTGCTTAATCTTGAAGTCATTATCAAGTTGGTATAGCCAAGGAGAATCATCACCAACTGCAAAAATCTGATTGTCAGTGACAACAACACCAGAAGCAGAAGGCAAACCTTTGTTTAGAGTCGGTTGAGAAAAATCCAGTGTCGCTGCGTGGACAGCTGTTGAACAAGAAAGCACGGCTCCAACACAAAGTGCTAATACATTACGGTTCATTTAAATTTCCTTATATGTAATTAAATGCATTCGGAAATTAGCATGGTAGACGGTAACGGCAATAGAGATGTTTTACTAAATTTGAGCTGGATCGAAGAATAATGCTAACCGTTTTCATGAAAGTTTTATCCATGTTTACAAGAGGTTACTAGCATGAAAAATCAAATGAGATGGTTTATAGATATTTTTGTTTAGTACTGATTTATTAGTCAGTAGTGTAATTTGTAAATTCGATCACAAAAAGTGGTTATTTTTTGTTCTAACATGTAATACAAGATGTAAGGAGATGAATACAACAAATGACAAGCTCAAAATCAACGTTGGCTGTTAATAAAATTGTTTACGACATATTAAAAGAGAATACGCCCGCAGGGATGAACCTTAAAGGGGAAAATGAACTGGCGCAAAGTCTTGGTGTATCAAGAACCTCGATACGAAGTGCATTACAAACCATCGCCAGTAAGGGCCTTATTACAATAATGCCAAAAGTGGGTAGCGTGGCTAATACTCCAGATAAGTGGAATTGGCTTGATCATGATGTACTAAGGTGGGTATCTGAATATCGCGCTGCAGCGACATATATCCCATATTTGCTTGAAGTTCGTTTGATGGTTGAACCAAATGCGGCGGCATTAGCTGCCCTAAAGGCAACGGGCGAAAATCTGGCTGCACTCGAAAGAAGTTATAACCGAATGGCGACAGGGTTAGATGATAACGACCGAGAAAGAATTAATTCAGGAGATATTGATTTTCATAAGCAGCTGTTGTTTGCAACTCAAAACCCATTTCTCATATCGTTAGGGGATGCGCTCACAACAGCTATGAAAGTGTCGTTTGCTGAAACGTTGGAACAAAACGTCACGTTAAGCAAACCAGCCTTGCAGCAGCATTATCGTGTTATGGATGCAGTTAGGATGCGTAACCCTGAGCTAGCAAGAGAAACAATGCGCGATATTGTTCTAGGAGCAATAGAGAAAACGGTTAAAAGCCAATCGGGTACAGAATTCATTAAATAATCACATGCAGGTATACCCATGATGTTGAGGTCACCTGCTATTTACACGAATTACTTGTATTACAAGTTTCTTATTTATGTAATACATCTCAAAGAGGTTAACAATGAACTGGATCGCCGTGGATTGGGGCACAACAAACTTCAGGGCATTTCTAATGACGTCGGAAGGGGACTGTCTTGACAGAATTAGCGCTGAAAAAGGGTTGCTTTCGATCACTCCAGAAGAATATCCCGATGTGTTTGAGCAGTTAACTAGCCATTGGACTGAAGAATATGGCCCGCTACCTGTACTGATGGCTGGCATGGTCGGCTCGCAACAAGGTTGGCGTGAGGTGCCTTATGTGTCTGTGCCTGTTGATGCGAAAAGCTTAGCGAAAGATATCGAACTGGTGGACCTAAAAAACGGCGGGACCGCAGGGATTGTATGCGGGGTGACATGTGTGAATAAATTTGGCATCGCTGATGTGATGCGAGGTGAAGAAGTACAACTTGTTGGCCTGCAAGACAAACTGAAAAGTGATTTTTTTGCTGTACTTTATGGAACCCATAGTAAGCATGCTCATTGTGTTAATGGAAGGCTAAGCCGCTTTTCGACCGTAATGACCGGAGAGTTGTACTCATTGTTAGTTGAACACAGCATTTTGGGTAGAGCGTTACCGAAACAGCTTTTCGACAAAGAAGCATTTGTAACTGGTGTCACTACTGGGTATCAGCATCCGCTTAATCATATTCTATTTAGTGCGCGAACCTCGCGGTTGTTTCGCTCAATTGATGAAACCCATGTGGAGAGCTATCTATCCGGTTTATTGATTGGCCACGAGTTTTCTCAAACAGAATCAGGTGAGAAAGCTTATCTTATCGGGTCAAAGCGACTCGCAACTCACTATTCCCTCGCACTGACGCATTTGGATCTCGAGCACGAAATTATCGATGGTGACGAATGCTTTTTAGCAGGAATGACACATATTTTTCTACACGGTGACGTTAATGAATAACAACAAACTGGAACAATGTAGTTGGTTTAAAGAGCTTCCTCTTATCGCCATCTTGAGGGGGGTTGAACCTGAAGAAGTGATCGCAGTAACGGAAGAGTTATTGGATGTTGGCTTTCGTTATATCGAAATTCCACTGAACTCACCGCAAGCACTTAAAAGCATAAGTCTCGTCGTTGACAAGTTTGGCGACCAAGCTGTGGTTGGTGCGGGGACGGTTACCAGCATTGAAAAACTGCTTCCTGTCATTGAAACAGGGGCGAAATTAATTGTTACGCCGAATATGAATCCTGATGTGATCAGAAAAGCGAGAGAACACGACTGCGTGATCTTTTCAGGAATTCAAACACCTACAGAAGCATTTACAGCGCTAGAGTGTGGCGCCTCAGCGCTCAAACTTTTCCCGGCAGAACTAATTCAGCCGAACGGCTTAAAGGCCATTCGGTCTGTATTACCTCCTGAGGTAATTTGTTGTCCTACAGGTGGTATTGATGCAAATCCAGAGCAAATGCGTGCTTATGTTCAAGCGGGCGCAAATGGTTTTGGCTTAGGCTCTGGTTTATATAAGAAGGGGTTAAACCTCTCACAAATTAGAAAACGCGCACACGCGTACCGTGACAGTTGGATGTCTATATAACGTGAAACAAAAAAAGGTAAACCTATGAAATTACATAAGATTGCTGCACTAATGAGCGTTCCTTTAATGGCTATGTCTATGCAAGTTCAAGCCAAAAATATGCGCATTGGTATCGGTGTTCCAGAGTCCCATTTTGAATACGCTGCGATGCAGAAATTTGAAAAACATCTGGAAGATAACACTGATATTGACGTGACTATTTACCCAAGTAACCAGTTGGGAAATGACCAAGAAGCGCTTGAGCAGATCAAGTTCAATGCGGTGCAGATGAATCTCCCTTCTCCTGCTGTACTTGGCAATATCGTAAAGGAATTCAACATTTTAACCTTACCGTTCATTTTCCCTACTGAAGATATTGCAAATCAAGTTGTCGATGGTGCTTGGGGTCAAGAGCTGTCTTCTAAATTGGCGAAAGCTGGGTATGTGGGTTTAGGTTATGGCAACTTTGGTTTTCGTCATGTAACTAATAACTCTCGCCCCATTGAAAAGCTAGCAGATTTTGATGGTTTAAAACTTCGCACTATGCAGAACAAGGCGCACCTTGATGCGTTCCGTGCGTTAGGTGCAAACCCGACACCAATGGCATTCTCAGAGCTGTTTTCATCATTGCAACAAGGCGTGGTGGACGGACAGGAAAACCCTTATACCAACATTTATTCACAACGCTTGTACGAGGTACAGAAATACGTTTCTGACACCGGACACGTTTACTCATGGGTTGTCTTTGTTGTTGGTAAAAAGTTTTATGACGGGCTAACTGCAAAAGAACAAAAGACAATGCAAGAAGCTGCGCGAATGGCGATAGAACACATGCGTGTGTCGGTCAAAGCACAAGATGAGAAATCGCTGCAAAGTATGATTGATGCGGGCTTAACTTACACACCACTGGCTCCAGAAGTGAAAGCAGAAATGCTACAAAAAGTCGCGCCTGTCGTTCAAAAGTATGCCGACAAAATTGATCCTGAACTCTATAAAAAGCTGACAGAAGAAGTCGCTAAACTCAACTAAATACGGGATTGTTGGGCCGTGCAATGCGGCCCTGTTTTAAAAATGTGGTGTCTATATGGATGAGAACAACAAATCATTCTGGGACAATTTTGAGGAGTACATTAGTACCGTCCTTTTTATTGCCTTGATTGTTCTATGCTTTTTACAGATTTTATTTCGATTCGTTTTTAATTTTTCGCTGTCATGGACCGAAGAGCTCTCGCGTTATGTCTTTATTGCGCTGGTGTATTTTGCGGCGAGCCTCGCCATCATAAGAGGTGCCCATGTACGTGTGGAAGTGATTGATGGTTTCGTGAAGGGAACACGAAAAAAAATTCTCGATTCGTGTATCGACTTATCGTTCGCTGCTTTTATGGTGTGGATTGGTTATTACGGCTTAGAGATCTCCGTTGATGCGCTAGCTATTGAGCAAACAACGCCAGCACTTGAATGGCAAGCTGGCTGGGTTTACGCCATCGTGCCCGTTACCTTTTACCTCATGGCCTTGCGGTTACTCCAGCGCGTCTATCGTCGAGCAACTGGCAAATTAGAACATGAATATGCCTTAAATGAAGCGGAAGAAGCGCTAAATAAAATGAAGCAAGATAAGGAGAACCGCTAATGGATATTTTCCTGATCTCTATGTTGGTATTTTGCTTGCTGCTGTTTATCGGCATGCCAATTGCCATCAGTATCGGTATGTGTACGGCGTTTGCACTGCTTTTGGCTGACATTCCAATGTCGTTTATTGCGCAAACAGCCTTCACATCGCTCGACTCATTTACTTACTTGGCGATTCCAATGTTCATCATGGCAGGGTTTGTGATGGAGCGGGGCGGACTTTCCGGTCGCATTGTTAACTTTGCAGCCAGCCTTATCGGCCGAACTTCTGGCGGCTTGGGTATTGTGACTGTTGTTGCTTGTATGTTTTTTGCCGCAATATCAGGTTCGTCACCTGCAACTGTTGCTGCCATTGGCTCCATGATGGTGCCGTCAATGATAGAAAAAGGTTACAACCGTCATTTTGCTGGGGCGTTAACGGCCTCTGCTGGGTCATTAGGTATTTTGATCCCGCCATCAATTCCAATGATCATTTATGCGGTCACAGCAGAAATTTCAATTGGTGATATGTTCTTAGCAGGCTTTATTCCCGGGGGCATGATTGGTTTAGGATTGATTGTCGCGGTTTACGTTATCGCTAAACGCCGAGGGTATCGAGGGCAAGATGAAGCATTTTCATTCGCAAAAGTTAAAGAGACCTTTTTAGAAGCCAAGTGGGCGCTACTAACGCCAGTCATCATCTTAGGAGGGATTTACTCCGGAGTGTTTACGGCCACGGAAGCCGCTTGTATCACCGTTATCTACACTTTGATTGTGAGCTTCTTTATTCATAAAGAGATGACTATTGCTGACTTAATACCTACGGTATCTAGAGCGGCTCTAACGACGGGATGCGTTATCATTATCTTGGGGTTTGCGACGGCATTTGCTCGGTATTTAACAATAAGTATGATACCGCAAATGATTGGAGAGGCGATTCTTCAACTGACCGATAACCCAACCATCATCTTGTTGATCTTTGTTGCGCTGATCATGTTTACCGGTTTGTTTATCGAAACTGCAGCTCAAATCTTAATTTATACACCACTGTTTTTGCCTATTTTGGTCCAGCTTGGGATCAGTCCTTTCCATTTCGGCATTATTTTAATTGTCGGAACTGAGTTAGCGCTAATTACACCACCTGTTGGGGTCAATTTGTTTGTTGCAAAAGGGATTACCGGCTCTTCCATGGTCCAATTAACACGCGCCGTCGTTCCTTTCCTAATCAGCATGTTGTTGGTGCAAATTGCGCTCGTCTTTATGCCTGGTGTCATCACCTTCTTGCCTGAGTTATTTAAATAGAATTTTGTAAGGTTTCGATTTATGAAAATTATTGGTTACGAAAAATTCATTGTGGCACCTCGCTGGGGATTTCTAAAAATAATGACCGATGAAGGTATTGTTGGGTGGGGTGAACCTTGTCTCGAAGGGCGTACCCATACCGTTCATACCTGTGTTGATGAGCTTATGGAGTACCTGATTGGCAAAGATCCAAGAGATATCGAACTGCACTGGAACTATTTACACCGGTCTACTTTTTACCGAGGTGGTGCAGTAATGATGAGTGCATTGTCTGGAATTGATCAGGCGCTGTGGGACATTAAAGGCAAAGAGTTAGGCGTTCCTGTTTATCAGCTTCTTGGTGGTAAATGTCGCGACAAAATACAAACTTACTCGTGGATTGGTGGAGATAGGCCAGATGATGTTGTTCGAATGGCAAAAGAGCGAAAAGCGCTTGGCTTCAATGCCATCAAAATGAATGGTACAGAAGAGCTCAACTATATCGACAATCACAGCAAAGTAGATGCTTTGCTGGAGCGGGTACAGAGTCTTAGAGACGCAATGGGTAAAGACTTTGGGATTGGTATCGACTTTCATGGTCGGGTGCATAAAGCCATGGCGAAAATCATGCTTAAAGAACTTGAGCCGATGCGACCAATGTTTGTTGAAGAACCCGTACTTTCAGAGCATTTCGACTGCATACATGAAATAGCCCAATACGGAGCGATCCCGATTGCAACAGGGGAACGTTTGCATTCTCGTTGGGATTTTAAAGAGCTGTTGAACAAAGGTGGTGTCGATATCATTCAACCGGATATTTGCCATTGTGGTGGGATCACAGAGCTAAAGAAAATTGCTGCCATGGCTGAAGCGTATGATGTTGCATTAGCGCCACATTGTCCGCTTGGCGCAATTGCCCTTGCATCGTCTGTTCATATCGATACGAACTGTCAAAACGCCATTATTCAGGAGCAGAGCATCGGCATGCACTATAACAAGGGCAATGATGTGCTTGATTATGTAGAAAATAAGGAAGTTTTTGCATTTGAAGAGGGGTATTGCCTGAATATTGAAGGGCCGGGACTCGGTATCGATATCGATGAAGAGTTTATGCGAGAACAACATATCAAAGCGTTAGAGCAGCCAAAGTGGAGAAACCCACATTGGACGCACCCTGACGGCTCATTTGCGGAGTGGTAATTATGGCAGATTGCGGCTCGTGTGGTTCGTGCGGGGGATGTGCGACACACCATAATAAAATCCTGAAAACAGACGACGGGGCGCTTAAGCGCGCGTTATATAAGTCGATGGGGCACAGTGATGAGGCGTTGAGAAAGCCTATTATCGCGGTGGTGAATAGCTACACCAATGCAACTGCGGGTCATGCCAATCTTGATGTGGTTGGTGCTGAAGTTATTCGTGGTATCGAAGAGGCGGGTGGCACCGCGATGACGTTTGGCACCATCGCACCATGCGATGGCATTGCTGAAGGGCACCTTGGTATGCGTTATATCTTGGCTGGTAGAGAAATTATCGCAGCCTCTATTGAGATTATGGTTCGAGCGCATAACTTTGATGCCATGGTTTTGCTTGGGTCTTGCGACAAAATTGTACCGGGTATGTTAATGGCGGCAGCAAGGTTAGATATCCCAGCAATTTTAGTTAATGGCGGACCAATGTATCCAGCAGAATACAAAGGTAAACATTGGGATGGCAATATTGTCACTGAAGCTATTGGTTGGAAAAAACAAGGGCAGATCGATGAAGATGAATTTCGCAAGATAGAAGATTTAGCCGAACCGACAATTGGCTCATGCACAATGTACGGTACTGCAAACACCATGTGTTGCTTATCAGAATCTTTAGGAATGACCCTGCCACAAACATCGACAATTCCGGCGATTCACCCCGAACGCTTGGAGGTTGGGCATCGAAGTGGCCAACGCATTGTTGAAATGGTTCATGAAGGATTGAATGCGCGTCAGATCATCAATCAAAAATCGATTCATAATGCTATTTGTACGTTGCTTGCAACTGGTGGGTCTACGAATGCCATTATTCATCTGCAAGCGATTCATTATGAAGCAGGATTAGGGGAACTCGACTTAACGGTTTTTGATGAGATGAGTCGAAAAGTACCACTTGTTGCAGCGATCTATCCCGCTTCTGAGTATGACATGGTGGATTTTTATGAAGCAGGAGGCATTGCGGCGGTAGAAAAAGAGTTGCTGCCCTTATTACATGGTGATGCACTGACCGTTTCAGGATTAAAAGCACACTGTTTGGAGCAAGTGCCGCATTCCACGAACCGAAATTTGATTAAGTCGCTTAAAGAGCCTTTTATGCACCAAGCAGGTGTCGGGGTGTTACGTGGTAACTTGTCTTTGTTAGGTTCTGTTGCTAAACCAGCCGCGGTCCCTGAAAGCATGCATCAATTTACTGGTGAGGCAGTAGTATTTGACTCAGAGCAAACGGCAATCGACGCCATCATTGCCAATGAGATTAAAGCGGGCTCGGTAGTGGTGATCCGTTATGAAGGAACTACGGGTGGTCCTGGACTGCCAGAAATGTATAAACCGATGAAGCTTCTTGAGGGAATGGGGTTATCGGAGAGTTGTGCACTGATCACTGACGGGCGTTTTTCTGGGTCGAATCGTGGCTTGTTTGTTGGGCATATTTCTCCAGAAGCTTATGAAGGCGGCCTAATTGCACTGGTTGAAAATGGAGATTTGATTTCGTTGGATCTAGACAAGAGAGAGATCAACCTATTGGTTGATGACGATGTGATCGAATTAAGGCGATCGCAATGGACGCCGCTCCATAAAACGGTGCCGTCCGGCTTCTTACAACTTTATCGTCAACGCGTGTCTTCCGCTGCAAAAGGAGCAATGTTGAAATGACCCAAGCACACGAAATATTTGGTATCAACCCAATAGTGGCAATGCCATTCGACAATGAAGGTAGGGTTGATCTCACAAGCTTCAAGCAATTAGTTACACATTTGCTTACGACGGGCTGTCACGGTATGACCTTATTTGGTATCGCTAGTGAATTTTACAAGTTAAGCGATGCGGAAAAACATCAATTAGCTCAAGTGTTTTGTAACCTGACAGCAGATAGCTCGGTATACAGTTGTATTTCTGTGACCCAACATTCGACTACCTTAGCAGTACAGCAAGCTCGGCAATACCAAGAAATGGGCGCTGATTCTTTGATGCTATTGCCTCCATTTTTCCTCAATCCTAGCAATGAGCAAGTGATCCACCATATCCAGTCAGTATTGCAAGCTGTCGATATTCCCGTGTTGGTTCAATATGCACCCAACGAAACCGGAGTGCCAATTACTGCTGAACAAATGACTTTGATTACGGAAGGAAATGATAACGCCGTATTCAAAATTGAGTGTAACCCACCAGTGGATTACACGCGCGCTTTACTCTCATTTAAACCAGATGCCGTTGTGATGAACGGGTATGCAGGTTTGTACATGTTGGAGATGCTTAACAATGGCGGCAAGGGGGTAATGCCTGGTTGCTCATTTGTGGAAGTGTATTTGGCAATTTATGAGCATTGGGTTGTGGGAGATTTTGTTCGTGCCAAAGAGTTACACGACCAACTCATGCCTTACATTTCAAAATGGATGAGCCATTGTGAGTATATTATCGCTGTTGAAAAAGCGATATTGAAGCGAAGAGGGATAATTTTGAGTGATCACTGTCGTCATCCAGATTTTGCGCTAAGCAATGAAGATAGAGATGACATAGAACGATTCCTCGTTCAGTTTGATAACTATTTGACCAAAAGATAAGTCACATCGATATCCAAGTCAGCAGACGGTAAATTCTCAAATTCGTGCAGTATTTGTTGATGACAAGTTGTTATCATGTGCGCACGTTGGCTTAAGCTAAAAATTTGCCGGGATAAATGATGTACAAAGGTAAGATCACAGAGTGGAATGACGAACGAGGCTTTGGCTTTATTACTGCGTCAGACAGTAACCTCAAAGCATTCGTACACGCATCAGCGTTCAAGAACACACACTGCAGACCACAACGAAACGATAAAGTTAGGTTTGATATAGAGCAAGATGAAGAAGGCAGAGTAAACGCGGTTAATGCATCAATGGTGGGCTTGGCGGGCATGCCATCTAAGCTGATTTTTGCTGCGATATTTTTACTGTGTGTTACGGCAACTGTTTTGCTCGACAAGAACAACATGTGGTTAGCTGGTGCATACTGGTTGATGAGTATTGTGACTTACATTTTGTTTGCGTTGGATAAGAAGGCCGCTAAGAAAGGCGAATGGCGCACGACAGAAAAGCGTTTGTTAGTGTCATCATTTTTATGTGGTTGGCCGGGCGCGCTGTTTGCACAGCATATCACGCGACACAAAACCCAGAAACAACCATTTAAAGCCTTACTGTGGATTGGCATCATTCTCAATGTCACAATTTATGCCTTGCTATTTACGCCATTTGGTCAATGGCTTGCAGCGAATTATCTGTGATAATAACGGCGACCACTATGGTCGCCGTTGTTTTAAGTTAACGACCTCGACCATCTACCATAACAATCAGTGTTTTAGTGATTATCGCCAGATCCATCATGATCCAGCTTTTCAATGAACTTAGTGACAACGCGTAGCTGTGGTCAAATCCCACCTTTCTTCGCACATCATCTATGCACGTATCATAACCTTGATTTACTTGAGCTAGCCCCGTGATTCCGGGCATTACGCCATAGGTTCTGTCTGCAAAATAGGGGATGGCCGCTTCTAATTTATGGTAAAAACCAGGGCGTTCTGGACGTGGACCAATTAACGACATTTCTCCTTTTACGACGTTAATCAGTTGGGGAATCTCATCCAAACGCGTTTTACGTAAGAAACGGCCAACTGGGGTGATGCGAGGATCATTCTCTGTTGCCCAAACGGCACCAGACCGAGACTCAGCATCCTGATACATGGTTCGGAACTTGATGATTTCAAAAAACATCATTTTTTCTGGAGTGGATTTCCCAACACGAAGCTGTTTATAAAATACAGGGCCTGTTGAACTCGCTTTAATCGCAAAGGCGATGAACGGCAGCAATGGAGATAGGACCAATAAACCACAAATTGCACCGAATAAGTCAAATAACCTTTTGGCAAGCCAGATTGATATTTGGGTTGATTTGTTTGCACTCATCGTAAGCTCCTTAACGATTGACTCGTGACCATTTACCGGATTCAAATCCCATCAGATATCTCAATCCACCAATCAGATTGGCGTAATGACCTGCGATTAGATAGGCAACTAATTGGCATGCTTTGTAATTGAAAACTTGGGGGAATAAAAAACTGACTAACGCGGTAGCATAGATAATGATTTGCAGCATTAATGCAGCCATAAAGAGTGGTTGCTCCATTAGGGCTACCGAACAGAACAAGCAAGCCAGCATTAAATAAGGGGTCATAAGCCTTAACCCTTTACCTGAGAAAAATGCGAAGGCAACCCCTCGATATCTAGGCAAAAATAACTTAGCTAGATGTATTGCTTGTTGCATGTTGCCAGCAGAGATGCGTAAACGCCGCTTAAAATCATTATTTTGACTTGTGGTTTCCAGTTCTACTGCAGCCATTCGTGCGTCATATTCAGCGCGGTAACCTTGTTTTACGATTTCCATCGGTAAGACAAAGTCATCGTTAATGGTATTTTCTGCTAATGGTGTGAAAAGATGAGAACGAAGTAAATAGAATGCGCCATGTGCGCCTAATGTTGAGCCGAGAGCAGCCTCATTTTGTTTGACTTGGCTTTGATAGTGCCAGTATTTTGCTTCGGTGGTTGTTTGGTCGCCAATAAAGCAATAATGGCCGTTTACCACACCCACTTTTTCATCATGGAAATGTTGCTCAGCGATCAAAAGGGCATCAATTGAGACCAGCGCAGAAACATCACTCAGCGCGGTTATATCACTAGAAATTGTTAGCATTTGCGCATTAATGACTGCCACTTTCCCTCGGTTATGCTCAAACTCACGAACTTCGAAATGAGTATCGCAGCAAATGGCTTCCTGAATCGTGTTTCTCGCGATTTCAGCCGTCTTATCACTGCATCCATCACACGCGATAATGATATCCAGTTTATTGCGGGGATAATCAAGCGATGCAAGGTTACGGATTTTATCTGCAATCCAGCGCTCTTCATTGTATGCCGGTACTAAAATCGTGATGGAAGGGCGTGTGCGGTCAACCTTTCCACTGCGATAACCACGGCAGACATCATTGAATGTTTTATTCGGATGTCTGGACGAATACCAGCGTAGCAAAATGGGATAACCCACATGGTGGTAAATGATAAGAGAACCACTCACTAAGCAGATAACAATCAATAGAATTTCCATCATGCGGCATCCTCCGCTGCAATGGCTTCGTAAGCTTTGACCATTTGACGTATCTCATTGTTGTTTAGTACAAAATCGCGCGGTGACACGGTATGCACTTTTCCAATTGCTTCTTCCAAAATTGGAGCCATCAAAGAAGGGCTTCTAGGTGGGATCAAAACACCAGTAAGAGGGCACAAGGTTTCTGAACTAGCACCGACATCGGTGACTGCTGAAGGAATCCCGCATGCTTGTGCTTCTAAAGGTGCAAGTGGAAAACCTTCGGAGCGCGAAGGGAGGCAAAATAGATCAAGAGAGTGGTAGAAACTGGGCATATCAGACACTAGGCCTAAAAAGCGTACCCGATTTGCAACACCAAGTTGTTCAGTCAGGCGTATGAGATTGTCATACTCGCTACCCATACCTGCAATAACTAACATGATAGGTTGTGGCATGTTAGCAAGGGCTTTGATCATGAGGTCATGCCCTTTAACTTTTTCTAACCGTCCGGCACAGCCAATAATTGGCCGAGAGAGCGGAAGGTTGTATCGTATCCGTGCTTCTTCGCGTAGACCTGGAATAAATTTTTTGCAGTCAATGCCATTTTTAATCGTGGTGAGTTTAGGGTATTGAAATTGTTCATTGAGAAGATTAAAGACTTGATAGGCATCGGCGACTAATGTCGGTTTCGCTAACGCCAATGCCCATTTTTGCAGCCGAACATGTTTGGGGTTATTTAAGTGCCAGCAATCGTGCTCTGTGTGTATTCTGGTTTTTATGTCGGCAAATTTAGCCGCGATACCACCATAGACCAACGGACCAATATGGTGAGTGTGCACCACTTGAGGACGCAATTCGTTGAACATATTTTTTAATTGAAAAAGCGTTGAAAGCTGAACACCCGGTTTCTTATTTAAGAAAATAAGCTGGTCCCGATATTGTTCTAATTTCGGCCAGTGCTTAATTGCTTCATTTTTTGTTCCTTCCAAACTGATGATCAGTGTATGTTCCGGGTGTGAAGAAAAATTGAGTAAGTCCAGTGCAAGGCTTTCGAGGCCTCCTGGCGCCATACGTTGAACAACGTGGATCGTAGTAGGATGTGGAGCAGAAGATGTCTCAATACGCATAATTTCATCCCTTTAATCAGTTGACGATAGCTGAGTGATGCTTTGGACTATTGCATGGGATGTGCCAATTTAAAATCTCAATAAAAACAAAAGGATAATAATAAGTTTTGGGTGAATCGTAATTTGAGAACGGATTTGAAAGACAAACTGAGAAATGGGTAAGCTAGCAAGAGAAGGAACGCCCGTTCAAAGGCGTTTCAATGAGTGAAATTTTTAGTGCATTGGTTTTTTCCAAACAAGATACAAGACGAATACGCCGCCCAATGCAGCGGTTACAATGCCAACAGGCAATTCTTGTGGTGCGAGAATAGTGCGGCTTGCAATGTCGCCAACTAACAGCATGACACCTCCCCATAATGCAACCAGTGGTAATGCGCGTTTATGTGTCATACCCGAAAAAGGTCTCACCAAATGGGGAACCATTAAGCCAATGAACCCAATCACACCGGTCAGTGCAACAATACAAGCCGTGCAAAATGCACAGCATACAAAAACCTCACTTCTTAAACGATGAATATTAATACCGAGTGATTGGGTAGTTTGTTCACTAACTAATAGGGTATCCAACTCTCTGTAGCGTCTTAGACTAAGTATGATGATGCTTAGTAGTCCTATCGCAGCAAAGATCAGGTTCTCCCAACGGGCTAAACCTAAGCCTCCCATAGTCCAAAACAAAATAGAACTCGCTGCCCGTTGATCGCCAGAATAGATTAAGAAACTCGTGATCGCACCGAATAGAAAGGATATTGCTAGTCCACACAGGACGAGGTTGTTGTTCCCGCGTCTTTTTTGAAGCGTAAACAAGGTGAGTACGGAACATGCTGATAAAATACCACCACAAAACGCCGCTATTGGTAACGACCAAACACCCAAAGCATCTCCCAAATGAGTGATAACTAAAACGGCGCCAACAGAAGCGCCTGACGATAAACCAAATAGAAATGGATCGGCGAGATCATTACGTGTCGTGGTTTGCAGTAATGCACCTACGGTTGCAAGCCCAGCTCCGGCAATGATAGCGAGCAGTGCTCTGGGGAGGCGTAGTTCAAGCAGTATGCGACTGGTCATGCTGGCATCTTCTTGGTTAAAGGAGCGTAAACCAGCAAAGACCTCATTTATTGAGATTGAAACTGCGCCACATTTTAAGCTGAATGCAAATGCAAAAAGTAGGGCACTTATCCCAAGCAACCATGCAAATTGGTATTTCGATAGCTTACTCAAGCGTTATTCTGCCTTTGCACTTACAGGGAAAAACGCTTTAGAAAGCGTTTCTATTGCATCGATATTGGCAGGCCCGGGCGTAAGCTGCTCATAACGTAGTTTTACGTAATGCTCTGATTTAACTGCCGTGGTGTGCTTCATCAACGGGTGTTGTTCCAAAAAGGTCTTAAGTGAATCAGCGCCATGTGCCGTTTGATAATCCAATAAAATAATCACATCTGGGTTCTGCTTTGCCACATGTTCCCATGATGTTCGACCCCAGCTTGTTTCCATATCACCAGTCACATTGATGCCACCTGCTTGACGGATCATGGCATTAGGCATGGCATATTTGCCGGCGGTGAAGGGTTTATCTTCACCTGAATCAAATAAGAATACCTTTGGGGCCGGGCTATTCGATTGGCTGTGTTTCGCTTTAATCGCCTGAATCCGCGCTTGCCATTCCTGCACTAATGCATTAGCTCTGTCTTGCTTGTCAAAGATCATCCCCAGCTTCTGAATGTCATCGTAAAGCAAAGCCATGCTCGCCCCATTTTTTAACTTATTAGTATGAATGCAGCTTTCGGAAAGTATCAACGTATCGATGCCATAAGGTTTTAAGCTTTGTGGTGTGACTTCACCACCGACTTTCATTCCGTAATTCCAACCAGCAAAGAAGAAATCGGGTTTAGCAGCGATAAGGGTTTCGAGAGATGGGTATTTGGGCGAGAGTTCTGGAATGTCACCCAAGGTTTTCTTAAATGAAGGAGACATCTTATACCATCCAGAGATCCCACTAACCCCAATCATGTCTTGTTGAAGCTCTAGTGCAAATGCCATCTCCGTCATATTGATGTCGTGAAAAACAGCACGTGAAGGACGCTTTTCAATGACCAACGGTGTACCGCAATTGTCGATAGTGATGGGATAAGTCGTACTGGCAGCATTTGCAGCTGAAAAGGGGATGATAAGGGAGAGCAATACAGTTTTTTTCATTACAAGACTCCTATAGGTGAAAGATTCAGGTGAGAGGGTGCGGCTTCAAAATGATGTACCGCTCTGGGTATCTGCGGATGATTAAGTGTGATGACTCGCAGCCCAAACGTCGGCGTGATGAATTGGTCATTCATCACTTGATGTGGTGGAGCAAAGGTGACCATAGATTGATTGGCCATCAATAGTACTTTGTCTGCAAATGGGGTCACTAAAGGCAAGTCATGCAAAACAACGATCGAAGAAACGCCTTTACGCTTGATGAGTGCAAGCAACTCAAACCGCGCTAATGGATCCAGATGGTTGGTTGGCTCGTCAAGAAGCAGTAATTTAGGTTCCTGTGCAAACGCTCTCGCAATGTTTGCGCGTTGCAGTTCTCCGCCAGATAACACACCTACGCGTTGGTGACTTTTATGTGATAAACCGACATCATTAATCGCTTGTTTTACTGCTCGGTCATGCTCTTTGGGGCCACAGCAAAAAGTATGGGGGACACGGCCTAATGAAACGTATTCAAATACCGTCAGACGAGGATCAACATGTTCCTGCTGCGCAACCAGAGCAATCATTTTGGCCTTTTGGCTTTGCGTCAGATCATCGGTTGGAATGCCATTAAGTTGTAGCTGACCTTGTACTGCGTGATATTCGCCAAGAATGGTTTTTAGTAAGCTTGATTTACCACTGCCGTTAGGGCCAATGACGGCAATGCACTCGCCATGAGCCACAGTAAACGTCGTATTATTAATCGCTCTCCATTTTAAGGGGCTATCAGCGCATAGTTGATGAGCCGATAAGATAGGGGGTAATGAAGTATCCATTTTACGCTAGGTTGCAATTGATATGTTATAACATAACATATCAATCTTGTGTTTGTGTCAATAGTGTCTTAGTTGCGTAACCTGCTCTATGTTGAATTGTCGGAATCTGTAATAACAAACAAACCGTCGTAAAAGATGAGTAGTGACTCGGTTAGCAAAGGCAGCCTTGTTTAATTACATGCTTAAACCTTGGGTATCACTGTAATTACGGGAACGCCCGTTATTTCTTCAAGCTGATCTCGACGACGGACAGAGGTGTCGAACAATTCAGCTAAGGTGGCTAAACCAATTCCGAGTGCAATGCCGCCAACAAACCCAGCTAACACAAAAATGATGGCAGGTAGATTAGATGGAACACTGGGAGTGTAGGGGAGATCAATGATTTTGACCCGTTTGTTTTGCTCAAAAATACCAAGTGAGCCGGTCAATTGAGCCATTTCATAGCGTTCAATTAATTCATCAAAGAGTTGGCGTTTGATCTGAACTTCGCGCTCTAAGCGAAAGAGTTGCTTTGCGTTATCACCGAAGCTTTTAGTCTGCGTTTCTAACTGCTCGATCATGCCACGCAAGCTCTTGGTTTCTTCACTTAAGGATTCATATTGGCCACGAACGGTTTGCAAACTATGCAGCTGAGTTACCAGTAGTGGTTGGATCTCGCTGATGTTGCCAAGGTTGCTGCTGGCAATATCCCACAATTGATCTGTATTCATATTGGGCTGGGTTTGGCCGACTAAAAGGGCTCTTTCATCTTCAAGCCGAGTTAATTCTCTCTTTTTGGCTTGAACAGAACTATGTTGGTCTGTGTACTTAGCTTGTAGTAACGTCAGTTGGCTGCGTATTTCAATGATTTGATCTTCAATACGACCGATCACGGGGTTTGTTCTGGATAGTTGTTGGTCTAATGAACCTAAACTTTTTTTAACCCCAGCTAGCTCTGCTTCTTTCTCGGCAAGACTTTGCTTTAATGCAGCGAGTCGAGTTAGTGTTTGTCCTTGCATTTCAGGAGTAACTGAAGCGTATTGGTTTTGGTATTCCGCCAATGCTGATTCGGCCAAATCCAATTCGTTTCTTCTTTTATCGATATGAAAGGAGAGGAAATCCCGCGAATCTTGAATTGATGAACGCTCAGGTGCTAATAGCTGCTCAATAAAATGATTGCTAACAGATTCCAACAGTTCTTTCATTCCCTCAGGGTGGCGTGCTGAAAGTTGAATTTTTAGAAAGTCTTTTCCCAATTGGCTGATGGTTAAGTTTGACGAAATGTGATTGATCACCCGTTCAATTTCAGCTGGGGTCATGGTGTCGTTGATCAGTCCGCGCTCTTTAGCCACTGATTTCAACACATGGCGACTTTTAAGTAATGTACTTAAGGCATTTAAACGCTCTTTGAGCATGGTTGATACAGCTAAGTCTTCCAAAAACGGGTTCATTTTGGCCGTTTCTTGAATCAACATACTGGTGTGTGCGTGGTAGGTTGTCGGTACCAATTTACTGATAACAAAACCCATAACCGGAAGAATCAACACCGGTAACACAATGAGATAGCGACGTCGCCACGCGCCACTCAACAAAATTACAATTCTGAATTTAAGTTCGTTCATAAAAGCTCCAACAACCAATTCACAAAGTGACTTCGAGACTCCCAGCTTGCATTAGAAACGATATTTTCCGGTAATTTGGGTTGAAGCTGGGCCGTAGTGAGCGTGGCACATAGGTCATTACTGTCAGAGATTAGATTTACATACTGTTTGTAGGGCTGTAGAGCAGGAAAATCCGTTGTGATGATAGGGGTTCTCGCTGCGAGATATTCCATCAATTTTAATGGACTACAAGCACGAATTTGTGGGTTATCTTTAAACGGTAAAAGGCTGACGTCCCAATGTTGACTATAACAAGGCAGCTCGTGGTGAGGTTTAGGGCCAAGGTAGAAAACATTTTCACGTTTAGGAAGCTTGTTTTGGTTGAGTTCGCATGGACCGATAAAAACAAAATCCCAATCAGGGCGTCGAGTGCATACTTGCTCCAACATGTCGTAATCCAGCCATTCCGATAAACTGCCATAAAAGCCTGCGACTGGTTTTCCTCGGTTGGGAAGATCACTGGCACGTGGTGCAGCGCAACTAAACAGGTCTAAGTCGACACCATGAGGTAAATGATGGGTCTTACAGGCTGGAAACTTACGACAGATTTTTTCACTGGCACCGAGGATCAAATCTGCTTGCGATGTTAATCGGTGTTCGTGTTGTGCAACTACATGGTGATCCACACCAGCGAGAGAGGAGAAATCATCACCACAGTAATAAACAACTGCAGATTCACCGAGATGCCCACACAAGTCAGCTGCTGTGGGGAGTGATATCCATAATAATGGAGCGTCTAATTGATATCGCTCCACCAAAGGTTTTAACTGACTAAGCATTAAGCTTTTCGCTAACTGGCGTGAAAATGTTGAAGCGGGCGCAGGGATGGTTTTTAAATTAACCACATGGATATCGCTCTTTTCAGCTACAGTACTGAGTTGATAGCCACCTTTTCCAAGGCCGCACAGTTTACTCATGGCGCGAGCAGCATCTTTCCAACATAGACGAGGCTGTCTTAATCCTATTGAGTTTACCCACAATACTTTTCGCTCTTTTGCTAAGTACTTAACGATATGTTGAGTACTCGATGGCAGTCCGCCAAAATCTTCTCCAAAAACAATTAAATCACGCATGGCTTAGCCCTCCATATGACGTATGTCGTAAGTGTTGCTATTGAGTTCTTTTAATACACGGGCGGGATTACCAGCCGCGATCACCATAGGAGGTAAGCTTTTAGTGACAACGCTGCCTGCTGCTACCACTGTGCCATGACCGATGGTGACACCTTGACGAACGGTCACATTGGTACCCAGCCAGACATCACGCTCTAAAATGATGTCTCCGATATGTCCATCGTCATCTCCAATACCTTCAGCTCGAAGTTTGGGGTCTAGAGAATGGCCCGAATAGCCAAATAAGAAAGCACGGCCTCCGATACGAACGTTGTCGCCTAAGATAACTTTGCCTGCCACTGCAATTGTGGTTTGCCAACCGATCCCGACATTGTCACCAATAATCAGCTCAGGTTGCGTGGCGGCAGTACGGCCACTAAAAGTGGTATGGCCTGAAATACGACACTGGCTACCCATATGAATCGCAAGAGGGCCGGAAATAAAAGGTAGGCCGCCATACAAATAGAGAGAATGTCCACAGGTGTTGAGTCTGCCTTTAAACGCGGGTGTATAGATAAGAACTCTAGTTAATCCACCGATTAAATTGTTAATCGTCTTTACTACGGCATACGCAAAGTGGTTATAGAACTTTGGCGTTGGGATATCGCACGCTCGGATGCGTTTTAACATCAAAAAGAGTCTGCGATAGGTTGGATTTGGGTTGTCTTTGAGCCAGATTTTTACGTGATTTAGTCTTGTTGCCAACATACGATCACCTGAAAATTTTCTTATTGGTGAATAATGGGTTTCACATATTGTGCCAAGAGATAAATCAATTAAAATCAACTGGTTACTGGTTTGTTTTCTTTTTGATATCGCTGATTCTCATTCTGAGATTCAATTTGAACGATGCGGGCAACGGCGACAGTCAGTGCGGCGAGGATATAAATTGGCCAAGTAAAGCCTTGGGTTAAGAAAGTGCCTGAAACAATGGTGCCAATTAATCCGGCATAAACGGCGTAAGCGGTTGCTGCAACAAAAGGAGAAAGCTTAAGCGATGAATTTTGCAATGTTGAAATCGTATTGCGAGACGTTTTGATCAATGAAACGATCATCGCAACGAATACAAATAGCCCCAAGAATCCGGTTTCAGCCAATACACCGAACCAAGTGCTGTGTACCGCATGGTTTAACCCATCCCAATGGGTACTGTAATAGAAATAGTTGGAATAGAAGTTATTTAACCCAACCCCAGTTAATGGGTTGTCTAATGCCATTCGATAGGCGGCTCCCCACGCATAAAGACGTCCCATCGCGGATTGATCGATACCGTCTTCAGCAGCCCCACCGGAAGCTCGATCAGATACGCCAGCCATGGCAAATAATGCTAAGCCTGCGATCACACCTAATGAGATTAAGAGGGCTTTTGATTTAATCCGTGTCATGGTGAAAATGCCGAAGACAGAGAGGCAACCGAGCAACCCACCTCGACTTTGTGTAGCGATCACCGCAGCAACCAACATCAATGAAGCAATAACACCAAGTAATCGAATGAAAAAGCCCAAATCTTTTGAAAAAGCAAGACTGAGCGAAAACGCCAGTGGAAACATTAGCACCAGCGACAAGTCATTGGGATCACCAAGAATGGAACCGAGCTGTCTGCCGATGGTGACGCGTGAACCTTCTACCAATCCAATGCCATTCGCAGAGTTAAACAAGGCAACGCCCGCGATTAAAACACCAGTCAATACGATCGATACTGACGCTTTACTTAAGTTTTTTTCACTGTTAACCAGCCAAACAATGGCAAGCGTCATCAACATGATCTTCCAATATGTGTTTTTAAAAGACTGAATTGCAAGGGCGGGGTTGGATGACAAAACCACACCAATCATCACCAATAACCAGAAAGCGGCAAGCCAACTGAGAGAGTGGTGCCAATAGATTTGCAGTTTCCGGCTAATAAGAGCGTGCCACATTAATGCAGAGAGAGCGCCTAAAGAGAGTAGCAAAGGTATTTTTAGAGGAAAGAGTACAGGAATAGCTTCGTGAATTCGGAAAAATGAGAAAAGGACAAACAGCGTAACAAGCCAGAAGGTTTGGCTCAGTACGAATAATATGCCTAGTGGTGCCATACACAGCACAACAGAAACGGCTGGATGAGGAACAAAGTACCACCCAGCAGAAATGAGCAAGCAAGTTGCGATAGCGAAGTAGATTGCAGGGGCTCTATCTTGGCTATTCATAGTGTTAGCCAAATAGACGCTTGACCGCGCTAAAAGCGTATTGGTTTAATGAAATGGTTGGCGTCAGCCTTAACCAATAGGCGGTTAATCCGATGATAGTGGGTGCGATGACAACGCCAATCAATGTATGTATGGGGCTTACAATCAAGTGTATTGCCCAAACCGCAACGAATGTAGTGATAAGTAAACTTAACGTGTGAATGTAATCATAAGGTAGCGTGATAAGTTGCTGAGACACATGCCAGCACAAATACAATCTAACCAGCTGTGCCATGCCTACACCGAACAATACTCCCCAGATATGGAATGAGTGAAGCAGATAGATTAGAACCAATCCTATCGCCATGCTGATGATATTGATGATCAATAATAATCGCGTTTTGCGTGAGTATAAGATGCCAATGTTGGTTAGTTCTGCCAGCTCTTTACATAATGCGATTGTGATGGTGGCTGCCACTAACTCAGCTGCGCCCACGTAAATCTCAGGTAACACCATTAGGATGAACAGCTTACTGATCCAAGCCACACTGACTGCCAAAATGCAGAGGTAGACGAAACCATACTGGTTGATGCGTGTGGTTTCGGCTAATCCAACATTGTCTAGGTAGTGGAAACGCTTTGGCATCCACCACATTCCAAATGGTTGCATTAGGATGCACATCGCTAATGAGAATTTGGCTGCAATGGCATAGAGCCCTAAGGTTTCGATGTCTGATGAAAGTGCAATAAACCAACGTTCGGCACCATTAAGACTAAAGGCAACAATGCCAGACAGCATAATGGGCGTCGAATAAGCGAGATATTTTTTCCATTGAATGTTGCTCGGCCATATCAACGTAAAGCCATTGATCTTATGTAGGATCACAAAGCGAACCAGAGCACTGAATACGCCAGTGGCAAAGATAAGAGTGACATCAGCAAACCAGAACAACACAGGTATAACCAATGCAATTTGCAATACCACAGTTGATACACTGATCTGAAAAAACAGTGTCGCTTTGTCTTTTAATCTGAGCCAACCAAGGCTGATTGCTAATGCACTTTCAATGGCAACGACGGTCAGTAAAAGAATAAGCTGGGTGGGTGATAAAAAAGGAATGTATTGATATGCGTAGACAGCAACCAACGTCAGTATTGTCACGAATATCAGCGAAACGATGAGGCTGACACTGTAAATCTCGCTGACAATGGAAAACTGCTTGTTGTATTCTTTTTCTGCCCCTGCAAAACGATACAGGTTTTCATGCATTGCCATTCCAACCAGTAAGCATGCAAAAACACTAGTGCTGGCCAACAGTTCTAACTCACCTAGTTGAGCGGGTGTTAGATAATTCGCCATTAATGGCAGCATAAGCAGTGAAATGCCTTTTGTAATGAACAAGCTTACGGCATACACCGACATATTCGTTAACGGCTGAAAGCGTTTGGGCAGTTTCATGCATCACCTTTATTGTGAGAACTTGCCATCAATGTGACGGTCTCTTTAGTGACGAGAGAATCGATATTGTGTGCGATTTGTGAGTAGCACTGCTCTGAGCGATATTTTTGAGAAAACTCAATAGCATTTTTGCGTAACGTTAATCGTAAGTTTGCGTCACATGCGGCAAGTAAAATAGCGTCACACAGTGCGTGCATATCACCAGCTTTGTATTTAATGCAATTCTTGTTATGTGTCAGAACTTGGTCCCAATAAGCACCGTCATCAGGGATCACTACAGCATGGCCAGCGGCAAGCGCTTCAAGAATAGATAACCCAAAAGGTTCATTAGTGCTGGTGGACACAAAAATGCTGCTTTGAGCTCGGATCTTGTCGAGATCGTTAGGCTGCTCGTACCAACTGACGCCTTTAAGATTAATCGGGGCATTACTGACGGGTAAGGAAATGTCTTTTGGACGAATAAAGCAAACATTCGCTTCCAGATATTTTAACTTGCGCGTTTGTTTTACCGCCTCAAGGAAGGTATCAAGACCTTTCCATTTGAGTAGTGAAGCGCACCAAAATAAGACTGGCTCTTCAGTGACAGAAGGTGAGGGCCAGCGTTGTTCAGAGATGCCATTGTCAAAAGAGCTTGTGGTTGTACGGTCAAAAAATTGCTGGATCTGACTTTGTACTGCGTTGGTTGAAGCCTCATGATGGCGATAATACCGTTGCAGTGCATTTTCCATGGTTGCACGCGCTGATTTAAGATAGAAAACCTGATCAGCAACGAAAAGGCTATGTCCGATAGATCGTGACGCTCCAACAGGACCATGAATGAACTGAATAACCTTTAAATTGAACACTCGCTTTAGCAAGTAAAGTGGCATGTCGACACCTGGACCAGAAGCGCCAATGGCAAAATCAGTTTTTTGAATTAAGCCCAGTTGAATCAGCAGAGTTAAGGCTTGAAAACCCTGCTTTAACCAATAACCAAGTCCATGCTGTTTCTTTTTAAGGGACTTTATTTCGGGTAAACGTACTACCTTAAGAGAGTGTGTTACCGCAAGAGAACTATTTTGCCAAAAGGTTGGATCACTGGTAATGACAGTGAACTGACAGTGTTGGCTATCGCAAAGCGCCAGTGCATCTGAAGTGGCAATTTTGGATCCGCCAGTAAAACTGATGGGGTCATAGATTAAGCCGTGTATAGTCTTCGAATTAATCATACATCACCTCCCATTTAGATTGACTCTTTTGACAACGCTGAATTCGGTAGCGAGGAGTGAATTTGTCGTGCCAAATAGGTTTTGAGAGGTCTTAGGCTTCGCCACACAGATAAACTACGCGCCCCATGTCCTGCGAGTAACTTGCAGTAAACGCTTTCAATGTTGCGAGCGTTCATCTCAATGGTGTAATGGTTCTGAATATGCGCTTTTGCTCTTACCCCCATAGCTCGAGCAGCACTGCGGTTTTTGACCACGGCGCGCATGGCTTCAACCATTGGTTTGATACCTGTATTTTTGTATAGAATACCCGTGCGCATGTGTTCGATAATCTCCGGAATTCCACCTTGGTTGGGGGCGATAATAGGTAAGCCAGCTAGAGCGGCTTCCGTTACTACCAATCCAAATGCTTCTTCCCGCGCACCACTAATGAAACAGTCGCAGTTTTTAAGCCAACCCAACACATGCTCTTGTTCACCAACAAAATGAACGTGTTGACCAAGGTGTAACGCTTCGGCTTGTTGTTCCAGCTTTTTCCTCAGCGGGCCATCACCGATAATTAATAGATGTGCATGAGGGTATTCTAACGTGACGTGACGAAGTGCGGAGAGTAGGCGATCAATCCCTTTTCTATGGATTAGTGAACCGACGGTAGCAAATAAGTAACTGTTATTGCAGATATCCAATGTCCGTTTGGCCGGGACAGAGTCTTGATGTGCTAAACGCTGGATATCCAAGCCATTTCGAATCACAGATAATCGTTCTAATGGATAACCATCTTCAATTAAATGGTCAGTGACGGCGTCACTTACTGCAATAATATGAGGAGATGAGTGTATTCCTAGTGTGATTCGATCTCTGGTTGGATAATCGGAATGTAACTGGGTCACAAGGGGTATGGACATACTTTTTGCTGCTCTACACATCCATTGACAAGGCGCTGCACTGTTAACATGAACAAGATCGATGTCAGCGCGTTCAATGTAATCTTTCGCGTCACGGATTAATGAACGCCATCTCGAAAAATCGTAACGAGGCGCTTTCCAACCAAAGAGAATGGGGAACTGCGATAACTCACTGTGAACACCTAGTTTTTTGATTTCAGCATGTAATGCAGGACTGTTAGTCCAAACGTAAGGTTGATACTGACGTTTATCCAAAGTGGATACGAGATCGATGAGGCAACGCTCACTACCGCGGATCCAGTCGTCACCATAATGTACAAATAAGATGTGTTTTACGTTCATTAGAGCATCCCTTATTGTTCGCCTGATCTAAGAGATTGCAAAGTGAATGCCATAAATCGATTGATTTAAGTTGTTGTTTTTATTTGCTTTGTTTTTATGAATAGAACTCAGGTAGGTTAATTCTCATTTTGAGAATCAGAAAGCGTGTTAGCGAGGAAACCTGCTGATGCATGTTTACGATAGATATGAGTAAGTTGTGGAATAACGGCGTCGACAGTGTAGTTTTTTTGCCAGGTATGCAGTGCGCGAATTCTCATCATCTTCTTGCTCGAATCCGATAGCATAAACCAATGTTCAATGGCATTTCCTAATTCACGCCAATGGTCGACTAGGTAGCCATTAATGCGGTTTTCAAGAAGGGTGGGTAAATCACCCACTGAGGTTGCCATGACGATAATGCCGCGAGACATGGCTTCAAGTGCAGCCATAGGAAGACCTTCGAAACGGGAACAGATAATGAGAACACTGATATTTGGCCATACTTGAGCCATATCAGATTGATGGCCATGAAACTCTAAATTGCTGGGTTTTCTTACGTGTAGTGAGGCTTCCATGGGGCCTTCACCGTAACAATGAAATTTGTGAGTGGGTGATGCTTTTGCGATATCAATAAATCGATCTGGCGCTTTTTCGTGGCTCAAGCGACCAACAAATGCGATTTGCAGTCCATGGGTCAGCGTTGGGTTTGGGTTGGAAACAAAGTTATTAAGTCGAAGTGAATGGCAAGGAAGCTTGCTTTGTATTTGCGAGCTGACAGCGATAACTTCGTTGGAAATAAAAGCGGTGCTACGGTCAATTAGGTCATAAAGCCATACTCTGCCTTTAGGAGTTTCACCTGCGTGAAAAGTTGAGATTTGCGGGGTATGTGTTTTTAGGTGGATCAGCTTGCTTAATAAACTCGCTTTATAACCGTGGGAGTGGATAAGGCTAGGTTGATACTTTTCTACTGCCTTTAATAAACTCAGCAAAGGTGGAAGCCCTGTAAACTCCTGATTAAGATACAAGTATGGGATTCCACCACGGTCTAGCTTTTCTTCTAATGGCGCGGGCGTTTCATAGCGCGCAATAAAAATGACTCTGACTGGATGGTTAAACTGTTTAAGCCCCAGAGATATTTCACAAACATGGGATTCAATGCCTCCCATGGTCAAGCTATCTATCAATAACCAAATTTCATTAGGCTGGATTGCTTTCATCTTCTGCTTCCCAAGCCTGTTTTTTACGATAAACCGTTGAAGGGCTGAGTTCGAGTAAAACGGCGGCATTCAACACATTGCCATCACAATAATCAATCGCGCGTTGGATCGTCTCTCGTTCAATTTGCCACATTGGACGGATCGGTGCATTGCTCTTTTCTATAGAACTGACGGCTGGTTGCTCCGTCGGTTGAATAGGGGTTTGAACAACAAATGTTGCAGCAGTATTGCTCGCTTGTGTTTTCGTTGCACTGCGCCCTTGGCGGTTAAGCATTTCCTCAGGTAGATGGGCTACTGAGAGCTTAGCTTCATCATTTAAAACTACAATACTACGTATAATATTTTGCAATTGACGAACGTTACCGGGCCAATGGTAGCGTTTTAAGATCATGTCGGCATCTTTGCTGATGCTGCTGAATTTCTTGTTATCTTCTTTGGCGTATAACTTTAAGAAATGCGTTGCTAGGGTAGTGATGTCATTACCACGCTCGCGAAGTGGCGGCATATTGATGGGCACAACATGTACGCGGTAATAGAGATCTTCCCTAAAGCGTCCTTCTTCGACTTCGACAAGTGGCTCTCGGTTGGTGGCGCAAATAATGCGAACATCTACTTTAAGCTCTTTTGTTCCGCCTAGTGGCATAAAAGTTCCAGTTTGCAAAAAACGGAGCAGCTTTTTCTGCATTTCCAGTTCCATTTCACAAAGCTCATCAAGAAACAATGTTCCTCCATTTGCAAGCGAAGCTGCGCCTTTGCGGTCAGTTGTTGCTCCAGTAAATGCCCCTTTAACATGACCAAAAATCTCGCTTTCCATGAGATCTTTCGGGATAGCGCCACAGTTGATGGCGATGAATGGTTTGTCTTTTCTAGGGCTTTCTTGATGAATAGCTTCTGCACAAACCTCTTTACCTGTGCCACTTTCACCAACGATAAAGACACTCGCATTGGTTGGGGCGACAGAATCAATGATTTTATACACCCCTTGCATCGGAAGGCTTGCACCAATAAATCCGTGGAAGCGGCTACGGTCAAACTTGTTTTCAATGTCTTCAACCAAGTGTTCTAGCTGTGCTTGTTTAAGGTGAACATTAATAGATGTTTTTAAACGATCGGCTTGGATAGGTTTTTCAAGGAAATCCTTCGCACCATTTTGCAATAAGTTAACTGCAACATCGACAGAGCCGTGTGCTGTCGCGATGATGACAGCGGTTGGTACGTTATTTTCAACAATCCATTCGAGGATCTCTTCACCGGTCATATCGGGTAGTTTCAAATCCAAAATAACCAATTGAGGCAGGTTGCGTTTGATAAAGGCAATGGCCTCTTGACCCGTCTCAACATGAAACAGGTCAAAAGGTTCATCTTTTACATACTGTTTGTACAAGATGGCTAATGAAGTGGAGTCTTCTACTAATAATACTTTGGCTCTCATACGTGTTTCCTTGTCATCTTGACATTGACTAACGGTTTGAGTCTGGTGCCTCGACAAAACCTTGTTGTTTTCTTGCATCAATGGCTTTGAGCGACGCGTTTGCAACGGTTAGCAGTTTATCTTTTAATTGGTAAGCGAGTTCTTCTTTCCCCTGAAGACACAATGCTTCCATTTCTCTTGCGACCTCCGACAGCTTTCTGTTTCCAAGTGCGAGAGCTGAGCTTCCTAATGTATGTACTTCAAATTCCAATTTGTCTTTATCGTGTTGGTCGACGGCGACATTAATCGCAGCTAGCCGGCTTTCAGACTCTACAATGTAGTGTTCTATCAATTCAGGAATGACTTCAGCACAGGTGTCTTCGATCATTTGAACTAAAATAGTCTCGTCAACGAGGTCATCTCTATCCATATTCGAATTATTCTCACTAGCTACATCATTAGTATTATCCAAGAACTCAATCTTTGGTGACTCTGTTTCTATATGCATGTTGATGAGTTCTTCTTGTTTATTTAAGAATAGATCCATTTTTTCAAGAAGTTGTGATAATCGAACCGGTTTTGATAAATAATCGTTCATACCAGATGCGAGGAATTGTTCTTTATCACCTGTCAGGGCATGTGCTGTTAGTGCAATGATGGGAGTATTTGCAATTGAAGGGTCGTCAAGCTTGCGGATGGTTTGGCACGCTTCCATGCCATCCATCAAAGGCATAGAGATATCCATGAAAATTAGATCATATTGGTATTTCTGAACTTGTTCCACAGCTTCAACACCATTGCCAACGAGATCAATATCAACGCCAGCATTTTTGAACATGTTTTTGATCACTAATTGATTAGCTTTATTATCTTCTGCTACTAGAATGCGAGCCCCAATAAAGTCACCATGCGCTATTTTAGGGACAGATAACGTTAGACTTTGATCAGCGATTTCAAGACAAACTGTGAACGTGAATGTACTCCCCATATCAGGTTCACTGGTCACTTCCACACCACCATCCATCAGCTCACACAACCGTTTACAAATTGCGAGCCCAAGCCCAGAACCTTCTTGTGTTCGTGAGTAGCTTTGATCCACCATGGTGAATTCATCAAAAAGATAATCCATCGCATTTCTGTTAATGCCAATACCGGTGTCAGAAATACTGCAAGAGATAAGGCAGTTATTTCCGTGGCTTTCAGCTGAGACTTTGACCGTAATACCGCCTTGTTGGGTGAACTTGAATGCATTTCCAATCAAATTGTTCAGTACTTGTTTCACTCGGTTTTCGTCACCGATAACACCACTTGGCGTACTACCATCAACATAACAATGGAGGATAAGATCTCGTTGTTTTGCTATTGGGCCAAAGCTGTCTACCACGCTTTCGACACAATGGCGAAAATCGAAGGGTTTAGACTCTAAAAGTAGGGTGCTGGATTCCATGCGAGTAAAATCGAGGATGTCGTTAATCACCGACAATAAAAAGTTTCCAGACTCGGTTCCTGTTTTGATGAGCTGTTTTTGTTCTCGGTTTAATGGTGTTTCTTCGAGTAAATTCATGATGCCTAGCACGCCATTCATAGGTGTTCGTATTTCATGAGACATCGACGCTAAGAAACGACTTTTAGCTAAACAGGCATCTTCAGCCTCTTGCCTAGCTTGCTTTAGTTCTTGATAACTTTTTGATAATTTGCCGGACATTTCGTCAAACGCACGCGCAACGTCGCCGAGCTCATCTTTTGAGTCGTCTTTTAACTGATATCCGGGGCCGCGTTCACTGACTGTTTTCGCCGCTTTAGTTAAACGAATCAAGCTTTTAGTTAAGTATGAGCCGAGGAAAAGCGAAAAGATGGCGACCAAAAACACTTCAACGAACGCGATACTAACAATAGATTGCTTCGCTTGACTGAGCATTTGATTGATGGCCGACGTACCAAAGCCCATGTCGATATGACCATAGACGGTTCCATCACTGACAATGTCGACGCGCTTATCAAATATTCCATCAGAAACAGCGTTAAGGTTATGGTCTTCTTCCATTTGTCTGGCGAGTAGGTCTTTATCTCCAGCGCACGCCATGTCTTTCCCTTGGCGAGTGATCCGAACATACAATAAGTCTTCCAAACTCATAATTTCATTGACCATGTCATCCAGCGTTGCGAGGTCAGTAGAGAGCACCGCATCTTTGGTGGCATGAGCAAACATGTTTGCTGTGGTATTTGCACGTTGAATCAAGTGCTTTTCACTTGCGTCAGATAGAAAAGACATGGCACTGAAGACCAATAACATCAACAACACAATCTCAATTGACGCAATACCTATGATGGTTTTTGCTCTGAATGACATAACGACCTCCTAGACAAACAAGTGCCTACGTATTAATTGAGTAAGTTGATATTCAATGACCGCACGTCTTGCCAATCGCTATCTGTAGCAGACTCAAACCCTTTGATTTTTAACGTATCAAGGATTGCTTGGTTTTGTTTGGTATCAGCCAGCTCAGTCAGTGCCTGCTGAACGAGCATCAAAACATCGACGTCCATACGTGGATGAACCGCAATGGCATGCGGTGTATAACCTTCAGTCTGAAAAATAGGCTTAAGCTGCGAACGTGTTTCTTTATCTAGAGATTTGAATGTGCGGATCACGCCACCTCCTGCTGGGAAAAAGCCTCGCGCAACCGACAAATAAACAGAATCATGCGAACTAACATAATTGGGTGTAAAATCGACACCGGCTTTGATGAGATGGTCCCGCGTTAAGATGGATGCGGCAAAGGCGGCCTGAGACGGAAAAGCAAGGGTAGAATCTTTCAGCTGTTCTAACGATGTTATTCCGCTGTCTTTTCGTACCACGATGATGCCATGAATCTGTTTATCTTTTGCTTTCGCAATTGCTTTGTAGCCCGGGCTACTACTGAATGTGGTGTAGTGATAGGGGTTCATATAGGCAATGTCGTAACTGCCTAAGCGAAGCTGCTCTTCAAACGTGGGGATGTCTTTTGCTGTCGAAAAGACAAACTGATGTCCCGTTGCGTTTGAAAGATAATCTGTGATTGGCGTCCATTGCTGTGCAAGGCGGGTAGCGGATTGTTGCGGAACAACACCAAAGGTAAATGTTTTCCCCATAACATGGGAAGTAAAAGCAATAAGTAATAAGAGAAGCCATTTCATTGTGTGTTCTCCTAAGCGGATTGAGAGAGCATTTCGATTGCCGTTAAACGCCTTTCTATCGAAAGTCTAAGTTTCTGAGGAATTAACCGTAAACGACGTAATTCACGAATGATTTCTTGCGCAAGTGTCGGTTGGTCTTTGACATTTAATATGGTGCCAAGTAATGAAATTCGTTCCGATTGAAGAAGTTCGACCGCTTTAGTTAATTGCGAGGAGGTCGTTGTGCCACCACGAACAACCAAAATGGTTTTGTCACATGCACTCGCGACGCTTTGCGCTGGAATATTGCCACGGTTGATCTTGAGTATGGGGGAAGTATCGATAATGACGCGATCAAATCGTGTTAACCATAATTGAACCGCTTTTTGTAAATTGTTGGGGTCTTTGTATGCCAGTTGTGTTGAGCGATCCGTCGGTATGGTTAAGCCGGTAAAAAGCTGATGTGTTTCTTTGTGTTCGACCCAATGTTCTTCTGTATCCCCAATCACCATGTCTAATTCTTCAAAAGCTGGGTGCAGCATATTGAGGTCAACAAGCAAAGTTTGATGACCAGCTAGTAAGTAACGTTCAGTCAATGCGGTTGCGATTGACGTGACCCCGTCACTGGCTGAGCATCCAGTGATGCATACTGAACGACAGTGGTTCATTTCAGCGGCCAAATAAATTTGTTCTATCTCGGTGTGAGTTGCAGGAATCGGCATCATAACGCTCCTATAAGGACGATGGTTGTCGCTAGGCGAAGGATGTCTTGTAATCCGACACGTGCTTTCTCCATAAAGCTGTCATTTTGATCAGGGATGTAGATTGTGTCGCCAGCACGAAGCACAGGCAGATGGTAAATATTGGCGGTCTTACTGAATTCAATCAGGTCAAAAGTGCGTGCCTGTCCTTGGCAACAAGACATATTTACGATCGAGATCTTTTCAAGATAGGCTCTATCGCTTGGTCCTCCGGCTTCTGCCAAAATATCGAGAATGGTCATGTTGTCGTTAAAAACATAGCGGCCAGGGTTATTGACGGCACCTAAAACACGAACCGTGGATTCTTTAGAGCGATCAAGCCAATTTTTATTTTTTTCAGGAATGTAAATGGTGTCGCCCATAGTGACATTCGGAAGTAAGTTTTCATCTCCGGTTTCAAAATACAGCGACAGGTTGAGCTTGCTTACTTGTGAGTACGTTTTATCACGGTGAGTAATGCGAATATTGTGTATATCTGCATCTTTTGTTGGCCCATCTGCTGCGGATAAAATATCAAGGAAGTGCATATCTTTGGTAAACCGATAACGCCCTGGGGCATTGACTTGACCAAAGACATAAATCGATGCATCTGAGCTTTGGCGTACCCACTGAGATTTATTGTCACTGGGATCTTGTGGTAAATCATGAATGCGAACGATAGAACCCGCACTGATTTGAGGAAGTTCTAATGAAGGGGCGCCTTTGATAATAAAGTCGTCCAAATTAAATACGACCATTTTTCCAGTGTGAGTTACAACTTCAATTTTTGAGGTGTCAGCTCTGAGTGTTGGCCCACCAACGTGTGCGAGAAGATCGATCAGATCCATTTCATCCGACCATTCAATTCGCCCAGGACGAACCACTTCACCCATTACACTGACGGCGCGATCAGGCGATATTTTTAACCACGACTTCTCATTCATGTCTGTTTTTTCAGGAACAAAAATCGCGTCACCCGACTTTATTTGAGGGGGCTTGGTGCCGTTCAATCCTTCAGTGTAAGCAGTGAGATCAAATCGAATCACTTTACCATTGGCTTTTAGCACACGGATCTGGCGTGATTCCGCAAATCGTGTCGGTCCGCCGGCATTCGCGAGTATATCCATAAACGTTGCACCTTTGTTACCTTCGTAAGCTCCTGGATGTGCAACTTCCCCCATGATGTAGACGGTATTTGCCCCAGATTTAATCTCTTCTTCTTGTTTGGGTACAAATACAGTGGTGCCCGGAGTGAGTGTGGGCAGTAAAGACTCATCACCGCTATCGAGATACTGTTTTAAGTTAAATAGCTGTGGTGTGTTATCACTTATCACACGGATTTGTTCAACACTGGCATAGCGAGTGACACCTCCCGAGCGCATCAAAATATCAACGAGGTCAGTATTGTCCTTATAACTAAATGAGCCAGGTGCATTCACTTCACCAAACACTTTAATCGCTCGACGGTTGTCGGCGCTGTCGCCCGAATTGGCAAGCTTCGCAGCATCAAATTGCTGCTCAATATTGCCAACCAAAGGGGAGGCAGGAACAAACAGAGTATCGAGTGATTGCAGCGTTGGCAGCATAGAGTCGTCACCGGAATCTAAAAATGCTTTGTAATTGAACCGCTGTTTTTGTCCGCCACGTTTTAAGAACATATTGTCTAACTGCGCACCTGAGCGCAGTCCGCCAGCTGCGTGCAACGCAGTTTGGATATCAGTCGATATTGGTAATGTGTATTCACCCGGTGCATTGACATAACCCTGTACGGAAATCAAAATTTGTTGTTGCGCGATAAACACATCGGCATTGGTGATGTCACGAAACACTTTACTTAATGCTTCTTTTACACTGGTTTCGAGCTGGTTCTCATCATAACCTGCAACGTATATTTGCCCAACTTCCGGCAGAGTAATACGGCCACGCTTGTCCACTTGAAACCCTTTATTTAGTGCTTCTTCTCCGGGCAAATTGACTTGCACCAAATCACCGACTTGTACTTTGGTTTCTTGGGCTTTTACTGTATTAACATAGCCAACAAAAAGGATGACCAGAATGAGGTTAATCCATTTCATAAAAGCCTCCTTGCGAATGGCTCGCTGAATTGTCTTGAGTAGATATGATTTCAATGCTGACTCGCCGATTGGTTAAGCGGGTAGCATCAGAATCCCCTTCGAATAGCGGTAGTGAGGCACCAAGTGATTGAGTCGTGATTCGGCTAGGTGATAAGCCAAAGATCGTAAGGTAGCGTTTAACTTGCTTAGCTCTTTCCATCGCTAATTGCTGGTTATACTCTTCACCACCAATCGCATCGGCATGTCCAGTGACACTCAAATTCAATGTGGGATGCTCGCGAAGAATATGGGCTGATTGGGCAAGGTGTCCCATATATTTGGGATTAATTTCAGTGGAATTAAATGCAAATTGATTATCGACATTAAACAGATTAAACAACTGGTCGATAACGGCTAACTGCTGCGTTAACTGAAATTGGTTTGATGGCGGAGTGCAATTTGCTTGAGATGTTACATAGTCCAACTGTAACTCAAGTTGATTGAGGCGTTTTCTTTGAATAACCAGATCGTTCGCCGCATCTAGCAATAATCCACCTTCAAGTTCGCGTGCAATGCGATTTTGTTTTTCTATTGCCTGTACAACCGCTGCGGGGAAACACCATTTTGCCCCTTCACGAATTAATGACTCCAGATGTAATTTTGCTAACTTCCAGTCAAACCGCAGACCGTGCTCCGGACCTAATGGTTCATCAGGCATCACAGGAGAGAAACTAGCGTCTGCATAATGTTCCGCCAAGCCACCGCGCCCTTGTGGTGCGTGGCTCGCACAACCTGCTAGGTAAAATGAGGCCGCAAGTAGGGCTATGTAGTATAGAGTTCGCATGCCAACTGTCCTTGTTAGTGATTGTTATTATTAGTGTGTTCTGGAGTTCACTGGAATCGCTTGTCCGATCCGCAATAAGTTGATGATTTCTAAAGGCTGACCAGTCACATTTTCTAGTCGCATATTTCTTTCGCGTTCGATCAAGCGCTTGTAGAGATAAACAAGTGCGCCGACACCTGAAGAATCTAAAAACTCAACGTTGCTAAAGTCGATTTCAATTTCTTGATGGCAATCATTGGCAATGACATCGTCGATATGAGGTTGGGCATCACGGCTACCATCAGCGTCCAAATTTCCATTAATCATTAAAGTCAGGATGGTGGTGCTTGCTTCGATCTGTTTAAGTTCCATAGCGCTTCTCCTTTTTGTTTTCTCAAGTAGTGCAGGAGCTGTGCCAAATGAAAAGTGACCGAATAACAAGTGCTTATATGTTCAGTTGTAAGGTTTCTCAATTTGAAAGGTGGTTATTCTCAAATTGAGAATGAATCTGTGAACGTTAATAAGATTGACTCATAAATTAGACGCAAAAATGAAGGCGAGTCTTAATCTTAATTGATTGAATTTTATTGCTATTGTTAATGAGATGGTGAGTGTTTAATCAATAAACTTATAAACAGGGTCTTGTATTATAACTTTCACTGTCACAGTATTTATGTCCTAGACCCGCACACAAGAATTATCTTTATAGAATAATATTCTTTAAAAGGAAAGCTAATGGCTAAAGATGTACTGATTGTTACTGGCACTCGTCCAGAAATTATTAAGATGGCGCCAGTTTATAAAGAGTTTAAAGCTCAAGGGTATTCCATTGAATGGTGTCACACTGGTCAACATGACACGTTGGCAGAACAAACATTTGATGTATTTAGTATCACTCCTGACTATGTTTTTTCTCGACCTGAAGGGAATGGTTTGACGAATTTGCTGGCTGGTTTGATGAAAAATATTGAATCTGTCATACAAGCCAAGAAGTTTGATTGTGTGTTGGTCCATGGAGATACAAGTTCTACATTAGCAGGTGCGCTGACCGCTTTTTACAATCAAGTGCCTTTTATTGGTCATGTAGAAGCAGGGCTGCGTTCGGGCAATATGCAACATCCTTTCCCTGAAGAATCTAATCGTACCTTGGTCGCTCAAATAGCGAACTTGCACTTCGCGCCTACAAAAGTGGCACGAGATGCATTGTTGCATGAAGGGGTACCACACGAACATATTTTGGTTACTGGAAATACCGCAGTTGATGCGCAGCAGTATTTACTTGATAGCGGAAAGATCATCAAACAAGAGACTAACACAGTACTTGTGACTGCTCATCGTCGCGAGAACTGGGCGTCGATCCCTACGATTTGCTCAGCAATTAAAGCGTTAAGTGCACAGAAACCGGAATTGGAATTTGTACTAGCCACACACCCGAATCCAGTGGTTAAAGAGGCCGTACTATCAAATGTCAAAGATTGTCAAGCGATCAAAGTAGTAGAGCCATTGGACTATATGGAGCTTCAACAAACACTGGCTCAAGCGAGGTTAGTATTGACCGATTCTGGCGGTATTCAGGAGGAAGCTCCAACCTTTGGAACCAAAGTGGTTGTTTTACGTGAAACGACAGAACGGCCAGAAGCTGTGAATATGGGGCTATCTCAACTTGCGGGTGCGACGGATGTAAATCGAATTTTAAATTCAGCATTAGCGCTCTTGGATGAAGGGAATGATCCTCAAGCCATAAACCCATATGGCGATGGTCAATCTTCAAGCCGAATCGTAGAGCAAATAAAGCTACTACTAAACTAATGTTCTAATGAAATTGGTTTTTATCATGCTTGATGATGCAGTGTGAGCGGTTATGAATAATGCTGAGATATAGATTGAAATTATAATTTAATTCTAATTTGTGACATAAATACAAAATTACTTGTAATTCTTGGGGGTATATCACAGAATGTGACGCTTCTTTAGAAGTGGCTAAACTTACGTTTCATGTAATTAGATCAACGATAGGGTGATTTAACCTGAGTTTACATGGAAATATGATTGAGTGAAGTAAGTTGACATACCGTTGGGTCAAAAAGATTCAACAGGATGTATTGAAGGCGTTGTCAATATGTAATCACTCATACTTATAAGCAATGGATGCTTGGTTTTAGTGCTGTTGTTGGGTGATTAAACTAGACTAGCGGGCAATCAATGAGCGTTTTCGATATATTTGTTGTTTACTTATTTGGCTTAAAGTATGTGCTGTTTGTCATCATGGTTGCATTAGCTATTTGCGGCCTTGATGACCTCATTATCGATATTTACTATTGGTGTAGACGGTTTTGGCGAAGAAATACGGTTTATAAAAAATACGACCGTAAACAAGCGGCAGACCTATATGGTAAAACAGAGCAACCGTTAGCGATCATGGTTCCTGCTTGGCAAGAGCATGGTGTTATCGGCAAAATGGCTGAGCTGGCTGCTTCTCGTCTTGATTACGAAAACTATCAAGTCTTCGTCGGTACCTATCCAAATGATCCTGAAACCCAAGCCGATGTAGAAAAAGTTTGTGCAAGGTATCCCAACGTCCATAAAGTGGTTTGCGCACGTCCAGGGCCAACGAGCAAAGCGGATTGTTTAAATAACATCATTGCTTCTATTATCGAGTTTGAGAAAAAAGCGAAGGTCGAATTTTCCGGCTTTATTCTCCACGACTCCGAAGATGTTCTTTCGTCAATGGAGCTACGTTTATTCAACTACTTACTTCCTGCCAAAGATCTGATCCAACTTCCAGTTTATCCATATACCAGAAAATGGTATCAAATGACGCCAGCACACTATGCTGACGAGTTTGCCGAGTTGCATGGTAAAGATGTTGTTGTACGTGAAGCGATAGCAGGTCAAGTTCCCAGCGCAGGCGTGGGTACCTGTTTCAGCCGCCGCGCCGTTTTGCGCCTTCTGGTTGAAGGTGATGGCCTTCCATTTGATGTGCAATCCTTGACAGAAGATTACGATATTGGTTTTCGCTTGAAACAATGGGGAATGAACGAAATATTCGTTCGTTTTCCTGTTATCGATAAAGAACAAATAACGCTGAAAGAGGAAGCGCTAGGTGTCTCTTTGCGTGAAGGTAGCGTGGTTTGCGTAAGAGAATATTTCCCAACAACATACTCAACAGCAGTAAGACAGAAAAGCCGCTGGATCATTGGTATCGTGTTTCAGGGAATGAAGAACCACAAGTGGACCAAAGACTGGAAAGTGAACTATTTCTTGTGGCGAGACCGTCGTGGACTTATTAATAACACGGTTGGCTTTATTGCAATGCTGTTGCTGATCCAACTGGTTGCATTGTCTTTATATAGCTTGTTTGTGGAAGACAGCTATCGTTTTATGTCAATAATCTCAGAAGACCCAACAACTAAGGCTCTGTTAACGCTTAATTTTTTCTTGCTAATGAACCGACTGACGCAACGGTTTTATTTTGTCAGCCAATATTATGGTTACTTGGAAGGAGCGTTATCGATTCTTCGTCTCTTCTGGGGCAACATTATTAACTTTTCCGCTAACCTGCGTGCTCTTCGTCAAGTCATTCAACAAGGTGATCCTCGTCGGGTTGCATGGGATAAAACCACTCACGACTTTCCTTCAGTATCCACAGAGGGACGAAAGAAACCATTGGGCCAAATTCTAGTGGAGAAGGGATGGATAGATGAAAAAACATTGAATGATGCTGTGATTAACTGTCCTAAATATTGGCTCCTTGGTATGCACTTAGTCACATCTGGACATATTACTAACGAGCAATTAAGCCGTGCGATAGCCAACCAATGTGATGCGGAATTTTTAGCAAGTGATCCGTTTTCATTGGATGGTCATACCGTTAGTCTTCTGCCAAAGAAACTGGCTTTGAAATATTCAGTGCTTCCTATTGCAATGGAAGGTGAAACACTGGTGTTAGGCAAAGAATCCGCGCTTAGCCCGGTGGCTCATGCAGCAATCAAAAGACGCATCAAATGCCCTGTAAAGTGGGTGATCACAACCAACGGTGCGGTGACATTAGGTCTACGCTATTGGTATTTAGATCGAAAGCTGCTCAATCCCAAAATAGCATTGAAAGCGGAGTTTGAGCGTAATGTTTTTTCTCCTGAGCAGTGGGACAGATTATACGACCACTATTTTGCTAGCCAATCACAACTTGGTTCTTGTTTATTGTCAGCACGCTTAATTGAACCCGCTGTGTTGAATCAGGCTATTTTGGCATTTGAAACAGAGGATGACGTAAGTTTAGGGCAATTTCTGGTTGAAAGAGGATATGTAACTAGCGACGCCTTAGAACAAGCATTGATGTTACAAAAACAGCAACAAATGCCATTGGAACAACTTGTAGAAACATGCATCAAACAACCGGAATTGAATTAACATGAACACACGAGCCAAATATTTGCTTGCTCTGCTTATGATCCATCCGGTGATGGACGTTCATGCAGCGACACCGAATGATATTTATGCTGATTTATCCGACTTCCAACACTTTCGTGTCTACCCCTATGTCGATAAAGCGTTTGAGCGTGAGCAAAATAAACAATATCTCCAAGCATTAGATGAAATTGATCAGGCGATGGCCATTGTGCCTGATCATGTTCCTTTCATTAAATACGCTTACACGCTGAGTTTGCTTGCGAACAAGCCCAATAGTGAACTTGAAGCACTGTTAAAACAGATCCCCGCGTCTGAACGTGGTGATCTTTTACTCGAACTTCGTCAAAAAGAATCTCAAGCTGGGGAACTGTATAGTCCTCATGAAGTGAGCATCCTGACCAAAGGAATGACTGAAAAACAAATTAAACGTTGGTTTATGAATCACGTTTATACGATTGAACGTGTCAAAGGGAAAGGGGATGCATTGCAATGGAGTATCTCTCAGCCGATACGTTATAAATCAATCGACGCTTTACGCTTCGAAGCTTACGCGTCATACGAGAGTAAGCAGTTCCCACAAGCGATTTCCATACTGGAAGGTTTTAGAGCGAAGCAGTTAGAGACAGAGCAAGATTTGCGCTTCTTATCTTATATGTACTTGGAGCTTGGCCAATACGGTAAGGCACTTGCTCTAACTAAAGACAAGCAAGGTGAAGCACTCTATGAAGACGTTCAAACGGCTTACATTAGTCACTTAATCTATGAAAATAAGTTAGTTACTGCGAAGTCAGCCCTTGAAGAACTGGCCAAGCGTTCAGAACTTAATTCAGAGCAACAACATACATTCGATTACCTCAATAGTTTTAATGCGCTTCAGCTAAGCAGATTAGAAAAAGAGCGAATGGTCATGAACGACTGCTTGAAAGAGGTGATCACGTTGGCTGATTCAGGTAAGCGCGAGCTGGCAGTCAAACAATTTTCCTCATGCAATCCTAATTTAAACTCATCGTCATGGTTAATCATGGCTGAATCGTTAGGCGCATATCGAAATTTGCAAGCGGCTCGATTTAAAACACCGCGCCTTGAGAGTCAGCGTAGACAAATTCTAGCTAATCACTATAAAGCAAAGGGTAATTGGCAAGGTGTGAGTGAACTGTTTGCCGAGCCTACGAACACTGCTCAAAGGCTTGAGCTTGCGAATGCCTATCGTCATCTAGGGGATGATTTTAATGCATCTAAGGCTTATTTTGATGTTTATCGTCATACAAAGAAAATCAAATACTTAGATCGTTCTACGTATCTGCTGCAACAAGCAATAGTTGATGAAGAGAAGCAAGCATCAGAATTGGCAGAGCAATTGAATGTTGGTATGCACAATACGCCACAACGTTTTTTTGCAAATAAACAGCTGCTCAACCGCGTAGCAGAGGCTGTATTGCAAAGGCCAGAGCTATTTCAACCGAACGACATTGCTCGACTCAATATGCATTTGGCTAAGAAAGCACAAATCAACGCTGCCATTTGGCAACAAGCGGATGCATGTAACGTACTGGAAAAACACTTTGCGACTGACGCATTCAGCCGAAAAGCTGAAGCACATTGCTATGGAGAGAGTAGTCCATTAGTTGCGGCATCAATGTACGAACAGGCTGTAGCAGATCAGGAAAGCATATCAAATGCCGAGCACTTGCAACTGGCAACATGGTATGCACAAGGGCAGCAACACACTAAAGCACAATCTCATTGGCAAATGGCAGATAATTTAAGCAGTTACGACCACTACTTATATGCTGATTCTCTTTATCAATCGGGTCAGTATCAAGAAGCCAATCAAGTATGGCAAGACGCAGGAATTAATTCTGATAACGCGCAATGGTGGCTATTGGGCGTTAAAATTGCTGAACAGTTAGATAATTCGGAACTTCTAAGTAACCGGTATCAACGTGCTTTGGCGCAGTCACAATCCGGTGAGATCGCGGCAGAAGTTGCAAACTATTACCTAGAAACTGAACCAACTCAGCTGCCAACTTATGTAAATGATGTTATTAAGAGTGATAACAGCGGCCATATCAGTGCTCAGTTGGGTTATCTATTATCACATTCTCATCCAACGCTGGCGGTACAACTTTTAGAAAAAGCCCATGAGTTTCCAGCTTATCGTGATGACGTGAATCTTATGAGTGAATACGCGCGTTTATCAGCAGATAATGGTCAGCGAGTTAAAGCGTTAACATTATATGAAGCCGGTATTGATGAACTTAACGCAAGACCCGAAACCGAAAAAGATATCGCGCAAAAACACTACCTGCAACGTGCTCATCGAGATGTTGAGCAGGGGTGGCAGTTTGCTATTTCAGGTTGGGCTGGTGACAGTTCAGGAAGAGTCGCTCCTGGCTACACAGGTCAAACAGGTAACTACTTTGTCATGGAAGAAGCAAAATATTATTTTGATCAACCATGGGTTCCAGGATTAGCTTTTTCTGCGACGGCGCTGCATAGCGGCTTGTTGGAGCAAGACCAGTCATGGTTTAACAGCCAAGTGGATATTGGTTTGCAGCTTCAACCAATCAAGAATTGGAGTTACTACCTTAAGGCTGGTGTTGTACAAGACGTATGGAATGACAACCGTGATCTTGATACAAGGGGATATGTCCGCTTTAGCGCCGATGTTTTTTCTAAAGATGACTGGAGTAAAGCTTGGCAAGCTGATCGAGACATGTGGTTGTATCATGCAGCATATGTCGATGCGACTAAATATCTTGATGAAGAGAAAGACTACTTTCTCTTCGCCCGTTACAATCTCGGTGAGACTTTTAAAGTATCTGAAAATCACCGCCAGCGTGTCACCCCATATGGCTTTGGTCAATGGAGCTCGATTAAGAATACCGATTCACCGGATAAAGACAAACGGTTGGGATTAGGGGTCTCTTGGACTTGGGAATGGTTTAATAGTGCGTACGATGGGTACTCAGTCGTATCGGAAGTGGGGTTAGAGTGGCAACATATCAACGAAAGCAATACGTTAGAAGGGCATGGCGACTCCTATCTTCTTCGTTTCTCATCTTCATTTTAAGTGGATGTAATCAGCACTCGGAAAGCCCTTCTGGGGCTTTCTACCAGCCTTTAAATCAAGATAAAACGCTAAAACAACAAGACTGGTTCTCTATCGCAAAAACAATGGAGCGCTACGAACTCAGTCAGGTTGTGGTCCAATGGACCCAATATGGCGATGAAACTTTCGGCGGTCCATCCGGTTGGTTAGCTCTAAATCTAGAAACATTGGTCGACAATGATATCCAGTTATGGCTTGGGCTATATTCCGACCCAAATTATTTTAAGCGGATCCACGCTAATGTTGAGCAGCAAAAGCAATACTTAACACGTTATTTTGAAGAATTAGAAAAGAGTTACCAACGTTGGAAGCCTTGGATTGAGCAGCATCAGCCTAAAATTAACGGCTTATACCTACCACTTGAACTGAGTGACTATGACTTTGTCACGCAGCAGCAACGTGACTTAATTACTAATGTATTGGCGCAGCAAGTAAAAAAATACCCGATGCCTTTGATGGTCACGCTTTACCTTGCCGCCAATAACGACCCTGATGTCATTCGCAAGTGGACTAAAGAAATAAGGCAAGCAGGAATTACTCTATACGTTCAAGATGGTGCCGGAACGCAAAGCTTGAGTGGTGAGCAGCGACGCAATTACTTAAATTCACTGTCATGCGAAACTGGGTTGGTTAGGGAAGTTTTTGTGCAAGAGCAGCAATCAAGTCAGTTTGTAGCCAAGAAGATGAATAAGCAGGCGTTTCTTAAACTTGTTACCCAGCGAAGCTGTCACAGTAGTATACTGTTCTCCCTTCGGTATTTCCCCGATAACAATCCACTTAAGTTAGTCAAATAACGGAAACTCAATGACATCATTTTTTTCTTTTGAACAGCTGGTTCACGAAAGACGTTCTGTACGTAAATACGATTCCAATGCAGAGTTTAACCATGAGCACGTCGCACAAGCACTTGAGCTAGCAACACTGAGCCCGAATAGCAGTAATATGCAGATGTGGGAGTTCCATCGAGTGATCAGTGAAGAGAAAAGAACAGCGTTGGCTGACATATGCATGGGACAAAATGCAGCGAAAACGGCAAATGAGCTCGTTGTATTTGTCGTGACGCCACATAACTGGAAGCAGCGCGCAAATTACAATGCATCCATTATCCGTAATGCTTTTACGGGACGAGAAGATGCAACAGCGAAACGTGCGCTGAAATACTATGAAAAGTTAATTCCTTTCGTATATAGAAATGATG
This sequence comes from Vibrio sp. NTOU-M3, assembly GCF_040869035.1. NCBI lineage: Bacteria > Pseudomonadati > Pseudomonadota > Gammaproteobacteria > Vibrionales > Vibrionaceae > Vibrio > Vibrio sp. NTOU-M3. The sequence goes on from NZ_CP162100.1 coordinate 1,602,792, forward strand.
CACTGGGCATATTTGGTCGTATGCGACAACTGTTTTCCGCATGGGCTGGGCGCAAGAAACCCATGTTTCGTGAAGTGCGTAGACAAGATCTACGTGTATGCCTGCACAAGAGCGTTTCCCTAGCAGCGATGACATTTATGTACGCAATGCGCGAAAAAGGCTACGACACATGCCCGATGGAAGGGTTTGATTCGAAACGAGCTAAGAAGTTACTCGGGTTAAAGCGCAGTGATCAGATTTGCATGATCATTAGCTGCGGTGTTCGCGCTCAAGACGGTATTTACAGTGAGCGTCATCGAGTCGCTAATGACAGCGTGATATTTCAGCACTAATACCATGTTAAAGAAATCTGTGTACTTTAAGATTTAGGTCGAATTGGTTATGTCTAACTATTGAATCTGTCTTATTTGTGAACGTAATGTAATTGCAAGCCTATGAAATGGATTTTATATGCAGTTACGTCTTTCTCTTATCGCAGCCAGTATGATGGCTGCAAGTGTTACTCAAGCACATTCACCTCACGATGATTTACTCCCTCCGTTTATTGCTAAAGCAAAAACGTATCAAGAGGGAGTGGCCGTCACCGAATATTGGAAAAGTGAAAAACTGGACGGTATTCGTGCAATATGGACGGGATCTCAACTCGTCACGCGCGGCGGTAAACCCATCATGGCACCAAAATGGTTTGTCGAACCCTTACCACAGCATCCCCTAGAAGGGGAGCTATGGGCTGGCCGCGGTAACTTTCACTTAGTGCAACAAACCGTACTAGATCAAAAACCGGTGGATGCTTCTTGGAAGAAAATTGATTTCATGCTGTTTGATATGCCCGGCGCTGCGGGAGACTATCAAAAACGCTACTACAACTTGATCCACTTTGTGAGTAAAGCGGATTCTGACCATATCAAGTACATTGAACACACGCCGATCGTTTCAGAAAAAGAACTCTTTTCCCATTTAGATAGTGTTGATGGTGCAAAAGGAGAAGAGTTGATATTAAGAAAGATCACGAGCCGATATCAAGCGGGGAGAAGTAGTGATCTATTAAAACTAAAGAAACATCAGGATGCGGAAGCGACGGTGATTGGGCATAAAGTCGGTATGGGTAAATACAAAGGAATGATGGGGGCATTGTTAGTAAGGTTGGACTCTGGCCTTGAGTTTTACATTGGCAGTGGTTTTACTGATATTCAAAGGCAAAACCCACCACCATTGGGGAGTACTATCACCTTTCGATACAATGGATACACTCAAAATGGCATACCAAAATTTGCTCGTTATCTACGAGAACGGCCGGAATAAAGTCAGCTAACGCCCAACGATGCCGCCACAACGACTGTGTAGCTTTTCCCAGTAACGAGTATGGCGATGCATCGCTTACTGAAATGCTTTATGAGTATGAACCAAGGGGTATTGATAGTCGGGATGAAAGCCCTGCAGCATCATAATCATGGGGTTGATATCGTAATAGACGGCGTCAAGCCAAGCCAGATAAGGCTGAAGTTCCTTCATGTACGTATTGTGAAGGATGTTCTTGAGGTAGTTAAATTGCGTTTGGTCTCGATTCTTCCCACATTCAATGGCGTTATCATTGTTTTCTAATTGTGTGACAATAGTATCAATCCAAGCGGTTGCTTGAACGAATGAATAAGTGAGATTTCCTATTAAGCGTTGCTTCTCCAGAACCTCTTGAATACCTACGACAGCTTGTAATTCGCTGGAGTTAAGAGGCTTTGCGACGCTGGTATGATGAGCCAATAACGTTTGAAATGCATGATCCAGCTCGCTATAGCTTTGTCGCGTTAACCAATGTGCTCCGTTCAATTGTTTTGTCATTGCTTGGCTAGTAAAGGTCAAATTGATCAGGTGCAGTTTAAGTTGCGACCGTTTCGTTTGATAAATTTGCTTAAGTCTCTCCCTCAGTTCTTCAGATATTTCATCTTCTTCTAAACAAATTCTCAAACCGGTAATTAAGCGATTTTGGTAGTCAAAGTTTCGAAATTCATCTTGTACTTTTCCAAGCACTGAGTTTCGTTCTGCGATCAGATTAAACAGCCCACACTTTCGCAATTCATAACTTTCCAACAACCCAAGTGAGATCGGCTCAATGGTTTGTCTTAGTTCGCTCGCTAGGGGCAACATGATGGGACTACTTTTAGGTAAGGGGGCTGCTGGGGCACCTTGAACTCGACTAATCCGTGTCAGGTAGTCTTCAAGTTGGTGAGCAGGTGTCTTGCCTAACCAATTACAACCAGTTAAAACAGTACAAATCAAAACAACTTTTAGGTACAAGTAATGCCTCTGCAACATGTTCGGAATACTTAAAAGTATCGCATATAAAAAGGCCAGCAGTTTGCTGGCCTTTCATCTTGGTTATTTTAAACTCGCTAGAGCAAGCTGAGCTTCATCGGGTTGACGATGCATCCATCTTAAACGTAAGCCAAGCATGATTGCGGCAGATGATAAACCAATAATAAAGCCATACCAGAAACCATGAGCACCCATCGGTTCAACAATCCAATCCGTCATACCGAGAATGTAGCCGCAAGGTAAACCTAAAATCCAATATGCAATGAAAGTACGATTAAAAATCGCGGACATATCTTTGTAGCCACGAAGCGCACCAGCGGCAACCACCTGAATCGCATCTGTACATTGATAGACTGCCGCTAGCAATAATAATTGCATCGCTAATTCAATCACGGCTCGGTTGTCTGTATACAAATAAGAAACTTGTTCACGGAAGAGAACAGTAAGCAGGGCGGTACATAGTGACATTGCTAATGCGACCATAAGAGCAACTCGAGAAGCCACTCTTGCACCATCAACATTGTTTTCTCCAAGACGATGGCCAACGCGGATACTTGCAGCCGCACCCACACTCATCGGTAACATAAACACCAAAGATGAGAAGTTGATAGCAACTTGGTGTGCTGCAACGACCAATGAACCAAGTGGTGCAACGAGAAGAGCGACGACTGCAAATAAGGTGACTTCGAAAAACAGAGCAGCAGCCACTGGGAAGCCAAGCTTAAACAGTTTGATTTGTGCTTTTAATTCGGGGCGATGGAACTGTCCAAAGACTTTGATATGTGCCAAGCGCTTTGAGGTGAGCACATAAAAGAGCAGCATAAAAAACATTAGCCAGTAAACAATTGCCGTAGCAACGCCACAACCCACACCACCCAAAGCAGGTGCGCCAAACTTGCCGTAAACAAAGATCCAGTTAAGTGGAATATTGATCATTAAACCGATGAACCCAATCACCATTGCCGGTTGGGTTAGTGACATACCGTCGGTGAAACTACGTAAGGTTTGAAACAATAAAAACGCAGGTACCGCAAACATCACTGCGTGCATATAACCAATGGTTTTTTCGGCCATCAGAACTTCTACATCCATTAAGCCAAGGATTGTTTTCGTTTGGAATAATACGGCAATGGTTGGTAAAGAAATCACCAATGCTAGTGCGGCACCTTGCTGAATTTGAAATGGAATTTTATGTTGTCGACCCGCGCCATTCAGCTGCGCAACAACAGGAACTAACGCCATTAATAGTCCAACACCAAATAAGATGGAAGGTAGCCAAATACTTGCGGCAATAGAAACCGCAGCCATGTCAGTCGCACTAACACCACCGGCCATGACAGTATCTACAAACCCCATACCAGTTTGCGCCACCGATGCGATAAGTACCGGGGTGGCGAGTTTTATCAGCTGAGAAGCTTCTTTTTTATAACGATGCACGTTGTACTCCAGAAAGTGAAGCGTAAAAGGATAGAAAACACAGGGTGAAAACGAAGTTTTAACTAACTGATGTTGTCGCGCATGATAAAGAAATGTCACACTAAGTGCCATGACTTAATGATGGAAAAAATAGAATGTTTACGGGAATAGTACAAGGCACCGCGGAATTGGTCGCAATCAATAAGAAAGAGCGCTTTCAAACGCATACTATCAGGCTCAATAACACCATGCGAAATGGATTAGAAATTGGGGCTTCAGTCGCTCACAATGGTTGCTGCTTAACCGTAACGCACATTGACGGAGACTTGGTAGACTTTGATCTAATGCAAGAAACGCTCAAGCTGACTAACCTTGGTGCTTTACAGGTTGGAGAGCATATTAACATCGAGCGTGCGGCTAAGTTTGGTGACGAAATTGGCGGGCACAGCATGTCTGGCCATATTAGTTTAGTCTCGACTATTGTCGATGTGATTGATTCTCCGAATAACCGTACGATTTGGTTTGAAGTTCCTCAGGAAACCATCAAGTACGTGCTCGCCAAAGGGTATATCGGTTTAGATGGTTGCTCACTAACGATTGGAGAAGTAAAAGGTAACCGCTTCAACGTTCACTTGATTCCAGAAACATTGCAACGAACCTTATTTGGTAAACGTGCTATTGGTGATTTGATTAACGTTGAATTTGACCCTCAAACTCAAGCGATTGTAGATACTGTTGAGCGTGTATTGGCCGCAAGGCAACCAGAATGAAAAAGCGCGTCACTAGGACGCGCTTTAATAACTGCAAACATGGACGTTAGAAGATTTGTTCATCATCTGCATCGATATAAAGTTCAATGGAATCCATCTGCTCATTGACCGTCATATTAAGATGAATAGCGTTACAGCAAGCAGGGCAATCATCATAAAACTCTTGGCTACCGTTTGAGGCGTCGAGAGTGATCCCAATAGAATGTCCACAATGTGGGCAAGTCACCATTTTCTCTGTGTAATTTCGCATATCTCTCTCCTTACGTCCTTGATGAGATACTTCAATCATAAATTGCGAAGTTACTAATGGTTGTGAATTAAGTATAAAGTTTGACTGTAAACATAAAAAAACGGGCTTCTTATTAAGCCCGTTTTTAATATGAAACAAAGTATAAACAAGATGAATAAAAAACAAACACACTCTAACTTTTAAGACGTTTCAAATCGTCAAAATCTTATTCACTGCACGTTCTGCCATATCAAGATAATGCCCACCAAACAAATTGTAGTGGTTTAAGACATGGTAAAGATTATAAATGTCCTTTCTTTCTTCATAGCTCGAATCTAGTGGCAAGATACTTTGGTAGCCTTGGTAGAATTCAGGAAGAAAACCTTGAAATAGCTCAGTCATCGCAATATCACACTCTCTATCTCCCCAATAACTGGCTGGATCATAACAAATGGGGCCAAAAGCAGAACAAGCGACATTGCCATTCCATAGATCGCCATGAAGCAGTGAAGGGCGGGGAGTGTGCGATTGTAAGCGATCTTGAACTAAGCGCGTGAAGTCGCTGATATCAACCAGCTCAATACCTTTCTCTCGCATCAGTTGCAGTTGCCAGCCGATACGCTGCTCTGCAAAAAAGCGTGACCATTTCTTGTCCCACTTATTAGGTTGAAGTGTGGAACCGAGATAGTTATCAAAGTCGAAACCATACTCTTTCTGCTCACCCCAAGCATGCAGGTTTGCCAACTGTTGACCAAATAAATAGCTTTGTTTTGGATCATCCATTGGCTTTGTTGGAAGGTAGTTGAGAATAAGAAATGAATGTTCTTTAGACTTGCCCACATGAACAAGTTCGGGAAGGGACACGGTTGAGCTTTTTCTTAACGCTTTAATGCACTCGGCTTCGGCTTCAAATCGTGAAATAAAGTCGCGCTCATTAATCTTGATAAAATAACGTTGCTCGCCATCACTGATCATATAGCAGTTGCTTATATCACCGCCATGTACCTTGACCTTCTCAGTAATATCGAATGAAAACATTAGTGTTTCTGAAAGCTGCTTAGAGATAGCTTGCCACATAGTTCACCCTGTCACCGTAATCGACACAGTGTTTAGTGTAGGACAAGTATTTAGAGATTTCTGGAGTATAGTGCAAAGATTTCAAGTAATTGATGAAAAGTTGCTCGTGATTGAATAGGTCCGGCGTCAATTTTCTAAGAAAAAAGCATGAAGGTTGATCTTGCTTACCTCAAACGATTTGTTTAACTGATATATTGGACATTAAATACTCAAATTTGTGGCGAACAGGCGAAATTCACAACAACTCGTTTCGCTTTGCTTGTGAAAACTTCTTTATATGTCTTAGTATTAATGAAGACGTAATAATAAAGAACCAGAATTTCGATGGAGAGGTACTGTGGTTGTAGAAACAGATGGCTATCTTGCACTTATTGAGCATTTAGCTTTCAATCTTGATGTGTTTGCAGCGGACGATAGCGACACAGGTAAAGAAAGTGTCGAAGACGTAGTTACGGATATGGTAGCCAGTAACATCATGGCGATTTTTGAACAGAATCCGGAACTGCACTCCAGCGTGCGTTTTCAATTGCTGAAAGAAGCGGATTCTGTTGTTGAGGATTTGGGGGAAGTGCTAGCGGGCGTATGGGGTAAGCCCGCTACGAATGAACAAATCGTTTTCTTAGATGAATATATCGCTTTAGTTAAAAATCTATTTGATACTGCAGTCGCGAAATACGATTAATCAGCGAGAGGCGGGTGCATCATAACCCGCCTAAACTGCCAGAACTTTGAAGCCCAGTATGGGTTGTCCAACCTAGAAATTATCACTCCTTTCGATGTAGACACGTGCATAAACTGCTTATCGCCGAGATAAACTCCGACATGGCGATCTGTGCGTGATGTTCTGAAAAAAACCAAATCGCCACTTCTCACATTATCGTAATTTAGTTGTTTACCGACTTTCACTTGAGAGTAGGTCGTCCTTGGTAAAGACATGTTCATCGTTTCACGATAGGCTTGCTGAACGAACGCAGAGCAGTCAATGCCGCGTTTGTTTTCTCCCCCGAAGCGGTAAGGAACACCTTCCCAACCTTTAAAAAAGTGAAGAAAGCTACTGGTTATGCTTTGATCTTGGGGTAAAGGTGATCTTGCCTGCTGGAAATGAGCGAGCATTTCCTCAGGACTTTTCGTATTTGCCTGCTCATCTGAGCTAATACTGCTACAACCGGCAAGCGTGCCTAATAAAAAAAGGCAGGTAATTCTCAATCTATTTTTCTTCATCTAACTGGCAGTCTGTGCTTATCAAGCTATTTAATTTTTATTTTCGAACCCAAGCTTTTATGACAAATAATAATTACTCAAGTAGTCGTTAACCATAATGTGATATTCGTATAGTGTCATGTGCCGAGCTCACGCTTTTAACTTCGTTTCCGTTTTGATACATAGTTTCTGATAGATGCGACAAAGACCATAAAGATCAAATACATAAAATTTTAAATCTATTAATGATCTTCATGATTATTGATTGCGAAACGGTTGAGTCAGCATTTTATCAAGCCATTGCTCGCGTGCCGTTTGAAAAAGAGGAATGCCGATTTTCACTTTCTCATGGCCTTCTTTTGGTTGAGCAATATAAGTACCAAGCCATCGGTCCCAAACTGATAAGAAAAAGCCAAAGTTCGAATGTGTCTCACGCGTAATGATAGAGTGGTGGATTCGATGCATATCAGGTGTTACGACTACCGTTCTCAATACTTTATCTACCTTAGCTGAAAGCTTCGCATTACTGTGATTAAACATCGCACTGCCGTTAAGCACAATTTCAAATATCACCACAGCGAGAGGGGAAATTCCAAGCGCAACCACCAAACCAATTTTGATCCACATCGAGATAAGGATTTCTATCGGATGAAAACGAGTCCCCGTTGTCACATCGATGTCTTGGTCTGCATGGTGCATGCGGTGGAGACGCCATAATATTGGAACCCGATGAAAAACAAGGTGTTGTAGATAAATAGCAAAGTCCAGTAAGACAACCGCCAACGCAACTTCAACCCACAGTGGAAGTGCCACATAGTTAAACAACCCGAGTTGATTTTGGCTGGCATTACTTGCCGCCTCGAACGCTAACAGTGGCATCAGCAACGTTAAACATAGAGAGTTTAAGCCGACAAGTCCCATGTTATTTAGCCAGCGATCCATTTTACTTTGTGTAAGTTGCTTTCTTGGGCAGCACCATTCCCAAATAGCACAAAGAAAAAATAGCGCGAGAAAAAAGCTTAACCTTATGAGTTCAGGGTTTTGCATCTTTTAATACCGTTCGCTGTTGCAACTCTAGCCACTGTAAGTACAATCGCGTTCGTTTTCCAGCCATTAAGTAATGTTATGAGAATCCACGCTTTCCACCATCTTTACCAACACCGTTTATCACTTTCAACCAAACCATTTAATGCACGAGGCTGCAAAGTTGAAAGGTGTGGTTACTGTCAGGTTTCATTAGAACATTGTTTATGCTCCGTTCAACCAGATATTGAAACCAGTGTGGCTGTTATGTTGATTGTTTCCGAGAACGAGGTTTTCAAACCGAGTAATACTGGCAGACTAATCGCCGATGTGGTGAAAGAGAGTTACGTTTATCAGTGGAGCCGTACTGAACCAAATGCAGATATGCTGAGCTTATTGACAAATGAGAATTACGCACCGATGCTGGTTTTTCCTGAAGATTACATAGATGACAAGCAAAGATTGCTGACTCACAACCCCATCACGGTTGAGCAAGGGCGAAAACCTCTATTGATTTTATTGGATGGCAGTTGGCGAGAAGCAAGACGTATTTACAGAAAGTCAGCCTATTTGGCATCTCTACCGGTGATTTCGATCACGCCACAATCAATATCACAATACATGATGCGTAAGTCAGAAAACGAAAATCACTTATCTACCGCAGAAGTGGCTTCTTTGGTACTTAAACAAGTAGGAGAGGCTCATGCAGCTTCAACATTAGAACTGTGGTTTGAAACTTTTCGGGAAAGCTACTTACTGAGTAAAACTCGCATAAAACCTGACTTGACCAAACCAGCCCTAAATCGCTATCTCGCAGCAAGAGAAAACGCGAACTCCTTCTAACAATCAAGCAAAGATTGCTGGCGACTTAACCACTTAGCACTAAATACGAGATAAATCTGTGTTATGTCACGGATTGTAGACAGTTCAATATGGATAATGCCTACTAGATTAGGATTTGAAATTTATTGAATAATTTTCCGGGAGAGTAGGCATGTATTACGGCTTTGATGTTGGTGGTACCAAAATTGAATTTGGTGCGTTTAACGAAAAACTGGAGCGTGTAGCGACAGAACGTGTACCAACACCAACAGAAGACTATCCACAGCTGTTAGAAACAATCGCAGGACTGGTTGCTAAGTACGATCAAGAGTTTGGGTGTGAAGGCACAATTGGCCTTGGTCTACCAGGTATGGAAGATGCGGATGATGCGACAGTACTGACCGTAAACGTACCTGCAGCAAAAGGAAAGCCACTACGTGCAGACCTAGAAGCAAAAATTGGCCGTCGCGTTAAAATTGAAAATGACGCCAACTGCTTTGCTCTTTCTGAAGCGTGGGATGATGAGCTAAAAGACGAACAATCTGTCATGGGCCTGATTTTGGGTACTGGCTTTGGTGGCGGCTTGGTTTATGAAGGTAAAGTTTTCTCAGGTCGTAACAACGTTGCTGGTGAGCTTGGTCACATGCGTCTACCTATCGATGCGTGGTTCCATTTGGGCGAAAACGCGCCATTACTGGATTGTGGTTGTAGCAACAAAGGCTGTATTGATAATTACCTCTCAGGTCGTGGCTTTGAGTTGTTGTACGAGCATTACTACGGTGAAAAGAAGAAAGCGATTGATATCATCAAAGCTAATGCAGAAGGTGAAGCTAAAGCGGTTGAGCATGTCGAACGTTTCATGGAGTTGTTAGCCATTTGCTTTGCGAACATCTTCACTGCGAATGATCCACACGTTGTTGTGCTTGGTGGTGGTTTATCTAACTTCGAACTTATCTACGAAGAAATGCCAAAACGCATTCCAAAACATCTACTTTCTGTCGCGAAAGCACCGAAGATCGTTAAAGCAAAACACGGTGATTCTGGTGGTGTTCGTGGTGCTGCATTCTTAAATATTAAAGACTAAGATTGCATCGTACCGACAATAAAAAGGGCTTGCATTCAGCAAGCCCTTTTTGCGTTTCTTAGCGTCTATTTTTTACCAACGCCACGGTTTTCTTTTTGTTGTAACGTGATCTTACCGAAACCCAGTTTGTTGAAATGGTTGTCACGATAATTTCGAACCGCTTTTGTATCCGAAATGGCTTCGATCTGCTGTTCCATCTTTAGAAAATCACTAATATCGATGCCTTCTGCATCCGCAACGGCTTCGTGGATATTACGAAACTGTTGGTAAGAAAAAGTTAGGGTCTTCTCAACACCTTTGTAGGTATAAATAATCGTACGAGCCATAATTCTCACTGTAATAAAAAGGCCAGCATTGAGGTGCTGGCCATGGTAATCCTCAATCGGGTTAGATTCTGCCTTGAAGTGGGATAATTGTCACGCTTTCGCCCACTTTTACTGTGTCGACTTCAGGAGATATTTCAATCAAGCAGTTCGCTTCACTCATCGAACGCAAGATGCCTGAACCTTGTTTACCCGTCGTTTTTACTGTTAATCGACCCATATTATCGAGTTGATAGATACCCCGGCTAAATTCGGTACGCCCCTGTCTTGAGCGTAGATTTTCTTCAGCAACGGCATTGACCTTTAACGGTTTCCAGTTTGTTTCACCTTGCATTTTTCGAAGTGCTGGTTCGACAAAGTTAATAAAGGAAACCATAACTGCAACCGGATTGCCCGGTAGCCCAAAGAAAGGTTTACCATTGATCTGACCAAAGGCTAGGGGTCTTCCTGGGCGCATATTGATACGCCAGAAATCAATTTGACCTAAGCGATCCAATGCAAGCTTAATGTAGTCAGCGTCACCCACAGAAACGCCGCCGGAAGTGATCACGACATCAGCTTGAGTAGACGCATCCTCAAGCGCTTTCACCATCAATTCTTCATTATCTTCTAAGATACCAAAATCGAGGATCTCGCATCCTAGCTTTTCAAGTAATCCAATAATGGTGAATCGGTTGGAGTCATAAATCGAATTCGGTTTTTGTTCACAACCAGGTGCTTGAACTTCATCTCCAGTCGAGAATACCGCTACTTTCAGTTGACGATAAACTTCAACGTCACCAAAACCAAGAGAAGCTAGCATCCCCATCTCTGGTGAGAAAAGGCGGCACCCAGAAGCAAAGACCGATTGGCCCAAAGCGAGATCTTCGCCAGCTTGGCGAACATTTTGACCTACTTTAATCGATGCCTCGCCAAAGGTGACAATGTCACCATCTTGCGAGGATTGCTCTCTCATAATAACCGTGTCTGCAAATTCAGGCGTTGGCGCGCCCGTCATAATTTTAACGGCTTGGCCTTTCTGTAAAGGTTGATCGTATGCATGTCCGGCGAGCACTTCAGCAACTACCTGATATTCATTTCGTTCTAGGTCATCACCTCGTATAGCATACCCATCCATCGCTGAGTTGGTATATTGAGGCACATTAACAGGAGAGTGAATATCCGTTGCCAATACACGATTGTACAGGTGCTTTGTACTCACCGATTCAAGTTCAACCACTGAATCCACGAGAGAAAGAATTTTCTGTTGGCCTTGAGAGACAGATAAAAATGCAGGAGATAAGGTATCGCAACAAGCGCTTTCAGGCTTAACGCTGGCTTCTGGTTGAGCAAAGTGCTTCACATATTGCTGAACGAAAGTCGCGATTTCGTCGAGATCGTTAATGTGCAGTTGAGGCAATGAAGAATCTGCGACATGCGAATCGGCTGCGATCGCGATGATATTCTCATCATTCGGGTAAAGCCATGGTTTCCCAACAGCATCACGGTGTAATTCAATTTTAGGGAAGGCGATGTTTTTACAGCCTTCGACAAGGATAACGTCCAGCTTAGAAGCATCAAATCGGCTCAACAAATATTCGAACTCAGATTCTGATTCAGGTGTTTCAGTCATTAAAGCGTAGCGATTTCGTGAAGAAATCAGCATTTGAGATGCACCAGCTTTTCTGAGACGGTGACTATCTTTGCCCGGTTTATCAACATCAAAATTATGGTGAGCATGCTTTAACATACCAATGCGTAGGCCAGCAGCTGTTAACTTCGGTAACAAGGCTTCCAACAGGGTGGTTTTTCCGGTACCAGAATAAGCGGCGAAGCCGAGAATTGGGAGGTTGATGATGTGTTTCATACTTCTAATGTTCCAAATTGGGCGAGTTCTTCTGGCGTGTTTAAATTAACAAAACACTCTGGGGTGTCACTGAAGTCAACGTAACTCGTTACACATTCTTTATAGAGCAAAATGATCTTTCTATCACCACGCTTAAGAAATGCTTCGAGTTTTGGGAGCACACGTTTGTGATATAAGGTGAAGACAGGCTGTTGATATTCACCATCATGAGCAACCAAGATATCGCTATTAGGCTTTACCTGTTCACAAAATCGAGAGACTAGGTTGTTACTTATCTGCGGGCTATCGCAAGGAACAAAGCCAACCCAGTCGGTCGGAGCGTTGAGCAATCCAGCATGGATGCCACCTAATGGCCCCGGGTAGTCTCGAAACTCGTCAGAAAAGACCGGAGCATATTGTTGGTACAATTCCTGATTTCGATTGGCATTAATCAGAATATTCTCTGTTTGAGGAGACAGTTTTGCTAAGACATGTTCAATAAGCGGGGTGTTGTTTAGTTCGATCAAACCTTTATCTTTTCCGCCCATTCTGCTGGCTTGCCCGCCAGCCAAAATAACCCAACTAGTTTGCGTTGGAAGTAGCATACGTGTTCTCTTTTTTATCGCTTATGATTTGTAACAGCGGAGACTCTACCAAAGTCATATCTTTTATCCACCATTGTTTGTGGCATAAATCGGTGAGCGCATTTTTCTGATGACTCGTGATTACGATACTTGAGCCTCTAGCGAGTAAATCTTTAGCCATGATAACCAGTCGTTGAATCGATTCTTGATCCAATGACGCGCTTGGTTCATCCATCAATAAGATAGAAGGTTTAAGTATCCAAGCTCGAGCCATCGCTACACGTTGTTTCTCACCACCAGAAAGCACTGAGATATGTTCATCTGCCAGTGTTTCTAACCCTACCATTCGCAACGCGGTAATAACTTGAACTCGCTTGTCTTTTGCAGAATCAGTTTGATAACGAATGCCGTAAACCACATTTTGATAAACGCTGCCATCAAAGAGGTAAGGGGACTGGTGTAGATACACGACATCTTTACGTCCACCTTTAGAAAAAAGGCGCTGGATCAGAGTGTCTGAAGGTGCAAAGACTTTGCCTGTTGATGGTTTTAGCAAGCCAGAAAGAATCTTGAGCAACGTAGTTTTGCCAACGCCATTGTCGCCTTTTAGATAGATGGCATCATTTGGGCCAATAGAGAGTTCCGGAATATGGAACAATACTCGTTCTTTAAAACGCATCGACAGTTGTTGTGCTGAAATTTTAATTGTCATAAAACACGCCTTACGCTCTCAAGTAACCTTTACCACGCATGCTGGTAAGGAAAAAATTCAATAGAAGTGCCAACGTGAGCAACACAATGCCAAGAGCAACACCTTGGGCGAAAGCGCCTTTGTGGCTCTCCATTGCGATTGCGGTCGGAATGTTTCGGGTGACTCCCATAATGTTACCGCCAACCATCATTGAACAACCCACTTCGGTCACTATGCGCGAAAAAGCAGCGATCGTTGCGGCAAGTAAGGGGAACCGGGTTTCCCAAATCATGGTTAACGCAACGCGTGGCATTGAAACGCCCAATGTGATTGCGGTTTCCACCGCACGGCGATCGCTTGATTGTAGTGCGCCGTGCATCATCGACACTAAAACCGGAAAAGCAACAAGCATTTGGCCTAAGATCATCGCCTTTTGGGTAAATAGCATTTGCCAATCACCTAATGGGCCAGAACGGGACAATAACATGTAGAGCAACAGGCCAATCACTACCGTGGGAATTGCTTGAAGGGTATTTACCAGTGACAGCAATAACCATTTCCCTTTAAATTCGGTGTAAGCAAGGGTGAAGGAAAATAAAACAGCCGGAAGAAGCACTACTGAAATGGCAGACAAAGAGACGCTAAAGGAGACCGCAACGATCTCCCATAGCTCATTATCAAAACTCACCAATAGCGTGAGTGCTTCAAGTGTTGTTTGCCAAAGGCTCATAGAGTGCTATTTCTCATTTGCATTGGCAACAAACAATTGTTTGCCATTCAACTTGAACTCATTGATCAATTTTTGCCCCTTCGGATTAACTAGCCAGTCGCTAAAGACTTTAGCGCCTTGATAATTAATTGTTGGGTAGCGTTCAGGGTTAACAAGAATTACTTGATAAGGGTTGAATAGCTGTTTGTCGCCTTGGAATAGGATCTTTAAATCTAATTTATTATTGTACGCTAACCAAGTGCCTCGGTCTGTCATAGTGTAGCCTTGCATTTCTGACGCCATATTCAATGTTGGGCCCATGCCTTGACCGACACTACGGTAGCCACCGAAATTCGGTTCAATTTTGCTTTGTTCCCAAATGCCTTTTTCTTTCTTGTGCGTTCCAGAATCATCCCCACGCGACACAAACGTCACGTTACTGTTCGCGATATTCTTGAATACTGTTGCAACATCTTTTTGGTTCGCAATTTTAGCCGGATCGGAATCAGGGCCTACAATAACAAAGTCATTGTACATCAGTTTACGAGGCAATACGCCGTAGCCATTATGAACAAAGGTTGCTTCAGCTTTAGGAGCGTGTGTCATCACAAGATCAACGTCACCGTTTTCACCCATTTTTAATGACTTACCGGTACCAGCTGCAATGACATCCACTTTATATCCCGTGTCTTGCTCAAATTTAGGCAGTAGGTAGTCAAGTAATCCAGAATGATAAGTGCTGGTTGTGGTGGCTAAACGAATGTGTTCATTACCTTCTGCAGAACTTGCGGAGTAACTGATTAAAGCCAGTGACGCAGTAGCCAACGTTAAAGTCATTGATTTCATAATACGATGATTCCATTTTTATCATGTTAGCTCGTAATAATCCGAGCTTTATAAATCCGGATGAATATATAGCAAGCAAAGTGCCAAGTTTTTCAGTTATCTTTAAGTCATAAAATCAATGAGTTACAAACTCAATATTTGACGAGGGACAAAATGTCTCAACTTAATCCGGAGCAAGCTAGAGATTCTTGGTACACTCTGTCCCATATATAACAAATAATGATTGAACAGTATGTCTCCAACCTTTGACTCCGCGAAACAAAATCAATTTCAGGCTTTTTCTGTCCTAATTGTTGACGATGAAGCTGGCATGCAGGCTATTTTAAAGAAAGCGCTCAGCAAATGGTTCTCGAAAGTCGATAGCGCTGGAAGTATCGAAGACGCTGAAATCCTACGCATCAAAAATCACTATGACTTGATTATTCTCGATATCAATTTGCCAGGACGTTCAGGTATCGAGTGGGAAGAAGCGTTTAATGACGAAGACAAGCGTGCTGACGTTATTTTTATGACCGGATACGCAGACTTAGAAACTGCGATCTCAGCATTGAAGCTAGGCGCTACAGACTTCATCTTAAAGCCTTTCAATCTCGAGCAGATGTTGCAAGCCGTTCAACGATGCATGGATAAACGTTTGAATGAGCGCCATCAATATGCATTAAAACATGACTTCGAACGCCATATCACCACTGAAATTGTCGGTAGTTCAGAGAAAACAAAACAGCTCAAATTAATGATCAACCAATTTGCGCCTTCAAGAGCGTCCGTTCTTATTGAAGGTGAATCTGGAACAGGTAAGGAATTGGTGGCTCGTGGTGTGCATGAAGCGAGTCAGAGAAGTGGGCCGTTCGTGCCACTTAACTGTGGCGCGATTGCTCCAGAGCTATTGGAAAGTGAATTATTTGGTCATACCTCAGGGGCGTTTACTGGCGCCAAGAAAAATCGCGAAGGCCTTTTTAGAGTCGCAAATGGTGGCACCTTATTTTTAGATGAAATCGGTGAGATGCCTCTAGCAATGCAATCATCATTACTAAGAGTGTTGGAGCAACGCACGATCCGGCCTGTGGGGAGTGAAAAAGAGATCAGTATTGATGTACGTGTAGTAGCAGCGACCAACCGTAACTTGAAAGACGAGGTGGAAAAAGGAAACTTCCGCGAGGACTTGTTCTATCGTCTCAACGTATTGAAGATAGATGTTTCACCACTTCGAGAGCGTAAAAATGACTTAATTGAACTGGTGCCATTTTTCACCCGAATGCTCACCAAAGAGTTGGGGATGCCCGATTTAAAATGGGCACATGAAGATATTGTGGCAATGAATGATTACGATTGGCCGGGCAATATTCGAGAATTAAAGAACTTAATTGAGCGTTGTATTTTATTGGGTAAACCGCCGGCTCATTATTGGCGTGAACTACAAGGCGATATCCCACCAGCACACATTTCAATGACGGTCTCAAGCGGAGCCCAACTGCCGGATTTACCGGAAGGAAGCAGAAAAGACTTTGGTGATGGTTATCCAAACAGCTGGACGTTAAAAGAAGTTGAAAAATCGCACATTCAACAACTTGTCGAACACCATGATGGTAATAAGTCAGCGGCAGCTCGTGATCTTGGTGTCGCACGAAAAACGTTAGAACGTAAATACAAAGAGTGGGATTCAGAGGAGTCGGATCATGCCGACTGAAAAGGGATTGATACGTAAATGGCGTTACCGATTTAAAACCATGGTGCGTTATCGGTTGTTGTTTTTGACATCCGCTCCCATCTTTCTGACTTTACTTGCGCTGATTGGTATCACGATATATTGGTCTGTTCATTACACTTGGCAAAGTGCATTGATCGATGTGTCTGAACGTCTTGGCGTAGCAAATAACAGCATTGAACTTTTACAGCAGAAACAAGCCAATCATGTGCAGGCATTCTCTCAGTCGTATGATTTTCGGGTGAGAGTGAAGTCGGATAAGATCGATCCAGAATTTATCGCTTGGGTTTCTGAACAGAAGCATCATTACAAACTTGATTTTCTAAAGTTTCATCGTGTCGATACCATTGAAGAAAAATTCAGGTTTATGGATCTAACCCATAAAGAATCATTTTTTGATGTACTTGATCCAAATGACCTCAATAGGTTGGATGCTGAACTGGCAAAAAAAGCCCAAATTCCAATTTTGAATAGTAATCGTGTGGAAGGTCGTGGATTGATTAGTCGCACTGTCATTCCGGTTCGAAATGATGAGCATGAGCTCATCGGCTTTCTCGATGGCGGATTGTTGCTAAATAACAGCACTGTGCTTGTAGATCAGATCCGAGACCTCATCTATCCATCAACGCAAGATAGCTTGCGTCCAATCGGTACATTGACACTTTTTCTTGATGATCTTCGCGTCAGTACGAACGTACCGCTAGACAGTGAAGGGCGACTTGGCCGAGCGATCGGTACCCGTGTGTCGAGCGAAGTCAATCGTGCGGTTTTAGGTGAGGGCAAAGAGTGGGTCAACCGAGCCTATGTTTATGACGCTTGGTATATCACGGCATATCAACCAATTCGTGATCAATACGATAATGTCATTGGTATGCTGTATACCGGTTATTTAATGTGGCCATTCCTTAAAGCGTATTTGACAAACATCGTTGAGATCAGTATCACCACCTTGGTTCTCTTATTGGTTTCAGGTGTGATGGTTTATCGTGGCTCACGTGACTTGTTTAATCCAATTGAGCATATCTACCGCGTCGTCAAAATGATCCAGTTAGGTAAAGAAACGCGCATTGGTCCACTTGGCCTAGACGAAAAACACGAGCTGGCCCAGCTAGCGAAACAGTTCGACAACATGTTGGATTTATTGCGGCAACGAAAAAATGAGTTGAAGTATGCGGCTGAAGAGCTAGAACAAAAAGTGAAGCAGCGTACTGCGAGTTTAGAAGAAAAAACTGCAGAACTGGAGCTGCATATTCAGCTACTCAACCAAACTCGAGATAAGTTGGTTGTGAACGAAAAACTCGCGGCGCTAGGTGAGTTAACAGCAGGTATCGCTCATGAAATCAATAACCCAACTGCAGTGATCCTAGGTAACGTGGAGTTAATGGAATTCGAATTAGGGGACGATTCTTCTCGAGTGAAAGATGAAATCCACGCAATTTTGGGCCAGATTGACCGTATCCGGAATATTACCCGAAGCCTTTTACAATATAGCCGCCAAGGTGGCGTGCAAGATGAAGTCACCTGGCAACACGTTAACCCAATCATCGAAGAAAGTATTACCTTGGTCAAAACAGGAGCAAAGAGACGCAACATCGAGTTTGTTTCTGAGCTTAACGCCCATACGCCCGTTGAATTTAATCGCCACCATCTTCTGCAAATTTTAGTTAACCTACAAATGAATGGAATCCATGCAATGCAAGGGGCTGGCAGACTTACAATTCGCAGTGAAGACTGGGTAGAAGATGGCCTAGAAAAAGGCACGGTAATCCACGTAAAAGACGAGGGTTGCGGCATCAAGCCAGAGAACTTAAGCCGTATCTTCTCTCCATTTTATACGACAAAGCGTGAAGGAACTGGACTAGGGCTTTCTGTTTCTCAAAGTTTGCTTAGCCAAACTGGCGGCGAGTTGGTCGCTGAGTCTGAGCTCGGAAAAGGCAGTCGCTTTAGTATTTATTTACCTAAGAAAGCGGAATTAGATGTGTTGGTTTCAACTAAATAATTGCATAACTAAACAAGCCGCTAAGTAACATAACGTTGTAAAAAGGCCTCCATTTTGGAGGCCTTTTTATTATCCAGCATACACCGCAATCTTAGGCGGGTTAATACCGTGCTTCTTAAACTCTTTCATTACTCGAAGGGTAATGTCGGTTTCAAACAGCTTCTCGTACGCAGTATCAACCACGTAAGCCTTACAAGTTAATTGAATAGCAAGGTAGTTATCCGTGATGGTCTGCTTTACTAAAACAGTCACAGGCTTCGGTAGGTGGATATAGCGGCTAGAAGAGGCAGCTTCTTGGATCAAATCACGAGCAAGCGTGATATCTTCATCCATCCCAACATAAAACGGAATCACCACCTGCATATCCAATGCACCATAGTTGCCGCTTACGGTAACTTCATTAAGGAATTTGTTGTTTGGAATAGTGATGATGTCATCGGTGAGTGTACGCATGCGAACAGAACGCAAACCAATAGCAATAATATCCCCATAATTACCTTCAAACGTGACGCGGTCACCTACTTGAAAAGGGCGATCCACCATTACGGTCATACCTGCGATAAACGATGCTGCAAGGTCTTTCAGAGCAAAACCAACAGAGACCGCAAGGGTACCACCTATTAGGGTTAGGATTTGGTCGTTGACCCGAAAACTCATCATAAAGACCAGCATACCGGCGGTCATATAGATAAAGAACTGCAGGAAAGACTGTAGCTTTTGCAGCAACATCCGATACTGTGCAAATTGGCTACCAAAGCTTTCAACCAATGAGTTAATGAACTTCAATAACAACCAAGTTGCCGCAATGATGATGGCGGAGAAGAAAACGCCACTCCAACGGATAAGACTGGCGATCTGCGTGATGTTTTCAACATTAGCCACATCTTCAGAAGCCAATGCCGGCGAAGCGACCATCACAGACAAGAGTAATATAATCAGTTTTTTCATCTTTACTTCACCAATAAATGCTGACGATCTAGAACATTTGTAATGTGGCGGAACCAGTGATCACTGACTCGTGCCTTATCTTCACTCCACTCGATGTATCCACGGCTCTGGAAGTAGCGTAGGGTACCAATTACTTCTGCAATACTTAACTGTGTGCATTCAGACAGTTCTTCTGGCGACGCAATTTCGAGTTGAACGATTGAACGCAAGACCGCAAGCATCGGTTTTGGCATTTTTTCAAGCTCTTGAGATTCTGGTGCATGAAACAAGCGAACATAAACCTGTTGTGCTTCTTTATCTCGACGTAACGAGAGGCGGAAAAAGCGCAGTGCAACGGTTGGGTTGCCATCAGAGTAATGCCAAAGAATTCGGTAGAAGCCTTGTTTAGCGCGCTCTTCTTCGGTGATGTCTTCATGATCCCACTGCTTTGGAACCACTAAACCATCAAATGAAATTCTATGCTCTTCATTTTGGTTAATACGACTATCAAGCAGTTCACGGATAAGTTTTTCATTCCAACGAGGTAAAAAGCTCACGAGATCGAATAGCAATCTTTCACCACGAGCACGGTCGATAAAACGCCAACTCGCTTTCTCGATTGCTATCACTACACGATGATTTTTCTTAGAGCGACGCAATAAATTGGTCAAACGAATCAAATCAGACAAACCACCCACCATCGGTTTTACTAAACGCTGAGCATTGTCGACTGCCATTAAGTAAGAGGTCTCACTTTTTCTTAGGTGAGCCAGAATTTGAATCTCACTCGATTCTTCGCTCAAGCCAAGTTGGGATGCCAATTCAGCCAGCAGCTCGCTATAACCGCTATGTTGACAATTAAGGTAGAGAGGTTTTGCGTTTCGCACCTTACTAAGTAGTGTGTGCAGTAGGGTTGTTGTTCCCACACCTCGCTCACCTGAAACCACACAAATTGCTGGGCTGTCTGTCATCAAATACTTAGACAATTGCTGTATTTCATCACTTGCATAATCAACAAGCGTGCTTTCCTTAGTTCCCGGTAACACGTACTGAAAAGCATCGTCACCCCGAACACGCACTAAGTGATTTTGTCCATTGTTAATGCTGGTTTGTTTCGCAACCTCAATTCGGAATAGGTACGCCAGTGCCTGACTAAAGAGCGCGTAATTCGACAGTAGGGCAACAATTTGATGCTTAAAACTGTGAACTGTGAGCCAAACTATCGCTAGTGCAGTCGCTGGTAAGTTGAGGAGGAAAGTGTCTTTTTTGGCAATTGCCCAATTAACCCAAACTGGGCGATCGGTGATCTTCATAGCCGTATCAAAGACTTTCTTACGCCATAGCTTAAGCACAGATAGCGTGACCAAAACAAACCAGAAATACAACATATTGTATATCCAGTAATAAATGGTTGTCTTACCAAGCGTGCGCATTGATATTTGCAAAATCACACCAGCGACGATAGCACTCCATACATATCGACGAATGGTCGCAAGGCGAAGCGCAATCACTTCCTCTGAAGAGGTTCTACTGTTTCGGTGCGCAAACTCAAGAAGGAAGCTGATTGCAATCGAGCCACCCAATACCCACCAAGTAAAGATCTCCAAGTAAATAAGATGCTGCAAGCTAGGGATGTTTGATAACACACGTAGCGACAACGTAATTGCAATTAAGAATGCGATAGCGCGATGTGCTCGGCTGAAATACCAAACTAAACGAACCCATAGAGGTGGGTTCGTTTTACTTTCCAGCTGTGTTTGGCGAAATACTTCGATGAGGCGTTTACTGTTTGCAAGCCACCAAGCTAAGCCAAAGTAAATAAACAACACTTTAAGAGCAGCCCAAACCACAGGAATCGGCGAGATCAAGATGTCGTTAATTAGTGCACGGAAGCTACGCAGTTGAAAGTGCAATAGGTATTGAGCATTGAGTTTGGTTTGATTCCATTCTTGCTTAAACTGCGTAACCCCATAGGGGCCGAAACCGGTCAGTTTATCTCTAACGGGTTGTTGGGCGAGTTCAAGCAAATGCTGTTTGCTCTGACCCAAACTATTTAGCGTTAGGTAGCTGCTCTCTGTTTCAAACCAGTCATTTTCTACATTTGATTCACGGTATTTCTCTAAGTGTGCCTTAAATACCGTCGTCTGTTTTTTCTGCTCATTGATCACCGCAGTCAGTAGCTGTCGAATTTTTCGGTGATCCCGCTCTGTCATAAACAGTGGCTCTGGGATCTTATTTATTTCGGAGGCAATTTCTTCTGCCACTGCATCGACTTGTGGTGTTGGTGTGAATTCATACTTCCATTCTGCCTGAGCAAAGCCAGACAATAAAACACCAGTCAATAACAATAAGCGCAATGCAAAACGCATAAAATTCTCTTTTAACTTAGTAGGTTAGAGTTAGTTTAGTCGGTTTGAATCTGAAATCGAGTTCAGCATGACCATTTTAAGGACGAAACACTTTAATCTCAGTTTTGATCCAAGTGTCAGTGAAGTGTCATGATTAAATTGTATTGCTTATCAATAACAATATTCAAGAAAGGTATGGTTAACTCCCGTTGCTAAA
The DNA here is from genome assembly GCF_040869035.1 of Vibrio sp. NTOU-M3. NCBI lineage: Bacteria > Pseudomonadati > Pseudomonadota > Gammaproteobacteria > Vibrionales > Vibrionaceae > Vibrio > Vibrio sp. NTOU-M3. The sequence continues at coordinate 1,624,897 of NZ_CP162100.1, forward strand.
TTGCGAAATCTTCCACTTGAGCAAGCCGGAAGATGCGAATAAATAAAAACAACACTTGCAGTTAACGTGCATAGCCAGTAACGTTGCGCGGTTTTTCCTAATAAACTTGAATTGCTAAGGTAAAAGGTTTTGATTTCCACAGCGAATATTACTCAACAATTTGGCGCTAAGCCGCTATTTGAAAACATCTCAGTTAAGTTTGGCGAAGGTAACCGCTACGGCTTAATCGGGGCTAACGGTTGTGGTAAATCAACCTTTATGAAAATCCTGAGCGGTGAACTTGAACAAACAAGCGGTAACGTAAGCTACGATCCAAATGAACGTGTTGCTAAGCTAAATCAGGACCAGTTTGCGTACGAAGAATTCACTGTCATCGATACCGTTATCATGGGTCATAAAGAGCTATGGGAAGTGAAGCAAGAGCGTGACCGCATCTATTCACTTGCTGAAATGAGCGAAGAAGACGGCATGAAGGTAGCTGACCTAGAAGTACAGTTCGCGGAAATGGACGGTTACATGGCAGAAGCGAAAGCGGGTGAGCTTCTTCTTGCTGTGGGTATTCCAATGGAGCAACACTTCGGCTTGATGAGTGAGGTTGCACCGGGTTGGAAACTTCGTGTGCTTCTAGCGCAGGTTCTATTCGCAGACCCAGACGTTATGCTTCTTGACGAACCGACCAACAACTTGGATATGGATACTATTCGTTGGTTGGAAGACACGCTAAACGCACGTAACTGCACAATGATCATCATTTCGCACGACCGTCACTTCCTGAACTCAGTATGTACCCACATGGCTGACTTGGACTACGGTGAGCTGCGTGTTTACCCAGGTAACTACGACGAATACATGACAGCGGCTTCTCAAGCTCGTGAGCGTCTACTGAATGACAACGCGAAGAAGAAAGCACAGATCGCGGAACTTCAAACGTTCGTTGCGCGTTTCTCTGCAAACGCCTCGAAAGCAAAACAAGCAACATCTCGTGCTAAGCAAATCGACAAAATCAAACTCGACGAAGTTAAAGCGTCTAGTCGCCAAAACCCATTCATTCGTTTTGAACAGTCTAAAGAGCTATTCCGTAACGCTCTAACTGTAGAAAACCTAAGTCAAGGTTTTGAAGAAGACCTGTTTGCAAACTTCAATGCAATTTTTGAAGTGGGTGAGCGCGTCGCCATCATCGGTGAGAACGGGGTGGGTAAGACAACCCTACTAAACACACTTGCTGGTGTACTAGAACCACGTACCGGTGAATTCAAATGGTCTGAGAACGCAAACATCGGTTACTACGCGCAAGACCACGCTCATGAATTTGAAGAAGATATGAATCTAACAGATTGGATGGGGCAATGGCGTCAAGAAGGTGATGACGAGCAAGTGGTTCGCAGCTTCTTAGGTCGTATGCTGTTTGGTCAAGACGATATTAAGAAATCCGTGAAAGTTCTGTCTGGTGGTGAACAAGGTCGTATGCTGCTTGGTAAGCTAATGATGCACAAGCCAAACATGCTGCTAATGGATGAACCAACTAACCACATGGACATGGAGTCGATCGAATCTTTGAACACGGCACTTGAGCAATACAAAGGCACGTTGTTCTTCGTATCACACGACCGTGTATTTGTAGATTCGCTTGCTACACGTATCCTCGAAATCAAAGACGGTAAAATCCATGATTTCAAGGGCACATACTCAGAGTTCCTACGTTCACGCGGTATAGAAGGTTAATTAGCCCGATCTTCTAATATTTAAACTGAGCCACAATTGCTTCAAGCTTGTGGCTCACGTCAGATACTTGTTCACTACACCTCACCGAACCAGTTACGATTTGATGCGTATCGCCCGCTAACTCCGCTATCTGAGTAATATTTCTGTCTATTTCCGCAGACACCATTGATTGTTCTTCAGACGCGGTTGCTATTTGCGCATTCATATCAAACATTTCAGATATTTGATCAACAATCTTATCTATCGCTCCAACCACATTCTCTGTTTGCTCGTTAGAGTGATGAGCCTGCTCAAGACTGCTTTGCATCAGTGACACCGTTTTTTGAACACCTGTCGTAAGGCCGTTAATAGTGGTCTCAATTTCATGAGTTGATGTATTCGTCATCAAAGACAACTGACGTACTTCATCAGCAACAACTGCAAAACCTCGACCATTATCGCCAGCTCGAGCTGCCTCGATCGCCGCGTTCAATGCCAGTAGGTTAGTCTGTTCAGCAATGCCTTGGATGGAGGTGATCACTGAATGAATATCACGACTGCATGTTTCTAATTCAGAGACAAGCTCTTGTGAACTTTCAATATTGCTCGTTAGTGTTTGAATACTTTGCCCTGCTTCATGAGTTAATGTACGCCCACGTTCAGCTTCTAGTTTTACCCGTTTTGCATTTTCCGCAGCATGCTCAATATTGGCGGTGATCTCGTTACTGGTCATAACCAATTCGTTCACGGCTGTTGCTACAGATTCCGATTCCATTTTTTGCTGTTCTGCATTCTTCATGCTTTGCATGGCTGCTTTTTCAGAACTGCATGAGTTTTCACTGAGTACGTTCATCACCTTAGCCAGATCTTTAATATTGCCGTGTAGCGAACTAATGAAGAGATCAAATGAATTAGAGAGCTGTACCAGTTCATCGTTGCCTTTAGCATTCATCCGTACCGTTAGATCGCCTTCACCTCTGGCAATTTTATCCATCAGCATATTGATTGCGCCGATGCGGTTAGCGATATTTCGCCCAATTAAGACCAACAACAGTGAAACTAGGAGTGCGACGCACGCTCCAAACGCATAGAGCTGTTGCTTCACACTGGTTGTTTTGGAATTAATCAATGCTTCTATGTCTTGCTGTAAGACATGGATGATTTCTTCAGTTTGATGAACATTATTGCGAAGCGCACCACGTAACCCTTGTTGTGGCGTTAAACCAAAGGTTGTTTTGGCGTCAGCCAGTTTCGTAATCGCCTGTTGATAATTTTGTACCGCAGAACCAACGAGTGGATAGGATTCAGAGATTAACAGCAAGGTTCTCAGTGCATTTTGTACATCAAGAAAGGTGCTCTCACTTGGGGTAGCAAGATAGAGATTGTCATATGTGTAAAGAGAGAAGAGGGCTTTGGTTAAATCACTATCATTGAGGTAAGAAACTTGTTCTCTTAATGACTCACGTGTCAGCTCGAGATCTTGTGTTAAACCCGACTGGCCGCTCTGACCGATTTGATTAACAGAACTGACCAATTGATGAAATTGTATTTGATAATCTTTCACGGTTTGGATGACTTGATCGACTTGCAGCCCAATAGATGGATCAAATTCACTGACCAGTGTATTGAGCTGTGACACTCGAACCAGAAGTTGCTCTGAGGTTTTATCAAACCGCTCAACATATTTGGCGTCTTTACGTGCTAAGAAGTCTTTTTCATGGCGCCGCAGTGTAAGGAGATCGACTTCACTCAACAGGTTTTCTGTTGCGGCGATATCGAGACGATTGAGTGTGTTAAAGCTAACCTGTTGAAATGCGGCATAGCATCCGATTCCTACCAACAGCATTAATGTGATTAGCGTTAGTTTCGCGCGAATAGTTAGCGCAAATGATAGCCGAGACTCTTTTGGTGATGGTGTCATTAAACACCTCCCTAGCAATGAACGTTGTAATGACTGCTTTTTAGTACTTTGTTACATTTTTATTACAGCAGTTATAAAACTAATAGCACTAGAGAGGGGCTTTTCAAGTTAGACTGAGAGATTATTCTTCTTTTAAATGCCCTTTAACATCAAATTCAACTTTATCTGCTCCGGTAAAGATCTGAAAACGCAGACCTTTTGCACGAGCGATCGTCGTTATGCCAAATTTTTGAGCTAGATCTAATCCCATTTGAGTTACACCAGAACGAGAAAGTAGCACTGGAATTCCCATCTGAGCCACTTTAATCACCATTTCTGACGTTAAACGACCCGTAGTATAGAAGATCTTATCTTCACCAGATTCACCGTTTAGCCACATTTCTCCCGCTAACGTATCTACGGCATTGTGACGGCCAACATCTTCAACAAATGAAAGTACTTGGTCACCTTGGCACACCGCGCAACCATGAACTGCTCCAGCTTTCTTGTACGTATCGTTATAATGGGTCAGAGCTTCCAATGCGGCATAGATTTCTGACTGCTTCAGCGGGACTTGAGGCACCTGATAGTTCTCAAGTTGCTTCATCACATTTCCGTACATGGTGCCCTGACCACAGCCAGAAGTAACCGTTTTCTTTTTCAGCGCACCTTCTAGGTGCTCCGTATTTTCTTGAGTGATAACAGCGGCAGTGTGCGTTTCCCAGTCGATGATGACAGATTCTAGAGCTTCGGGATCCGATAGAAAGCTTTGGTTTTTTAAGTAACCTAAAACCAACGATTCTGGTCGCGACCCCAACGTCATTAGCGTTACCACTTCCTTCCAATTAAGCATGACTGTAAGAGGGCGCTCGCAAGCGATTTGTTTAGTCAGCTTTTCTCCGTATTCATCGAAGACTTCCACTTCTATGGTTTGAAGTGGATTTTCACTGGTTTTGAGAATTTTTGGTTTCGCCACGGGGAATCCTATTTATTATTTTCTTAGAGGTGAAACATGATCAAAGCAATTACCATTCCTGATTCGCACAGTATCTTAAATTAAACACTCTACTTAAATTCGATTGAACTTTTGCTGTGGTTTAGATTCTGAGGAAGGTATGGCTTACTGAGACTTTTCACAAGAAGGTACAGTAATTGCTTATAAACGTCAGCAACAAATGAAGAGTTAGGTGAGTTATGTCAAGTGAAGCGCCAATAACAAAACAATTAGAAAAGAACGAAACGGTTTGGGATATTGAGTGTGAATTAGTCGAGCACGAAATTTCTACCGGCATTTGGTTAACCAGTCAGTGGCAACTAAAAGGGTTTAACCTCAAACCAGAAATGGTATCAGAATCTGTTACGTCGCTTGAACTTCATAAAGATGAGCGTACGGATTATCGCTTTAATTTAAGTTCCCAACAGCCCAAACTATTTCTGATCCTAGATAACATGGATACAGACAGTGTGCCTAAAATTGTGTCATTAACCGCTTCGCAAAGCGTTGCTGGTCAATATATGGATGGAGACTATCTCGTATTATCTAATGACATGCCATTACCAATACAGGCATGGATGGAGGCGTTTATAGGGCGTCATGGGGAGTTATTAGAACAGCGACGTAAGAAGCGTCGCGGGGCGGGGCGTTCGAGTGGCAACTAATTTTTTAAGCCGTTGGTCTCAAAGAAAACTTCAGCAAACGGATCAAGCGGAAGAAGAGCAAATTGAGCCTTCACAAGAGCCCGTTGTTGAACCGGTTGCAGAGGCGCATGCCGACATAACCGATGCTAAGCAAGAGTCAGAAGACGATGTCGTCAGCGTAAGTTCTTTATTGGCAACTGGAGCAGAAACGGCCGTAAAGAAGGCAGCTTTACGTAAACTGTTTTTAAGTGGTGAATTTTCCGAAGTGGATGCGCTTAATGACTACGATCATGACTATAAAGCCGTCAAGAGTCTATCAAGTGATGTCGCCGAAAAACTCAGAGAATGGGTAAACGATCAGTCTGAGCAGGAGCCTCAAGTAAATGAGGAAGACAAATCGCCTGAACTGAAAGCTCAGCCGGACGACTGCATTGAAGAGAATCATCTTCCTGATACAGCAGAATCAGAAATTAATGTGGGACAAAATATACCACACAAAGAATAGGTACATTTTGACCGAATCATCAACAAGCCGTATGCGACAAAATGTCGCATACGGCTTTTTTCTGTATCAGAACTAGACAAATTAATCTTAACTTATTGATTTAATAATTAAAAAAATCAGGCACGGCATTTGCTATGTAAAAGCCAATTCTATCGTTCGAGTTCGACATGGAACAGAGCAATGCTAAAACAATTACTACAACAATCAGAGTCTAGTAACGGTAAAGCGCGGTTATATGCGTTTGAAAATACGGTTGAACTGACTAATTTGATCCCGCCGACGGTAAGTTACGAAAGTGGTGGAAATACACTCATTATTGGTCCAACTGCAATTATCGAAAGCGCAGCCCAGCAACTTGAGCAAATGAACAGCATCACTTTGCTGTCTACTGATGGTGAGAAAGGCCAACATAAAGAGCTTTATTTCGCGAGTCGTGTTCAGGTTTCTGGTTTTCTCGGTACCTTCGAAGTTTTGACTGAAAACCAAGGCGTGACGACTAATCTTGCAAAAGTAGCCATCAACCATGACTGTTTTGATGTGGTGCTCGATCTTTGTCTCAGCAGTTGTATGACCGAAGAAGTTCCTGTCCCGGGCTACTACCCTGTTGGGCGAGGTTATCCAAAGCTTGCTGAAGCACTTGAAGAAATTCCAACCCTAATGGGAACCTTTGATAAACCAAAGTTCTTTCGTTTGAACACCGAACTCTGTGCGCACAGTTCTCGCGGAGTTAAAGGTTGTGAACGCTGTGTTGATGCCTGTCCCGCTGGTGCACTTTCAAGTGAAGGTAGTGACAAAACCGGTCATCGAATCGAGATAAATCCATATTTATGCCAAGGGGTGGGGACCTGTGCGACTACATGTCCAACAGAAGCAATACATTACGCTTTACCCAACCCACTAGAAACGCAAAAGTTCATTGAGCGGACACTCGCGAATTATGAAAAAGCGGGAGGTCAGGATCCTATTGTTCTGATCTGCAGTGCTCGCCATGAAGCCTACAATGTTATGGCACTGAAAGTACTGCCAGACAATGTCATTCCGGTTGTGGTTGAAGAGCTACCATCTGTTGGGCCAGACACTTGGTTTGCGGCTTTAGTTAATGGTGCGACGCAAGTGCTTTTTGCAGCCAGCCGTTACATGCCTGAGACGATTCAAAGAGTATTGAATAATGAAGTGGCAACCGCTCAAGAACTATTGTCACAATTGGGCATCACCAAAGAGTGCATTGATGTACTCTATTTGGAGTCCTTAAGAGAAGGCCCTCCGACCTTGTGCGCAGAGTCGTTCGATCTCGCTTTAGGTGAGTTGCAAGGTACAAAACGTCAACGTCTATTCACGGCGTTAGATGCATTAGCCAAATCTCGAATTCCTGTCGATAACATCGTTTCAATGCCAGTAAATGCTCCTTTTGGAAGCGTTAACTGCAGCAGTAAAGATTGTACGTTATGCATGAGCTGTGTTGCTGTATGTCCAACACGCGCGCTTCACACCGATGGAGTGACGCCGTCACTTAAGTTTATTGAACAAGACTGCGTTCAATGTGGATTGTGTGAAAAGGCTTGTCCAGAACAAGCACTTTCTCTGACACCTCGCATGAATTGGGATAGTGCAACACGCCAATCGGCAATCACTATCCATGAAGAAAAAGCAGCAGAATGCATTCGCTGTCATAAACCATTTGCACCGCAATCGATGATAGACATGCTCCAAAACAAGTTACGCGGTCACTCTCATTTTACTGATCAAGCAGCCATCAATCGTATTGCGATGTGTGAAGACTGCCGAGTTGTCGACATGTTTGAATCGATGACTGAAAACCCACTTCAACAGTTGAAATACTAGGAGCTACGCGTGGATACACAACAAGATCAAACCTTACGCGCCCAAATCTATTTAATGCTGTCGTCGTTATTCCGTCAGGTTCCATCAACAGAATTGTTAAGTTTTCTAGCCAATATTGAAGTTGAATCATCAGCGAGTGAGATGCAACTGGCCTGGCAAAAGGTGAAACATGCGGCGGATTCGACAGATGGAGAAGCGCTCGACGATGAGTTTCATGCACTGTTTATCGGTGTTGGCCGTGGGGAGGTTGTACCTTTTGCATCTTGGCATCGCACGGGTTCATTAATGGAAAAGCCATTGGCAGAACTTCGTACCGACCTATCTATGCTTGGTTTTGAACGTGAAGAGAATGTCAAAGAGCCGGAAGATCACATCTCGGCTTTGTGTGAAGTGATGGCGCTGTTAAGCACCGAAGATGCATCACATCAACAAAGCTTCTTCAACAAACACATTGCACCTTGGTTTGGATCATTAAGTAACCAAACCCAACAAGCAGAAAATGCAGTGTTTTATAAAGCGGTAGCTGAGCTTCTGACGGCATTTATGGCTCAAGAGCAAGTCCGTTTTAGCGAAAATACGAAAAGCAGTAAATCAACATTGAAAATTGATGTGAAAAACGTAACCGAATACGAGCAATCGGAATAGCGAACACGTCGATAAGAGAGGCTTTAGCCTCCAAACACTACCTTAAAAGGTAAGGAAGCAACGATGAAAGATAATAAAGATATAAACAACAGCCGCAGGGATATCCTGAAAGGCTTAGCTACGGCCGCAGTTGCTGGTGCCGTTGTCGCTGGAACAACAAAAGTGGCATCCGCTTCAGAAACTGTTTCTGTTGAAAAAGACGTAAAGAAGACAGGTTACCGCGAAACTCAACACATTCGCGATTACTACGACACTCTATAAGGAGCGAACCATGAAACTAATGAAACGCTCCGATACGGTGAGCAAAGAGCAGAACCCGTTAGGAGTCTCGCGTCGCGCATTTATGAAGAACAGCTCGCTTGCTGCTGGTGGTGCCGTTGCAGGGGCATGCTTGTTTACGCCGGGAATGATCAAAAAGGCAGAAGCTAAATCTGTTGATCCTCAAGCTAAGACAGAAGTAAAAAGAACGATCTGTTCTCACTGTTCAGTAGGTTGTGGTATCTATGCTGAGGTCCAAAACGGGGTTTGGACTGGTCAAGAGCCTGCATTTGATCACCCATTTAATGCCGGTGGCCACTGTGCTAAAGGCGCAGCATTACGTGAACATGGTCATGGTGAACGCCGTCTAAAATATCCAATGAAGCTTGAAAACGGTAAGTGGAAGAAACTGAGCTGGGATCAAGCCATTGAAGAGATCGGAAACAAAGTCCTAGATATTCGTAAGGAATCTGGGCCGGATTCTGTTTACTGGTTGGGCAGTGCAAAGCACAACAACGAGCAAGCCTACATGTTCCGTAAAATGGCATCGTTATGGGGAACAAATAACGTTGACCACCAAGCTCGTATTTGTCACTCAACCACGGTAGCCGGTGTTGCAAACACTTGGGGCTATGGTGCGATGACAAACTCATTCAATGATATGCATAACTGCAAATCGATCTTATTCATCGGTTCTAACCCAGCAGAAGCACACCCAGTTGCCATGCAGCATATCTTGATCGCTAAAGAGAAAAACAGCTGTAAAATCGTTGTTGCAGATCCACGCCGTACTCGTACAGCGGCTAAATCAGATCATTATGTTTCTCTGCGTCCGGGCTCTGATGTTGCTTTCATCTGGGGCATCCTATGGCACGTATTTAAAAATAACTGGGAAGATAAAGAGTTCATCCGCCAACGTGTATTCGGTATGGATGAAATTCGCGCTGAAGTAGATAAATGGACACCAGCAGAAGTCGAACGTGTTACTGGCGTAAGTGAAGCTGACGTTTATCAAACGGCAAAACTGCTTTCTGAGAACCGTCCGGGTTGCGTTGTTTGGTGTATGGGTGGTACTCAACATACAACGGGTAACAACAACACACGTGCGTACTGTGTTCTTGAACTTGCGCTTGGCAACATGGGTAAATCGGGCGGCGGTGCGAACATCTTCCGTGGTCACGATAATGTACAAGGTGCAACGGACCTTGGTGTCTTGTCTCACACACTTCCGGGCTACTACGGTCTTTCTGAAGGGGCGTGGAAACATTGGTCTGGTGTTTGGGATCTAGATTATGACTGGGTGAAAAACCGATTCGACCAAAACAAATATCGTGGCAAATTGCCAATGAACAACATGGGTATTCCAGTATCGCGTTGGGTCGATGGTGTGCTTGAAAACAAAGAGAACATCGAACAAAACGACAATATTCGCGCTATGTTCTACTGGGGTCATGCGGTTAACTCGCAGACTCGTGGCGTAGAAATGAAAAAAGCGATGCAAAAGCTGGATATGATGGTGATCGTCGATCCATATCCTACCGTGGCTGCAGTGATGAATGACCGTACCGATGGCGTTTATCTGCTTCCTGCAACCACTCAATTTGAAACATACGGCAGTGTGACAGCTTCTAACCGTTCGATTCAATGGCGTGATCAAGTTGTTCAACCATTATTCGAGTCAAAACCAGATCACGAGATCATGTATCTTCTGACCAAGAAACTCGGTTTCGCTGACCAACTTTTCAAGAACGTGAAAGTTGAAAATAACCAACCACATATTGAAGACATCACGCGTGAGTTTAATAAAGGAATGTGGACCATTGGTTACACTGGTCAAAGCCCAGAACGTTTGAAAGATCACCAACAAAACTGGCATACCTTCCACAAGACGTCACTTGAAGCCGAAGGTGGCCCAGCTCATGGTGAGACCTATGGTTTGCCGTGGCCATGTTGGGGTACGCCAGAGATGAAACACCCTGGTACTCATATCCTTTACGACACATCTAAACCTGTTGCTGAAGGTGGCGGTAACTTCCGTGCGCGTTTCGGTGTGGAATACGAAGGGAAGAACCTTCTTGCTGAAGACAGCTATTCAGAAGGGTGTCAACTGGAAGACGGTTACCCAGAATTCAGCGATAAACTGTTGAAACACCTTGGTTGGTGGGATGACTTAACAGCAGAAGAAAAACAAGCAGCAGAAGGTAAGAACTGGAAGACCGATGTGTCTGGTGGTATCCAGCGTGTTGCCATTGCACACGGTTGTATTCCTTTTGGTAATGCGAAAGCGCGTGCTGTTGTTTGGACATTCCCAGACCGCGTTCCACTGCACCGTGAACCTCTATACACACCGCGTCGTGACCTCGTTGCAGATTACCCAACTTGGGACGATAGCGAATCTATTTACCGTCTACCGACCATGTACAAATCAATTCAGGATCAAGATAAGTCAGGTGAGTACCCAATTATCCTGACATCCGGTCGATTGGTTGAATATGAAGGTGGTGGTGAGGAAACTCGTTCAAACCCATGGCTTGCTGAGCTACAACAAGAGATGTTCGTAGAAGTGAACCCGAAAGATGCCAACGATCTTGGTTTCAAAGATGGTGATATGGTTTGGGTTGAAGGCGCTGAAAAAGGCCGTATTCATGTCAAAGCGATGGTCACTCGCCGTGTGAAACCGGGTCTGGCATTTATTCCTTTCCACTTTGGCGGCAAATTCCAAGGTGAAGAGTTGCGCGATAAGTACCCAGAAGGCACGGACCCATACGTGATTGGTGAATCTGCCAACATTGCAACGACTTACGGTTACGACCCTGTGACACAAATGCAGGAAACTA